>NZ_JAWOVY010000016.1:0-108534 GCF_033340155.1 Vibrio sp. 1562
TCAGCGAGGTGGCATTATAGAGATTGCGATCACATTGGCAAGCCCTTTTTCTCGTTTTTTTTGATTTTTTTATCGTTTGGGTGTTTTTTATTCTAAAAGGCGAGTTTTCACTACTATTCTACCTCCATACACCCTGTAATCGCCCTGAATAAGGAAAAAAGATGAGCTCAATGAGAAGCTACAAAGGTATAAAGCCTGAACTTGGTGAGCGTGTTTACGTTGACCCAACCTCTGTTTTAGTCGGTGATATCCGAATTGGCGATGATTCTAGCATTTGGCCACTGGTAGCAGCGCGAGGTGATGTAAACCACATTCACATTGGTGATCGAACGAATATTCAAGATGGCAGTGTTTTGCATGTCACCCATAAGAACGCCGAAAACCCAAACGGCTACCCATTGATTATTGGTAATGACGTTACGATTGGCCACAAAGTGATGCTGCACGGTTGTGAGATCCACGATCGTGTTTTGGTTGGTATGGGAGCTATTGTTTTAGATGCTGTTGTAATTGAGTCAGAGGTGATGATCGGAGCAGGCAGTTTAGTGCCACCTGGGAAAGTATTAGAAAGTGGCTACTTATATGTTGGAAGCCCAGTAAAACAAGCTCGCCCTCTATCAGAAAAAGAACGAGCTTTCTTGCAAAAGTCTGCCAACAACTATGTGCAGAACAAAAACGACTACTTAAATGAAGTAAAAGACTTGAACTAAAACCCTGTTAACCGATGATGATATGGCCTTCTTCGTTGAAGGCTTCATCTTCTATTAGCTCTTCAGCCATTTCTTCTAGGTCGAATCGGTAATCAGTAAACACTTTAATTGCCGCTTGCTCAGTTTCAATCAGTGAACCACTGAGCTTTTCTAACTTTTGTTTCGTCACAAAGCACTCTATTAGTGCGCCTGATTGTTGCGCCGAAAAGTTTACCGATTGTGATACTTCATCCCATGATTGAATATCTGGGAATAAGATGGATTGATTCATCGCTTATTGACCTTCAAGGTTCTTTCTTAGTTCTCTGAGAATTTGTTTGGCACCAGGACGTAAGCCACGCCAGAGCATAAAGCTTTCCGCAGCCTGCCCAACTAACATTCCAAGACCGTCATACGCATGAGCGGCACCATTCTCTTTTGCCCATAAGTTAAAGCTCGTCACCCCTTTGCCATAAATCATGTCATAGCTTGTACTGTTAGCGGCAAAGATGGAGGATGAAATAGTCGGTAGTTCACCACTAAGAGAAGCGGATGTGGAGTTAATGATGACATCATACTCTTCATCAATACTTGCCATCTCTTTGGCGCGGATAGGACCGTGAGAGACAAACAGCTCTGCAAGCTCCTGTGCTTTACTAAAGGTACGGTTGGTAATGGTTAAAGAGGTCGGCTTTTGATCGAGTAGTGGCTTAATAACACCACGAGCTGCACCACCAGCGCCAATAATTAGGATTCGCGCGCCTTCCAATACAACCTGATGCTGAAGCAGATCTTGCACTAAACCTGCACCATCAGTGTTGTCACCGATGATTTCACCATCGTCTAACTTCTTGAGGGTATTTACCGCGCCTGCTAACTGAGCCCGTTCTGTCAATCGACTAGCAAATTGATAAGCATCTTCTTTAAATGGCATAGTGATGTTGCACCCCTTGCCACCTTCAGCAAAAAACACCTTCGCCGCGTCAATAAAACCATCAACAGGTGCACTTTCTGCGGTATACACCAAAGACTGATTAGTTTGACGAGCAAACAAAGTGTGAATGAATGGCGACTTACTGTGTCCGATAGGATTACCAAACACGGCATAGCGATCGATTTGCTGGGTCATTTCCTTACCTTTGTTCCTTACTTAGATATAGAGAAAACAGGGCCACCTGATTACAGATGACCCTATCACTATCTATCTATATAGAAAAGGAGATTCCGTGCTTACCACTCTCGTGGCGTTAGGTATCGCTCGTAAAGTTCAGCTTCTGGCGATCCCGCTTCTGGCTCGTAGCAGTACTCCCAGCGAGCGAGCGGCGGCATTGACATCAGAATCGACTCAGTACGCCCACCACTTTGTAAACCAAATAAGGTACCACGGTCATACACTAAGTTGAACTCTACGTAACGGCCGCGACGATATAGTTGGAATTCACGCTCACGCTCACCATACTCGATCTCTTTACGACGAGAAACGATCGGCAAGTAAGCCTGGCAATAGCCTTCACCGACTGCTTTGATGTAAGCAAAACACTTATCAAATTCCCACTGGTTTAGATCATCAAAGAACAAACCGCCAACACCGCGAGTTTCATTACGATGTGGTAGGAAGAAGTATTTGTCACACCATGCTTTATGCTCTTGGTAAACATCGTCACCAAATGGCGCACAAAGCAGTTTTGCAGTGTCGTGCCATGATTGGCAATCTTCTTCAAATGGATAGAACGGCGTTAGGTCAAAACCACCACCAAACCACCAAATTGGGTCTTCGCCATCTTTTTCTGCAATAAAGAAGCGGACATTGGCGTGTGAAGTCGGTACGTAAGGGTTTTTAGGGTGAATAACCAAAGAAACACCCATCGCTTCAAAACGACGACCCGCTAGCTCTGGGCGATGCGCTGTCGCAGATGCTGGCATTTCTTTCCCTTCCACATGCGAGAAGTTCACGCCTCCCTGCTCGAAAACAAGGCCATCACGCAAAACACGTGAGCGACCACCGCCACCCAGACGCTCTCCTTTTTCACGTTGCCATGCATCTTCGACAAAGACGGCCTTTCCATCTTCTTGTTCTAACTGCTGACAAATGGAGTCCTGAAGTGACATCAAGAACTGCTTTACGGCGTGCTTATCGATCGCTGACATACGTTATTACCTATTACGTGAAACCTAATGATGGCTGGCTAGCAGGGTTAACCCTGTCTTAATATTTGTGAAGTTTTAGCGTCACGAATCTCGCTGGGTTTATCACGACCGCTGGTCTCGCCACGAAGAATGGCGACCAGCTTATCACCCAACTGCTCTTCGACTTCTTCCGTGGTCATACACGGTGGTAAGCCGGAGAGATTCGCGCTGGTAGAGGTTAACGGCTTTCCGAATGCATTACACATTTTTTGCACCAAAGGATGATCAGTCACACGAACCGCAATTGAATCAAACTGCCCTGAAACCCAGTTGGATACTTTATCGCTCGCTGGCATGATCCAGGTGTATGGGCCTGGCCAAGTGGCATGAACAGTCTGTAATTGTTCTTCAGTCAACTGAGATTCATCAATATAAGGCAAGAGCTGATCATAACTTGCCGCGATGAGAATCAGCCCTTTTTCTACCGGACGCTGCTTGAGCTCTAATAGCTTTTGAATTGCTTCTGGGTTATCTGGATCACATCCGACACCAAAAACCCCTTCAGTTGGATAGGCAATCACTTCGCCTTGCTTGAGTGCGTTGAGCACTTGTTCAAAGTTATCCACCGATTACTTCCTATTTGTTTGACTGTGTTGTTTTCACTAAGTGTACAAATATTCATTCTCAGACACTAAAGCAATTTTTTATAAAATGTATCAATAGCGCCAACAACAAGACGCAAACGTTTGCTTGAGATAAAAATCCCCGTATAATGCGCACAAATTTATAGCTCACCTAATTTTTGCAGCTTAAAGGAGTTTGAGATGAAAGTCGGTATCATCATGGGTTCTAAATCCGATTGGCCAACCATGAAACTAGCAGCGGACATGCTAGACCAATTTGGCGTGCCTTACGAAACAAAAGTCGTGTCAGCACACCGAACTCCTCAATTACTGGCTGACTACGCTAGTGGCGCAAAAGAACGCGGCATCAAAGTTATCATCGCAGGCGCAGGTGGTGCAGCCCACCTACCAGGTATGGCGGCGGCGTTTACTAGTTTGCCAGTGCTTGGGGTTCCCGTTCAGTCTCGTGCACTGAAAGGTATGGATTCACTGCTTTCTATTGTACAGATGCCAAAGGGAATTGCGGTTGGTACATTGGCGATTGGCGAAGCGGGCGCAGCAAACGCCGGTATCCTAGCAGCGCAAATCCTAGGCACTCATGATGAAAACATCATGGCGAAGGTAGAAGCATTCCGTAATGAGCAAACGGAAACAGTTCTCGCAAATCCAAACCCTGCAGAGGATTAATCAGATGCATGTACTGGTTCTTGGTGCGGGTCAGTTGGCTCGTATGATGTCTCTGGCTGGTGCGCCACTGAATATTCAAATTTCAGCTTACGATATCAGCAGCGGTGATGTCGTTCACCCTTTAACTCAACAGGTACTTGGCCATGGCTTGGAAAATGCGATTACGCAAGTTGATGTGATTACTGCCGAGTTCGAGCATATTCCACATGACGTGCTCAAGGTTTGCGAAGCGAGCGGCAAGTTCCTACCAAGTACGCAAGCCATCAAAGCAGGTGGTGATCGCCGTATTGAAAAAGCACTGCTTGATGATGCTGGCGTGCGCAACGCGAAATACTACGTCATTGAAACTCGTGAAGACTTTGACCGCGCAATTGAACACGTTGGTATGCCAATGGTTCTGAAAAGTGCATTGGGTGGTTACGATGGTAAAGGTCAATGGCGCTTAAAAGAAGCTTCTCAAGTCGACGACATTTGGACTGAGATGTCGGAGTGCATCGCGGCAACACCAACTCAAGCGATTGTTGCTGAAGAGTTTGTTCCTTTTAACCGCGAAGTATCACTGGTTGGTGCTCGAAGCAAAGATGGCAGTGTGGAAGTGTACCCTCTGGCAGAGAATGTTCACACCAACGGTGTATTGAGTCTTTCTACTGCGATTGATGCGCCAGGGTTACAGGAACAAGCAAAGCAAATGTTCACGGCAGTCGCAGATAGCCTAGATTACGTTGGCGTATTAGCGCTTGAGTTCTTTGATGTCGATGGGGCACTTTTAGTGAATGAGATTGCTCCACGCGTGCACAACTCTGGTCACTGGACACAGCAAGGTGCAGAAACGTGTCAGTTTGAAAACCATCTGCGCGCAGTGTGCGGCTTACCATTAGGTAGTACGAAATTGGTTCGTGAAACTTCAATGATCAATATTCTTGGTGAAGACACACTACCAGAAGCATTGTTATTAATGGATGGTTGCCACCTTCATTGGTATGGCAAAGAGAAACGTGCAGGTCGCAAGATGGGACACATCAACGTGTGTGGCGACTACCCAGGAGAATTGCACCGTAGGTTGTGCGCTCTGGCAGACATCTTAGACCCAATAGCTTTCCCAGCCGTGCAAGCGTTCGCTAAACAGCCTCAACACTAACGTTTGGCAGCAAAAAAATAAAAAAAGGGTCGCACGATGCGACCCTTTTTAATTCCTTTGATGTATTTACCCTTGTTGGGTGTGCTGGCACTTACGGTTGGCACATTGCAATTTCACACCACTGGCGAGTTTCTTCTCCACCAACAAAGTAAAACCACATTCTTCGCATCGCCCCTTGACCGGAGCAAGGTTCACAGCAAATTTGCATTTAGGGTAGTTATCACACGCGTAGAATGTTTTGCCAAATCGGGTTTTACGCTCAACCAAATGTCCTTTGCCACATTCAGGGCAAGCGTGTTGCTCTTGTGACTGCGCCTCTGGCTCTGGTTGATTAATCGACTCAATATGATGACAAGCCGGGTAGTTACTACAACCGACAAACATGCCGTAGCGCCCTTGGCGGAGTACCAACTCATTGCCACACTCAGGACAAGGCACACCCAACTCTTTCACGATGTGCCCATCATTGCTGTGTAGCGGTTTAATGTAATCACAGCTTGGGTAATGGTTACAGCCGAGAAATGGGCCATGTTTTCCGTGCTTGAGAGTCAGCTCACCACCACATTTTGGACACGGCTCGTGCTCCAAAGCGTGTTCATGGGCAGAGAAAAGGGTGTTGTCGATTTTACTACTCATACTTACCGTTTCGTGAAAAACACACAAAAAGACAAACTCGCGTTTATTCTAGCTAAACTCGAACTTGCCCAGATGGTTAGTGAAGAATCCCTTGTTCCTTGGTGTACAACAGCTCTTCCATTAGCGTGTAAGCGTTTTCGTTGCCAGGCACATTAAACAGCACCATCAGAATGATCCATTTGAGGTCTTCAAGCTCAAACTCACTCGTTTCTAATCCCATCACTCGGTCAATCACCATTTCGCGAGTTTCTGTGGTTAACACATTGATTTGCTCGAGAAACAATAGAAATCCTCGGCATTCCAAATCTAAACGCTGCGTCTCTTTCGCTGTGTAGATACGAGTTGATGACGAAGCCATGCAAGTCGAGATTGCAGAAGAGGTGTCACTTTGCTGCAATGCGGCAAGCTCTTCTAACCAGACAAGGGCTTTGTAGATATCTTTTTGTTGGAAGCCTGCACGAAGCAACTCTTCTTCCAACTCGTCTTGTTCGACCTGTAACTCTGCATCGCTATGGATGTAGGTTTCGAATAGATACATCAGTATATCCATCATCATAGCTAGCCCCTCCCCTTTCGAATATAGCCACCTGAAACCGCAACGACATGCCCAGAGAGTTCTAACTCTAAGAGCTGCATCATGACTTCTTGGACAGGTATATTGGTCCTGTTTGCAAGAATATCAACCGGTGTAGCTTCACTTCCTACGTTAGCTAACAGCTGAGGAAATGGCAATTCTTCTTCATCATTTAACGTAGAAAATAAATCGGTACTCTGATTAATAGACCAATCAAGCAAGGACTGTATTTCATCTAAGACATCTTTCGTCTTTTCTACGAGGCAAGCGCCATGACGTATCAACTGGTTTCCACCGCAGGCATTGGGGGCATTGATTGACGCTGGCAGCGCAAATACTTCTCGACCTTGCTCAAGCGCGTAACGAGCTGTAATTAACGAGCCGCTCTTTTTCGCCGCCTCGACGACCAGTACACCAAGCGATAATCCACTAATAATACGATTACGACGCGGGAAGTTTTCTGGGCGCGGCTTGGCATTAGGCCGAAACTCAGACACCAAAGCCCCGTGTTCAATAACACGTTGCGCTAAACTACGATGACGTGCTGGATAAATATTTGCTAAACCAGATCCTAGCACCGCAATCGTCTTACCACCGGCTTGCAACGCACCATCATGCGCATGACCATCAATGCCTAAAGCGAGACCACTGGTGACAATAAAATCGTGCTGAACAAACTCTGCAGCAAACTGACGTGCATGCTGTAATCCATCAATACTCGCATTTCGACTTCCAACCATCGCGATTTGTGGCTGAGAAAGACAAGTAGGGTTTCCTTGAACAAAAAGTAGAGGTGGCGGTGCAACGATTTGTTTGAGCTGAGGTGGATAACACGGGTCAGTCAGTGTCAGGATATGATGATTTGTAGAAGCCTCAAGCCAGCTTAAACAAGCATCGACTTCTTTATCTGTTGAAGCCCAAGCTTGAATTTGCTTAGTTGTTAACCCAAGTTGTTGTAGCTGTTCAGGAGAGAAGTTTACGATGTTACGTGGCGTGTCTCTTGCCAGTAGCTTATTCATTTTGACGCCGCCAATGCCTGGCAAACAACTCAGTTTTAACCAGGCAGCGAGATCATCGTTATTTCGTCGATTCATCGATGGTTAATTCGTCCGCCAACGGTGACACCACCGAAATATCTTGGTTAATGGGTTTCGTACTGTGAGTGATCAGTGCCAAGCTAAAGTACTCATAAGGACGAATGACCAGCAACTCACCAACTTTGCTTTGAGGCAAAGTGATTTTCTTATCAAGCACGCCAAACTCTTTCTTGAACTCATCGCCGTCTTTGTAAACTGGGTGCGCGTCTTCTTTTAAATCAAACACACTGCCTTGCTTGAGACTATCTGACGTGCCTTTATCAATCACCACGACTTGGTTAGTTGAACTAAAGCGAATACCTTCGATATTACCTAGCAACTTTGCAGAACTGCCTTGTGGCGACGGCAGCGGATAGAACGTAGTCGTGAAGTCAGTATTCTCAACCGATTGATTTGGCAACGCGATATCGTTACGTAGGATTTCTTGCATTTGCGATGTAAGCTTCAAACCTGAGTAATCAGTCGAAGCTTCAACGAGCTCGCCTTTGGCAATCAAACGCAGCGCGGTAATCTCTTCGGACACATCGTCACGCGAAAAGGTAGCTACTGGTCGGTAAATAGCCCAACCTGTCGCGGTCTGATTGCCATTGATATACAGCACATCTTCTGCAGTCAGATACTTACTGCCCTTGCTGCTACCCATCACTTTTGCTGCTCTGTTCAACGAATCTTTATCTAGCAACCGATCCGATTTAAGGTAAGGCATCACCAAACCTTCCGCGACCGTTGGTACGGCTTTCTTTTCTGTGATGCGAGCTTTCGGGCTCAGCTTCTTAACCGGTTTTAGGCTCAACACGGGCTGACCGTTAATCCACACCAAAGACAGCTTGTCTCCGGGATAAATTAAATGAGGGTTATCGATTTCCGGGTTTACTTGCCATAAACGAGGCCACAACCACGGGCTATCCAAGTACATGGCCGAAATATCCCATAGCGTATCGCCCTTCACAACTACATATGTATGTGGCGCATCATCTTTAACAGTCAGTGGGTTCGCATCCACATTTGCTACAGCGTTGAAAGAGAAAAGTAACGGCAACGTAATACTGGCAACGTTGCGGAAAATTCGATTCATGACCCTCGTCCTTGGTCTATTAAGCAGGAACCAGAATGGAAATTGGTGCAAGGATGCTGTCATTTAGGCTATAAAATGTCTAGAATTGAGCCAACAAGGTTTGTGCTGTTTCGGCACAGTTCAATATTTCGAGTGAATATGTCTGTATTACAAGTATTAACATTCCCGGATGATCGCCTGCGCACAGTCGCAAAGCCTGTTGAAGCGGTGACACCTGAGATTCAAAAAATCGTCGATGACATGATTGAAACCATGTACGACGAAGAAGGTATTGGCCTTGCTGCAACGCAGGTTGATATCCACAAACGTATCGTAGTGATTGATATTTCAGAAACTCGCGATGAGCCGATGGTGCTAATCAACCCTGAGATTCTGGAAAAGCGTGGCGAAGATGGCATCGAAGAAGGCTGTCTGTCGGTACCAGGTGCGCGCGCACTTGTGCCTCGCGCTGCAGAAGTTACCGTTAAAGCACTGGATCGTGATGGCAAAGAGTTCACCTTTGAAGCCGACGACCTGCTAGCGATTTGTGTTCAACACGAGCTTGATCACCTACAAGGTAAGCTATTCGTGGATTACCTATCACCACTGAAACGCAAACGCATTCAGGACAAGCTAGCGAAAATCAAACGCTTTAACGAGAAGCAGCAAAACGCTTAATCTCGAACCATACCAATTAGAAGGAAGTCTACCTTGAGTCAGTCTTTACGAATTGTCTTTGCAGGTACTCCGGATTTCGCCGCCCGTCACTTGGCGGCGTTGTTGTCTTCGGAGCATGAAGTCATCGCGGTTTACACAAACCCAGATCGTCCAGCGGGTCGTGGCAAAAAATTGGCTGCGCCACCGGTAAAACAACTGGCGCTAGAACACAATATCCCGGTTTACCAACCTGAAAGCTTTAAGTCCGACGAAGCGAAACAAGAACTTGCCGATCTGAACGCCGACCTCATGGTTGTCGTGGCGTACGGTATGCTGCTGCCACAAGCGGTTCTTGATACCCCTAAACTTGGTTGTATCAACGTACATGGTTCTATCCTACCTCGTTGGCGTGGTGCGGCTCCAATCCAACGCTCTATTTGGGCGGGCGATGCAGAAACTGGCGTGACCATCATGCAGATGGACATCGGTCTCGACACTGGTGATATGCTGAAGATTGCAACTCTGCCAATCGAAGCGACAGATACCAGCGCTTCAATGTATGAAAAATTGGCTGAGCTTGGTCCAGAAGCTCTGATTGACTGCCTAGCAGACATTGCTGCGGGTAAAGCAGTGCCAGTGAAGCAAGACGATGAGCTAGCGAACTATGCGAAAAAACTCAGCAAAGAAGAAGCACGCATCAACTGGAACGACGATGCGGCGCACATTGAGCGCTGCGTTCGTGCATTTAACCCATGGCCAATGAGCCACTTTGAGGCGGCAGAAAACAGCATCAAAGTATGGCAAAGCCGTGTGGCAGAGCAAACCAGTGACAAGCCAGCCGGCACCATCGTACAAGCAGATAAAACCGGTATTTATGTTGCGACAGGCAACGGCGTACTGGTGCTAGAGCAACTGCAAGTTCCTGGCAAAAAAGCCATGTCAGTTCAGGATATTCTGAATTCGCGTGCGGCTTGGTTTGAAGTTGGCACTCTGCTGGTTTAAGCCATACTAGGGGTTATCATCCCCAATAATACGAACTTTTAGAGGGCAGAGATGCCCTCCTTTACTTTAAGGTACTCATCATGAATGTTCGCGCTGCGGCTGCTAACGTCCTGTATCTTGTCGTCGACAAGGGCCACTCACTTTCAAGCGCTCTTCCAGCGGCTCAACAAACGGTACGACCTCGTGACCATGCTCTGCTACAAGAGATCTGTTACGGTGCGCTACGTTACCTACCTCGCCTAGAAATGATCGCAAACCAATTGATGGATAAGCCGCTAAAAGGCAAACAACGTGTATTCCATCACCTAATTCTGGTTGGTATTTACCAACTGAGCTTCATGCGTATTCCTGCGCACGCAGCAGTCGGTGAAACGGTTGAAGGCACTAAAGAGCTGAAAGGTCCTCGTCTGCGTGGTTTGATTAACGCGGTATTGCGTAACTACCAGCGCAACCAAGAAGAACTCGACCAAATGGCCGTCAGCAACAACGCTGGCAAGTACGGTCACCCAAGCTGGTTACTAAAACTGCTGCAAGAGGCCTACCCAAAGCAATGGGAAAGTATTGTTGAAGCGAACAACCAAAAAGCACCAATGTGGCTGCGTGTGAACCATCAACACCACACTCGTGATGAATACCTTGCGCTGCTCAAAAATGAAAACATTGATAGCACGCCACACACAGAAGCAATGGACGCCATAAAATTGGCCGCACCATGTGACGTGATGAAGCTACCTGGTTTTGATAAAGGTTGGGTTTCGGTACAAGATGCGGCGGCGCAGCTTTCGATCAACTACCTAAAACCACAAGACGGCGAACGGATTTTAGATTGCTGTGCTGCGCCAGGTGGCAAGACTGCGCACATTCTAGAGCGCACGTCGGGCAGTGAAGTGGTCGCGATTGACTGCGACGACACACGCTTGAAACGTGTGCATGAAAACCTGAAGCGTCTCAACCTTCAGGCAAAAGTGGTTTGCGGTGATGCGCGTAATCCACAAGAATGGTGGCAAGGCGAGCAATTTGATCGCATTTTGCTGGATGCCCCATGTTCTGCGACTGGCGTGATTCGTCGTCACCCAGACATCAAATGGCTACGTCGTGCAGACGACATCGCCGCATTAGCAGAGCTGCAAAGTGAAATTTTTGATGCCATGTGGACGCAACTGAAGCCCGGCGGCACCATGGTTTACGCGACTTGTTCAATCACACCGCAAGAAAACGTGGAGCAAGTAAAAGCGTTTTTAGCACGTACCGCGGATGCGCAACTGCTGGATTCTGATCCCGACCAGCCTGGTCGTCAAATTCTACCAGGCGAAGAAGATATGGATGGTTTCTACTACGCAGTGCTAACTAAGACACACGCGTAACAGCATGCTAAATAGGGCGATTGAAGTGATTTCAATCGCCTTTTTCAGATACGAGAAAAGAGTATGAAGATCATTATTCTTGGTGCAGGTCAGGTTGGCGGCACACTGGCAGAAAACCTAGTGGGTGAAAACAACGACATCACCATCGTCGACAATAATGCCGACCGACTGCGTGAATTGCAGGACAAATACGACCTACGTGTGGTCAATGGCCATGCGAGCCATCCAGACGTGCTACACGAAGCTGGCGCGCAAGACGCCGATATGCTCGTCGCAGTAACCAACACTGATGAAACCAACATGGCCGCCTGTCAGGTCGCGTTCACTCTATTCAATACCCCAAACCGCGTTGCGCGTATTCGCTCTCCAGAATACTTGGCAGAAAAAGAAGCCCTGTTTAAATCTGGCGCTATTCCTGTTGATCACCTTATCGCACCAGAAGAACTCGTTACGAGCTACATCGAACGTCTGATCCAATACCCAGGTGCGCTGCAAGTGGTGAGCTTTGCTGAACAGAAAGTCAGCCTAGTGGCGGTGAAAGCCTACTATGGTGGCCCGTTGGTGGGTAATGCGCTATCTGCTTTGCGTGAGCACATGCCGCACATTGATACCCGTGTGGCAGCTATTTTCCGCCAGGGTCGCCCGATTCGCCCACAAGGCACCACGATTATTGAAGCCGACGATGAAGTGTTCTTCGTTGCAGCAAGTAATCATATTCGCTCAGTGATGAGTGAGCTTCAGCGCCTAGAAAAACCGTACCGCCGCATCATGATTGTTGGCGGGGGTAACATCGGCGCAAGCTTGGCAAAACGCCTAGAGCAAACTTACAGCGTGAAGCTGATTGAGCGTAACTACCAGCGTGCAGAAAAGCTCTCTGAGCAACTAGAAAACACCATCGTGTTCTGCGGTGATGCGGCAGACCAAGAGCTTCTCTCGGAAGAGAACATCGACCAAGTCGACGTCTTCATCGCGCTGACCAACGAAGATGAAACCAACATCATGTCTGCAATGTTGGCAAAACGCATGGGCGCTAAAAAAGTGATGGTGCTGATCCAACGTGGCGCTTATGTAGACCTGGTACAAGGCGGCGTAATTGATGTAGCAATCTCACCTCAGCAAGCCACTATTTCAGCCTTGCTAACGCACGTTCGTCGCGCTGATATCGTAAACGTATCCTCACTTCGCCGCGGCGCTGCGGAAGCGATTGAAGCCGTCGCTCACGGTGATGAAAGTACATCTAAAGTGGTTGGACGTGCGATTGGAGATATAAAGCTTCCACCTGGGACCACCATTGGTGCTATCGTTCGTGGCGAAGAAGTTCTTATTGCCCACGACCGTACGGTCATCGAGCAGGATGATCATGTGGTGATGTTCCTGGTCAACAAAAAATACGTATCAGACGTCGAAGCGCTATTCCAACCGAGTCCATTTTTCCTCTAGGATTTTCCTATGGTCAACTTACGTCCCGTACTGTTTGTTATCGGGCTGGTTTTATCCAAACTGGCCCTGTTTATGTACGTGCCGACTTTGGTCGCTTTCTTTACCGGTACGGGGGGATTCCTCGATTTCGCCCAAGCCGTTGTGATCACGCACCTTGCCGCCTTCATCTGCCTAACGATAGGTCGAACCGCCAAGTTCAAACTCAGCGTACGCGATATGTTCCTCATCACCAGTTTGGTTTGGACCATCGCGAGTGCGTTTGCCGCCTTGCCATTTGTGTTTATCAACCACATCAGCTTCACCGACGCCTACTTCGAAACGATGTCGGGTATCACCACGACGGGCTCAACGGTGCTCAGTGGCCTAGACAACATGGCGCCGAGCATCTTGCTATGGCGCTCTATTTTACAGTGGCTTGGTGGCATTGGTTTTATCGTGATGGCGGTAGCAGTGTTACCTATGCTGAATGTCGGTGGTATGAAGCTATTCCAAACCGAATCATCAGATTGGTCGGATAAAAGTAGTCCAAGAGCGAAAACGGTCGCCAAAAACATCGTAGCGGTTTATTTGATGCTAACGGGCTTATGTATTTTGGGCTACTTGGTCACCGGCATGAACCTGTTCGAAGCAATCAACCATGCCTTTACTACGCTATCGACAGGTGGATACTCTACATCTGATGGGTCAATGAACCACTTCTCTAATGGCGCACATTGGGTGGCCACTACCTTTATGTTCTTAGGTGGTTTGCCATTTTTGCTCTTTATCGCCGCGTTACGTAAACGCCGTATTGATGTGTTGGTTAACGACGCTCAAGTTAGAGGATTTGCGTACCTGTTCGTATTCTCAAGCTTAGTGATTTCAGCTTGGTTAGTGATTCGAGATGGGTACACCATTTTGGATGCCCTGCGAGTGTCGATGTTTAATATTGTCTCTGTCGTCACCACAACTGGCTTTGGCTTAGAAGACTTCACCGCATGGGGCGCATTACCCACTACTCTTTTCGCATTCTTAATGATGGCGGGAGCATGCTCAGGATCAACGTCTGGCGGGATCAAAATCTTCCGCTTCCAAATTGCGATGACGCTGCTAAACAAACAAATGATGAAGTTGATTCACCCTTCAGGGGTGTTTGTACAGCGTTATAACCAGCGACCGGTGAATGATGATATTGTTCGCTCAGTGGTGGCATTTGGCTTGATGTTTTTTATCACCATTATCTTTATCGCGGGTTGTTTAAGTGCACTTGGCCTCGACCCTGTGACCAGTATTTCTGGCTCAATCACCGCCGTTGCCAATGTTGGCCCTGGTATGGGCAGTGTGATTGGCCCGACAGGCAACTTCGCGCCTCTGCCCGATACTGCCAAATGGCTCTTAAGCTTTGGGATGTTAATGGGCCGCTTGGAAATTCTGACTATTCTTGTACTGTTCTTTCCTGCGTTTTGGCGCCGCTAAGCAGACTCTAATTAAAAGGTATAACAATGAAAACATGGATTACTCTGGCGACCCTACTTGCCGCCTCATCCACATACGCCGCCGAGGTCATCACTTTAGCCGATGGTCGAGAAGTGAAGTTGAACGATGACTTTACCTGGGAATACGTCATGAAAAAACCGGCGCAGCAAGCGACGGAGACACAAACAACAGCAAGCGTAGTTGAAACAATCGCAGCTCCTGCGATTGCGACAATTCCAGTGGTAACGAAAACCGTTGGCACGACCGTGGTGGTAAACGCCAAAAAGCCAACCATGCAGCTATCAGATTCAGGTGTGGATGTATTGATTGGTTCAGCAAGCTATCAAAGCGGTGAGCTTGTTTTACCTACATCAATCACCAACCAAAGCTCTCAATCTGTCATTCAAGTGGAAGTTGAGGTGCAAGTGTTTGATATGTCTGGTCAGCAACTGGCAAAAGAAAACGTGACTGTTTGGCAATCCATCAAGCGCATGGCGGATACCTACCTGCGACCACAGCAAGCAGAACAAGGTAAGAGCATTAAATTGGCTGTACCGCAATCACAGCAATACCAGTTTTCTGCCAAAGTGCTAGAGGTAAAAACTCGCTAATACGTGTTTAATATTCTTTGTTGAGCCTATCGGCTAGATAGGCTCAACAAAGTAATAAATCGCAAAGAAATGGCACACGCAGCCAGCCAAAACAAAGCCGTGCCAGATCGCATGGTTAAAGGGAATGCGCTTCGCAACGTAGAAAATCACCCCCAGTGAATACACAATTCCACCAGCGGCAAGCAGTGTAAGTCCGCCGACATCCAAGTTAATAGCTAATTGATAAATCACAATCAACGATAACCATCCCATCACCAAGTACGTCATCAAAGAAAGCTTTTTAAATCGATAGACGAACGCAACTTTCATGATGATGCCGATCAACGCAATGCTCCAAATAACGATCATCAACCCAAATGCTAGAGGTGTTCTTAAGCTGACTAACAAGAAAGGGGTATAGCTGCCTGCTATCAAAAGATAAATAGCACAGTGGTCGAAGGTTTTTAGCCAACGTTTCGCTTTGGGATAAGGGATCGCATGATAGAGCGTCGAGGCCAAAAATAGCACGATAATACTCGCACCATAAATCGCCATACTGGTAAGCGTTAAAGTGTCAGCTTGATGGTCTATGGCTTTAACTAACAGCAGTATCAAGCCAACAATACCAAAAATCATCCCTATACCGTGGGTGATGGTATTGGCCAGTTCTTCACGTTGACTGTATTGAGGTTTCTGCAGTTCGGACATCAATGCGCCTATACTAGAGTTTGAAATTTGCTCTAGTATGGCACATTAGGCTTACACGTGTAAGCTTAAATTAAGACTCATGAACGGTAGTAGTTTGATCGAGATAATTGAGTACCAGTTCGCCAACTTGATCTGGCTTAGTCGTGGCAGGGATGGTCAGCTCTCGCTTGAGTTTGCCACTACCCAGTAAGCTCGCGAGCATGCCACCTTGCCCCTTGCGTGTGCGGTCAACTTCAAACCATAACTTGAGCTCTTGCTCACTGCGGTGGGCAACAAATTCTAATTCGCGCCACACGCCGTGGTAAGGTCCGTCGGTTGGCACCAGCTCAAACTCTTGCACAAATGGTAGATCGAATCCTTTCACTTCCTCGCATTCCACCTGGCGAATTCGTAAACCTTGCGCTTCAAATGCAGATAGTACCGCATCCATCAGTGGATCAGGTCGAACGGTGAGGATGTCTTTATCAGTCGGATCCAAAGCAGCAGCAACGTCTAAGCCGGTTTCTAACCATACTTTGGCATCACCAATGGTGACAGGCGTGTTCCAAGGCACATCGAGCTTAACATCGAAGGTACGCTCTTCGCCGGAATGGATGGTAAATGCGTAAGGGAGACTCCACTTAGCAAGCACATGAGTTTGAGGTACTCGGCGCATGCTGTGTCCTTCTCGCGCACCACGGTCATCAGGGGCTTCTGCGATGTAGCGGCAACAGAGTTTTAAATCAATGTTGTCGATCGCTTGTTCAGTCGCACCACCATATACATGGATCGACACATCCACACTTTGACCTGGGTATAGCACGTCTTGGTTTAAGATTGAGTCTACCTTCGCGCTCCCAATCCCAAAACTGGCAAGTGTCTTCTTCAAAAATGACATAGGCACCTCCTTCATCGAGATCTCATACTACTACTGCTGATCGTGGGATCAAACAAAAATTGCCTCGAACATCGCGACAAAATGACAAAATCTAAACAATTCAATTGCTCAACTATCGACCAATTATTACAAGGATGCTAATCTTACACTTGATATGCATGCATATCGGTATTCCTGACTCATTAACTGGATTGGCGAGAGCCAGAAGAGTGATTCTTCAATCTTGTTGGAGCCTAGCTCATAATGATTCAGGCCATTACATCGGCAATGGATATGCCTGACAGTTAGGTAAATTAATGCGCCCAACAACAGTCAGGTTCGCACACACTAATACTAGTGCAATGCGCCGCCGCAGTGGCTTTACTACTGCACCAAAGGCAAAGCAAGTTGCGCCAGCAATGACATTGGTTGAGAAGACAGCAATGATGTCGAGTGTTCCGGCCAAAGTTATCAAAGCAGCTTAATCAAAAGCGCGGCGCCAGCTGCGCTTTTTTCTTTGCACGCGACTCATAAAGCTTCAAAGACTTAGAACAAACTACAGTGAAAGAGATAGTTTTTCCTATTTGGTCTTCGCAAAGCAATTTGGTACCTTTACTGCTAATTACACCTATAAATTCTGTGGAGAAAGACATGAAGTGTCATCGCATTGAAGAGCTGCTTGAGCTACTAGAGCCTGAATGGCATAAAGATCAAGAGCTGAACCTCTTGCAGTTCATCGTTAAGCTGGCAAAAGAAGCAGGCTACAAAGGAAAGCTAGAAGATCTGACCGACGATGTACTGATCTACCACCTTAAAATGCGTAATAGCAGCAAAGATGAAATGATCCCTGGACTCAAAAAAGACCAAGAGGACGATTTTAAAACGGCGATCCTACGCGCTCGTGGCATCATCAAATAACCAGCTCAACAGCCAGTATTCTTTAAGCGACTCTCTCTGTGAGTCGCTTTTTTATAACCAAAGTTTTTAGTCCCACAATTGGTTATAACTGTTCAGCCAATTATCAGGTTAACTGTACTGATTTTTGTTGTTAAACATTGACTGCGTTAAAGAAACGGAATTGTTATTGATTGTATAATCGCCGTTCATCAGTATTTACTAAAATAATTATGTTCGGTCATCTTTATGACGGAACGAGCAGCAATGTCATCGAGCGACATCAATAGAAATGACGCCGTACATTATAAAAGCCTAAGAAGGATGAGTGCATGAGTCAGGACAAGATCGATATCAAAGATGTGACTCCTAAAACCTATAATCCCAAAACCCATAAAGGAAACGGGGATCGGTTTAACCCAAGTAATCGCATCTATGTACGCGAAAGCAAAGGGACTTACCAGAAACTACGTCGTTACGGTGGTTGGTTCTTACTACTTCTCTTCGCTTTGATACCGTGGATTCCTTACGGTGAACGTCAAGCGATCTTACTTGATATTGGCAACCAGCAGTTCAACTTTTTCGGTACCACCCTGTACCCACAAGATCTTACCCTACTCGCCTTGCTGTTTGTGATCGCGGCGTTTGGGTTGTTCTTTATTACCACCTTCTTAGGTCGGGTTTGGTGTGGCTATCTCTGCCCACAAACCGTCTGGACCTTCATGTATATCTGGTTTGAAGAGAAGCTCGAAGGTAGTGCCAATAAACGCCGTAAACAAGACTCCAATAAGCTGACGGCGAATTTAGCGATGCGTAAAACCGTCAAACATATAGCTTGGTTTGCCATTGCACTCGCCACTGGTTTTACTTTTGTTGGCTACTTCGTACCAATGAAGCAATTGGTTATCGACTTTTTCACCTTTAACGCCAACTTCTGGCCCGTCTTTTGGGTAATGTTCTTTGCCATTTGTACTTATGGTAATGCTGGTTGGATGCGTTCCATCATGTGTATTCACATGTGTCCTTACGCGCGCTTCCAGTCTGCCATGTTTGATAAAGACACCTTCATCGTTGGCTACGATGCAAAACGTGGGGAAAAACGTGGCCCACGTCCGCGTAAAGCCGATCCAAAGCAACTTGGTTTGGGTGATTGTATTGATTGTGATTTGTGTGTGCAGGTGTGCCCAACAGGTATCGATATTCGTGACGGCTTGCAGTATGAATGTATCAACTGTGGCGCCTGTATTGATGCGTGTGACAACACCATGAATCGCATGGGCTACGAGAAGGGCCTAATTAGTTACACCACCGAGCACCGCTTATCGGGTAAGAGTACCAAAGTCATGCGTCCGAAGCTGCTGGGCTATGGAGCTGTGCTACTGGTCATGGTCGGTCTTTTCTTTGCCCAAATTGCAGCGGTAGACCCAGCCGGTATGAGTGTTATTCGCGACCGTAACCAACTGTTCCGCGTTAATAGCTCGGGCGAAGTAGAAAACACCTACACCCTCAAGGTGATCAACAAAACTCAGCAAGTGCAAGAGTACTCGTTGGATGTTGAAGGGCTATCCGATGTAAGCTGGTATGGTAAGCAGACAATTCAGGTCCAGCCAGGTGAGGTATTGAACCTGCCAATGAGTCTTGGTGCCGATCCTGACAAGCTAAACTCTGCGATTACGACAATTCAGTTTATACTCACCGATAAGAGCAACGAATTCACCATTGAAGTGGAAAGCCGATTTATCAAGAAGCTATAACTTCGATGACTAATGGAAAAAGGCTCAGTAATGAGCCTTTTTGTTTATATGTCCCAAAGTATGTTTAACTTTGACGCCCTTACCCCAGACTTTATGTGGTACGCGTTAGAAAGCATCGGCGTTCGCGCAGAATCAGGCTTTCTTCCCCTCAATAGCTACGAAAACCGTGTTTATCAATTCACTGACGAAGAGCGTCGTCGTTATGTCGTCAAGTTTTACCGTCCTGAACGTTGGAGCAATGAACAGATCCAAGAGGAGCACGACTTTACTTTAGAGCTGATTGGCAATGAGATCCCCGTCGCACCACCTGTGCGCATCAACGGTGAAACCCTGCATCACTATCAAGGCTATGCTTTTGCGCTGTTTGATAGTGTGGGTGGTCGCCAATACGAGGTTGACAATTTAGATCAGCTCGAAGGTGTAGGGCGTTTCCTTGGCCGAATCCATAAAGTCGGCAGCCGCCAAGCCTTCCAACATCGCCCTACGATCGGCTTACAAGAATACCTGTATCAACCAAGAGAGATTCTGCAAAACGCCAATATGATTCCAATGCACTTGGAGAACAGCTTCTTCAATGACTTGGATATGCTGATCAAATCAATTGAAAGCCACTGGCAAGAAGGCTTCAATATGATTCGTTTGCATGGCGATTGCCACCCAGGCAATATTTTGTGGCGAGATGGCCCTATGTTTGTTGATTTGGATGACGCTCGTAACGGCCCTGCAGTACAAGACTTATGGATGCTACTGAACGGTGAACGCCAAGACAAACTGATGCAGTTGGATATTGTTTTAGAGGCTTACCAAGAGTTTTGCGACTTTAATCCTGCAGAATTGAAACTAATCGAGCCACTTCGCGGTCTACGAATGGTGCACTATATGGCATGGCTAGCAAAACGTTGGCATGACCCTGCATTTCCTCTCGCTTTTCCATGGTTTAATGAGCCAAAATACTGGGAAGGTCAGGTCCTTGCATTTAAAGAGCAGATCGCCGCTTTAGAAGAAGCACCGCTGTCTTTAATGCCTCAATGGTAAGTCAGGCCAAAAATTCAAAAATGGAGATATTTCGATGAAAAAACTGTTCGCACTGTTTTCTATGCTGATGTTAAGCCTGTCGGCACATGCAGCGCAATTCAAAGAAGGTGAACATTACAAAGTATTGGATCTTGAGGCATCAAAAAAACCTCTTGTGACGGAGTTTTTCTCTTTCTACTGCCCGCACTGTAATAGCTTTGAACCAGTTATCCAGCAACTGAAAAAGCAGTTGCCAGAAGGTACTAAGCTATTAAAAAACCACGTTTCTTTCATGGGTGGCAACATGGGCCCATCAATGAGCAAAGCCTACGCAACGATGGTTGCACTAAAAGTGGAAGACAAAATGGTGCCAGTGATGTTTAACCGCATCCACAATCTAAAGAAAGCACCACGTAATGATGAAGAACTTCGTCAAATCTTCCTTGATGAAGGTGTAGACGCGAAAAAATTCGATTCTGCATTCAAAGGCTTCGCGGTTGATTCAATGGTTCGCCGTATGGACAAGCAATTTGAAAACAGCGGTCTAACCGGCGTTCCTGCGGTTATCGTTAACAACAAATACCTAGTTCAAGCACAAAGCATCAAAACGATGGATGAGTACTTCTCTCTGGTGAACTACTTGCTGACACTAAAATAAGCACATCGATATCAATCAAAAGGGGAGCACGTCGCTCCCCTTTTGTTTATTTGTAAATCTCTTGTAGCAACCGATCTTTTTCTTGCCACACATCCCCCAACCATTGCTGAAATTGTCGCTTATAGGGCTTATCGTTGAAGTAATCACCGAGCACTCTTTCATCAACGGGTAACACATTTACACGCACAACCACCTTGCTCATGCGACCCATCAATAAATCCTTGAACGGTTTATGCGTATTTTCTGGGTACGCCAACGTAACGTCGATAATGCTCTCGAACTGTTCCCCCATCGCCGCTAACGTGTACGCAATCCCGCCCGATTTTGGTTGCAGCAAATATTGATAGTTTGCTTTACTCTTACGCTGCTTTTCTTCGGTAAACCGGGTTCCTTCGACATAGTTAACCACTGTGGTTGGAGTGTGTTTGAACTTAGCGCACGAGCGACGTGTCGTTTCTAAATCTTGACCTCGCTTATGAGGGTTGCGGATCAGATACTCTCGCGAATAGCGACGCATAAATGGCATATCGAGCGCCCAACACGCCATCCCGATGAAAGGCACATACAGCAGTTGTTGCTTGAGGAAAAACTTCGGCATGGGAATACGGTCTTTAAACACGCAGCAAAGCACAACAATATCTGTCCAACTGAGATGGTTACTGATCAGCAGATACCACCCGTCTTTTTTAAGCGCTTCACCGCCCTGAACATCCCACTCAACACGGTTAGATACCGCCAGAATGCACGCATTAACGGTAGCCCATAACCACATCACCTTATTGGCACAAGCGGTCGCTAGTGCTTTTAGCTTTACGCCAGGAAGCAATATTTTAAATACAGCGATAACACAAATTGCGAGTGAACAAACCGCAGAATTGAGAATCACAAAAGAAGCGTTAAAAAAAAATAACAAATATGCCAACATGATAGTCAAACAACAGTGATAATGTGTGAAGAATAAAACAGCGTGTAATTATACTGCGCCTTTGCCACATTGGAACATGCGTGGGAATGGTCAGATTTGTTACCGCAACCAATATGTGCACCACTCATTCGACAACAAGGAGATAACGAATGAAACCAAGGCTACTTCTCTTGCCTTTGGCCTTTGTCGTCAGTTCTGCTCAGGCTCAACTCGCTGAAACCGCAGGTTTTGGCGGTGAAATTTCGCTGAATGCCGGATTCATATCATCAGAATCCAATTTCAATACAGAAAATAGTAACACCATCGATTCTCTCGATAAGCGTGCCGATAGTGACAGTTCCGTTATCGCTGCACCGCTAGGGAGTGTGACATACACCTTTGGTAGCCGACTCAACCACCAAGTTTACGCCGGTACCACACGCTCAGATGTCGCGGTAGGTACACTCGCTTTTCAGTTGGGCTATCAACACGAGCTACAATCTGGCACCGTGCTCGATGTTTCCTATCTGCCGACGGTACTCAAAGGCGAAACTTGGCGCAACCCTTATCAAGTAGGAACCGCACGTAAAGAGACGGATGTTGACGGCAATGCGTATCGCTTTCAGATCAAAGGGTTGATTGATAAGAACTTCAACCTTGATCTTGCTTATGCTGATAAAGACATCGAGCAGGAGGAAGTGACAGACCGCTCACTTGCTCGCGATGCTAACCTTTACTATGTCAAAGGCGACTATCGCATTCCACTCAACCAAACATCTATGTTGCAACCCGCTTTCACCTACATCAATCAAGATGCCGACGGTAAGGCGGAGTCATTTGATTCGTACGGATTTGACATTAGCTGGTTTAAATTTATCAACCGTCATCGATTGGCCCTCACCGCGGGTTATGCATGGAAAGACTATCAAGCAGCTAGCCAAACTTTTGCTAAAACACGAAATGACGACACCATCAGCCTATTTGCGGCCTACGAATATCAAAACGTATTTGACTGGCAAGACTGGTCGTTCATTTCTTTAGCCGGCTATAGCCAAACTGACTCGAATATCACGTTTTATGAGGAGAAAGAGTACCTATTGTCGCTTGGTCTCAACTACACCTTCTAACGTCCTTCATCGCAACAAGGTGCTTACAACACTTGTTGCGATGACACTTTGCTGTCTATACCGCTTGCGCCGTAAGCTGTTTCAGCAAACGGTCCATCGCTCGATACCCAAGCGCCTCGGCCAAGTGCGTTCGTTCAATTTGCTCCGCCCCATCCAGATCGGCGATTGTTCGCGCCACTTTGATAATACGATGATATGCACGAATCGAGAGCCCTAAACGATGCAAAGCGGTTTCAAGAAACTCAGCATCACTCTTATGCAAGGGACAAAACGCCTCAATTTCTCGACTACCTAGCAGTGCATTGACCTTACCACTGCGGTTTAGCATATTGTTACGCGCATGGCTCACACGCGCTTTTACGATAGCAGTCGGCTCACCGCGATCACCACCTTCTGCTAATGTCCCTTTGGGCAAAGCTGGGATTTCTAAAGACATATCAAAGCGATCTAACAGTGGTCCAGATAATCGACCAAGGTAGCGCAAAATAGCTTGTGGATTGGTGCGCGCTTGATTGCCTTCGTAATATCCTGTCGGGCTTGGGTTCAAGGCTCCGACTAATTGGAAACGAGCCGGAAAGCGTGTTTTACCTTGCGCTCGAGAGATAATGATCTCTCCAGATTCGAGCGGTTCGCGTAACGAGTCCAGAACTTTACGATCAAATTCGGGCATTTCATCGAGAAACAATAACCCGTTGTGGGCTAAAGAGATCTCCCCTGGTCTGGGTACCGAACCACCGCCGACTAATGCCGCCATTGAACTTGAATGATGCGGAGAACGAAACGGACGCGACTTCCAGTTATGCTCATTAATTTCACTCTGAGTCAACGATGCCACCGAAGCGGTTTCCATTGCTTCTTCGTCACTCATTTCCGGTAATAAGTCACACAAACGCGAAGCCAACATCGTTTTTCCAGTACCTGGCGGGCCAAGGAAAAGTAAGTTGTGGTTTCCAGCGGCAGCAATCTCCAGTGCTCGCTTACCTTGTTGTTGGCCAATAATATCTTGTAAGTCTCGACCATGTTTTTCGATCGTTTTTCGCTTAGGCGTTTGAAAAAGATTCAGTCGATGTTGACCACAAAGCTCGGCACATACTTCCAGTAATGATTGGGCCGATTTATGTTGTTCCTTCCCCACCAGCGCCGCCTGATCGCCATTCACATGTGGGACGACCAAATGGCGTTGAATCTTACTAGCTTCCAGCGCAGCAGGCAGCACACCTTTTACAGGTCTCAGACCACCAGATAGTGCTAACTCACCAACAAATTCGTAGTTTTTGAGCTTATCTGTCGCGATTTGCTCCGAAGCGGCCAAAATTCCTAATGCAATAGGAAGATCAAAACGTCCTCCCTCCTTGGGTAGATCTGCCGGAGCCAAGTTCACGGTGATCCGCTTAGCAGGAAATTGAAAGTTAGAATTAATGATCGCACTGCGTACGCGATCTTTGGACTCTTTTACCGTTGTCTCTGGCAAGCCTACTAAGGTAAACCCTGGCATGCCGTTGCTGATATGAACTTCTACACTAACCGATGGCGCTTGCACCCCGACGCTTGCTCGACTATGAATGATTGCCAGCCCCATACGTTCCTCAATTTTTTGAACACTCTGTAAACAAATGTTTTATCTAGTTGGTTATGTTATATACCGCGTCCCAATTGAGAGTTAATGTGAAAAAAGAATGACTTTTTGCTTGTCATGCAGCGGAATTGTGTGATACCACTAATGACGCAAACAATTTCGTAGAACATTACACAACATTTTTTAACGAAAAAAGAACGACAGACAGATGAACCTTTTCGCTCATATCAACGCACTGCTAGCCCTGATTATCGTGGTCATTATTGGCACCGCGCGGGGTATTGTGGGCGAAAGGTAACCACAAATTACAAAAAACCCCCGCACTGAAAAGTCCGGGGGTTTTTTTACAACTACAAGTTGTCATCTGTCTAACCCTCGGACAGTTTAACGGGAAGAATGGGAGTGCACATGAAGTGCAATAAATATGGCAATCGCTACGAGCCACAACGTAGCAAAGGAGGTTTACGATGACTGGTGCACAACTTGTCGTAGCCGCTTTAAGACAGCAAGGCATCGAAACCGTTTTTGGCTACCCCGGCGGGGCCATCATGCCAATCTATGATGCTTTGTATGACGGTGGGGTGGAACACATCCTATGCCGTCACGAGCAAGGGGCCGCTATGGCAGCTATCGGGATGGCTCGTTCCACTCAAGACGTTGCTGTGTGCATGGCAACTTCTGGCCCAGGAGCCACTAACCTTGTTACCGGCCTTGCCGACGCTTTCCTTGACTCCGTACCTCTAGTTGCCATCACAGGCCAGGTTGCTAGCTCTCATATCGGTACCGATGCATTCCAAGAAATGGATGTGATCGGAATGTCCCTAGCCTGTACTAAGCACAGCTATCTCGTGACCGAAATTGAAGATCTAGCTCCGACACTTGCCGAAGCCTTTGAGGTCGCAAAAACCGGTCGTCCGGGTCCTGTCATTGTCGATATCGCCAAAGACGTTCAACTCGCTCAAGCACCTACAGACCTTCTTCCTCCATACATAGCACCAGCAATCGAAGATGTCAGCGCTGAAGATATCAAACGTGCGCAAGATGTGCTGGCAGCATCTACTCGCCCAGTGTTGTATGTTGGTGGTGGCGTGCAACTTGCGAAAGCAACCGATGCAGTACGCGAATTTCTTCGCTTAAACCCAATGCCTGCAGTTAGCACATTAAAAGGCCTCGGTACCATTGAACGCCATGATCCCCACTATCTTGGTATGTTGGGTATGCATGGCACCAAAGCCGCCAACCTAGTGGTTCAAGAAGCCGATCTATTGATCGTGGTTGGCGCGCGTTTTGATGACCGTGTGACGGGTAAGCTCGATACGTTTGCACCAAATGCGAAAGTGATTCACATCGACATTGATGCTGCGGAGATTCATAAACTGCGCCACGCCAACGCACCATTACGTGGCGACATCAACACCATTCTTCCTCAGCTAGAGCTGACTCAAGATATCTCACCGTGGGTTCATCACAGTGAAAGTCTGCGCAGCGGCTTTAAGTGGCGTTACGACCACCCAGGCGAGTTAATCTACGCACCGCTATTGCTTAAACAACTGTCTGACATGATGCCAGATAGCTCAATTGTCTCGACCGACGTCGGTCAGCATCAGATGTGGGCAGCGCAACATATCCAGCCACGCGAACCACAAAATTTTATCACTTCTGCAGGCCTTGGCACCATGGGCTTTGGCTTGCCAGCAGCGATGGGCGCTGCAGTCGCACGTCCTGATGATCAGTCTATCCTTATTACAGGTGACGGTTCATTTATGATGAACGTTCAGGAATTGGGCACGCTGAAGCGTCGGCAGATTCCAGTGAAGATTGTCCTTCTTAATAACCAACGTCTTGGCATGGTTCGCCAATGGCAGTCATTGTTCTTTGACGGTCGCCACAGTGAAACCATTCTTGATGACAACCCAGATTTCGTGATGTTAGCAAAAGCATTCGATATCCCGGGCAAAACCATCACCAAGAAAGAAGAAGTCGAACCTGCTCTCAAAGAGATGCTAGCGAGTGAAACTTCTTACATGCTTCACGTTTTGATTGATGAAGAAGAAAACGTGTGGCCATTGGTGCCACCTGGCGCATCAAACAGTGATATGTTGGAAAATACATAGGAGACAATCGCATGGACAGATATTTACTCGACATCAAAGCCGATGACAAACCGGTACTGTTGGAGCGCGTTCTACGTGTGATTCGTCACCGAGGTTTCGTGATCAAACAAGTCGCTGCTACGCAAAACCACGAAAGCAAAGTAGCCAGCGTCGAGATCATCGTCGACAGCGATCGACCAATCTCGTTTTTGATCAATCAAATAGAGAAGTTGTGGGACGTTCGTAAGGTTGAGGTGCTAAAAATCCGCAACGATGAACTGCCAAATCACAACTTACAACAACACGTAAGTGCATAAGGAAGGCAACAAATGGCAACGAAAACTGCAGATTTCATTTGGTTTAATGGTGAGATGGTTCCATGGGCAGAGGCGAACGTTCACGTTCTGACTCACGCAATGCACTATGGTACATCCGTGTTTGAAGGCGTGCGCTGTTACAACACACCAAAAGGCCCAATTGTCTTCCGTCACCGTGAGCATGCACAACGTCTAAAAGATTCTGCCAAGATTTACCGCTTTCCGATCCCTTTCTCTGTAGAAGAAATCATGGAAGCGACCCGCGAAACACTGCGCCAAAACAAACTCGACAGCGCTTACATTCGTCCATTGGGTTTTGTCGGGAATGTTGGCTTAGGCGTATGTCCACCAGTTGGCACTGAGATGGATCTAATCATTGCAGCATTTCCTTGGGGCTCTTACTTAGGCGAAGAAGCGCTAGAAAAAGGTGTCGATGCGATGATTTCAAGCTGGAATCGCGCTGCGCCAAACACCATCCCAACTGCGGCTAAAGCAGGCGGTAACTACCTATCTTCACTACTGGTTGGTGGTGAAGCGCGTCGTCACGGTTACGACGAAGGTATTGCGCTAAGCGTAGATGGTTACCTATCGGAAGGGGCTGGTGAAAACATCTTCGTTATCAAAGATGGCGTAATCACTACACCACCAGCAACTAGCGCGATTCTACCGGGCATCACTCGTGACTCGATCATGACAATTGCACGCGATAAAGGCTACAAAGTACGTGAGGCGAACATTGCTCGTGAAGCCCTTTACCTTGCCGATGAAGTCTTCATGACAGGTACTGCGGCTGAGATTGTACCAGTGGCAACCATCGACAAAATTGAAGTAGGTACAGGTAAACGCGGCCCAATCACTAAAGAACTACAAGCAGCCTACTTTGGCCTATTTGACGGCACCACGGAAGATAAGTGGGGCTGGTTAGACTATGTGTACCCAGAACAGAAGTAAGAAGGATTAGGAAATGCCAAAATATAGATCAGCTACCACCACACATGGTCGTAACATGGCGGGTGCACGAGCACTGTGGCGTGCAACGGGTGTGAAAGAAGAAGACTTCGGTAAACCAATCATCGCCGTTGTAAACTCGTTTACTCAATTTGTTCCGGGTCACGTACACCTGAAAGACATGGGCCAGCTTGTAGCGCGTGAAATCGAAAAAGCCGGCGGCATCGCAAAAGAATTCAACACCATCGCGGTTGATGATGGTATCGCAATGGGTCACGGCGGCATGCTGTACTCACTGCCTTCACGCGAACTGATCGCAGACTCTGTGGAGTACATGGTCAACGCGCACTGTGCCGATGCCATGGTATGTATCTCTAACTGTGACAAAATCACTCCGGGAATGTTGATGGCATCTATGCGTCTCAACATCCCGGTTATCTTTGTTTCTGGTGGTCCAATGGAAGCGGGTAAAACCAAGCTTTCTGATCAGATCATCAAACTAGACCTTGTAGATGCGATGATCCAAGGCGCGGATCCAAAAGTGTCTGATGAGCAAAGCGAGCAGATCGAACGCAGCGCATGTCCAACGTGTGGATCGTGTTCAGGCATGTTCACTGCAAACTCAATGAACTGTCTAACGGAAGCACTAGGTCTTTCTCAACCAGGTAACGGTTCTATGCTGGCAACGCACGCTGACCGTGAACAACTGTTCCTTAATGCAGGTCGTCGTATCGTTGAACTGACTCGTCGTTACTACGAGCAAGATGACGAATCAGCACTGCCACGCAACATCGCTACGTTTGATGCGTTCGAAAATGCGATGGCACTGGATATTGCAATGGGTGGCTCAACCAACACCATTTTGCACCTGTTGGCTGCAGCGCAAGAAGGTGAAGTGGATTTCGATATGGAAGATATCGATCGCCTATCACGCCAAGTACCACACCTATGTAAAGTGGCACCATCTACCCAGAAATATCACATGGAAGACGTACACCGCGCTGGTGGCGTCATGGCAATTCTTGGTGAGTTAGATCGTGCAGGTCTTCTACACAATGATGCGCGCACCGTGCTTGGCCTTTCGATGAAAGAGCAGCTGGCGAAATACGACATCATCCAAACTGAAGACGAAGAAGTACTTAAGTTCTACCGCGCAGGTCCTGCGGGAATTCGTACTACTCAAGCGTTCTCACAAGATTGCCGCTGGGATCGCCTTGATGACGACCGTGCGGAAGGCTGTATTCGTACTATCGATCATGCCTTTAGCCAAGAAGGTGGCCTAGCCGTTCTATCAGGCAACATCGCATTAGATGGTTGTATCGTTAAGACTGCTGGTGTGGATGAGAGCATTCATAAATTCACTGGCCCAGCCGTAGTTTTCGAAAGCCAAGAAGACGCCGTAGAAGGCATCTTAGGCGGCAAAGTAAAAGCTGGCGACGTGGTTGTTATCCGTTACGAAGGCCCTAAAGGTGGTCCGGGCATGCAAGAAATGCTTTACCCAACCACTTATCTAAAATCGATGGGCCTTGGCAAAGAGTGTGCACTTCTGACTGACGGCCGTTTCTCTGGCGGCACATCAGGTCTTTCTATCGGCCACGCCTCTCCTGAAGCAGCAAACGGCGGTGCAATTGGCCTGGTAAAAGAAGGCGATATAATCGCAATTGATATTCCAAACCGTTCAATTTCACTCCAAGTGTCTGAACAAGAACTTGCTGAGCGCCGTGCAAAACAAGACGAACTAGGCTGGAAACCAGTTGACCGCCAACGTGAAGTTTCATTTGCACTCAAAGCGTACGCGAGTATGGCAACCAGTGCTGACAAGGGTGCAGTACGAGACAAGTCGAAGCTAGAGGGCTAGCAATGATGGAAGCTCAACCCGAAAAACAAGTGAACCAAACTGGCGCAGATTATCTGCGCCAAATCCTTCGCGCACCTGTTTATGAAGTAGCAACAGTGACGCCACTGCAAGAAATGCCTCGTTTATCTGCACGTATCGGGAATAACGTGCAGATCAAGCGTGAAGATCGCCAACCCGTACACTCGTTCAAATTGCGCGGTGCATACAACATGGTGGCGAGTTTATCTGAAGCACAAAAAGCCGCTGGTGTCATTGCAGCATCGGCAGGTAACCACGCTCAAGGCATGGCGCTCTCTGGTACTAAGCTAGGCATCAAAACCACCATCGTGATGCCTAAAACCACACCAGACATCAAAGTCGATGCGGTACGTGGCTTCGGTGGCAATGTAGTGCTGCACGGCAGCAACTTTGATGAGGCAAAAGCGGAAGCGGAACGCCTTTCTGATCTGCATGGGTACACATTTGTCCCTCCTTTCGATCACCCACTGGTGATTGCAGGTCAAGGCACCATCGGCATGGAAATGCTGCAGCAAAATGGTCACCTTGATTACATTTTCGTCCCTGTCGGTGGTGGCGGTTTGGCTGCGGGTGTTGCGGTACTTGTGAAGCAGCTCATGCCAGAAATCAAAGTGATTGCAGTTGAGCCAGAAGATTCGTCATGCCTCAAAGCTGCTTTGGATGCTGGTGAGCCAGTAGTACTAGACCAAGTCAGCATGTTTGCCGATGGCGTCGCTGTAAAACGCATTGGCGAAGAGACTTTCCGTCTATGCCAAAAGTACATTGATGGCCATATTGCCGTCTCTAGCGATGAAATCTGCGCAGCAGTAAAAGACATCTTTGAAGACACCCGTGCGATTGCAGAGCCTTCTGGCGCGCTTGCTCTGGCGGGTTTGAAGAAGTTTGCTGAGCAAAACAAACTGCAAGGTAAGAATTTAGGTACTGTGCTGTCTGGTGCCAACACTAACTTCCATGGCTTACGTTATGTTTCTGAGCGTTGCGAGCTTGGTGAGAAACGTGAAGGTTTGCTTGCCGTCACCATTCCTGAGCGTCAAGGTGCCTTCTTTGAGTTCTGTAACCTCATTGGCGGCCGCGCCGTAACGGAGTTTAACTACCGCTACAACGATGACGCATTGGCAAATATCTTTGTCGGTGTGCGTTTGCAAGGCGGTCAGGAAGAGCTAGAACATATCATTCACGACTTACGTGATGGTGGCTACCCAGTGGTTGATTTGTCTGATGATGAAATGGCGAAGCTGCACGTGCGCTACATGATTGGTGGTAAGCCGTCTAAGCCGCTTAAAGAGCGCCTCTACAGCTTTGAATTCCCAGAATATCCGGGAGCGCTACTCAAGTTCTTAAGCACACTCGGTACTCATTGGAATATCAGCTTGTTCAACTACCGTAACCACGGCGCTGACTACGGACGTGTTTTATGTGGTTTCGAGTTAGATGAAAGCGATTTAGCTCAGTTTTCTGCACATTTACGTGAACTTGGCTATCAATGCAAAGACGAGACAGACAACCCATCGTATAAGTTTTTCTTGTCATAAAACGCCACATTTTAAACATATCAATGAAAACACCTCGCTAATGCGAGGTGTTTTTTATGACTGTAACCAATCTTTATGTAGCTGATTAGGCGACCCAAGATAGTCCACCATCCACTGGATCAATTTATGATTATCATCTTTGCGCCATACTAAGCAGCAGTGACTGAGCGGTTTATCATCCGGCATGACCTTCTCCACCAGCACACCATCATTGATTAAGGGTGTTGCAATATGACGTGGCATGTAACCCACGCCCACCCCATTTTTTAAACATTCAATCGCACTATACCAATTGGGCAATAATAATCGGCGCTGTTGCGGATAATGGCCAGTATGGCGTTTTGGCAGCACGTTCGAAGTATCATCAAGACAGATCGCCGGAAATTGACTCACAAACGCTTCAGTAAGCACTTGTTGTCGAACGCAAGGATGAGCGGGTGACATTACAAATGCCCAATCTAATACGCCCATATCTTTGACTTCAAAATCTCCCCCAACAGGAACCGCAGATGTCGCGCCAACGACAATGTCGGCTCGACCTTGTGCTATGGCTTCCCAAGAACCATTGAAGACCTCCATATTGATCTGCAATTCAGCAAATTCAAACTCGCGATAGAAATCTTCCACCAAAGGTTTGAGTTTTTCTAACTTCACCACGTTATCTAAGGTCAGCTTTAACGTGCTTTTCCATCCTTGAGCCGCTCGCCGCGTTTGTGCTTTCACCTCTTCCATTTGACGCAGCAAAGAGCGCGCCTCGGCCATAAAAAGTTCACCCGCTGGAGTTAGCTCGACTTTCCTTGGTAAACGTCGAAACAGCACCACATCTAAATCTTGCTCGACCTGCCTTACTCCATAGCTGATGGCTGAGGGGACTTTATGCAATACCTCAGCCGCAGCGGTGAAACTGCCTAAACGGGCAACCGTATCCAGCATTTCCAAAGACGCTTTAGAGAACATGATTTAACCTTTCAAAAAATTTGATTGATAACCAACAATTTTAGCGTTTTATTTTCTCAAAATCGAAAAATAGAATAATAAGGTAAATAAATCAGGGTTGGCGCCAACTGATGTTGATTAAAAAATGATTAAATAATTTGACTGGTTGAATCATGAAAATCTCAAAACTACAGCTCATTTATCTGGCAGCATTATCGATGCTTGGCTTCGTTGCTACCGATATGTATCTGCCAGCATTCAAAGCGATGGAAATCGACTTTGCAACAGGCCCTGAGCAAATTGCGCTCTCTTTAACGGTATTCCTCGTTGGTATGGCGATTGGCCAGCTAATGTGGGGATTGGCATCCGATAAATTTGGCCATCGTAATACACTCGCAGCCGGGTTGGTGCTATTTACTATCGCGTCATTCGGTTTGGCTTTCTGTGATCAAGTATGGCAACTACTCACACTGCGCTTTATCCAAGCTATCGGTGTGTGTGCACCAGCCGTGATCTGGCAGGCTATGGTCATTAAACGCTACTCAAGCAGTAGCCAACAAATTTTTGCGACAATCATGCCACTCGTCGCGCTATCACCAGCACTAGCACCTCAATTAGGGGTAGTGTTGGCAGATAACTTCGGCTGGCACAGTATCTTTATTACGCTAACACTGGTTGGTGTCTTTTTGGTCTTTGCGACCATGGCACAAAAAGACGAGAAAGCAGAAATCAAACAAACCAGTATGTCTGCCGACATCAAAGCGCTGCTGAGTTCTAAAAAATACCTTGGCAACGTGTTTATGTTTGCGACGGCTTCAGCTGCATTCTTTGCTTACCTAACTGGGATGCCAGAAATCATGGCGCAACTGGGCTACGAAGCAAAAGATATTGGTTTGAGCTTTATCCCACAAACCATCGCGTTTATGGCTGGTGGCTACTTAGGTAAAGTAGGCGTTCGAAAATTTGGTGATGAAAAGGTTCTGCGCCAACTGATTGGCCTATTTAGTGTCGCGGCATTAATGATTTTCATTGCTTCACAGTGGGATCTGTCATCGATTTGGCCTATTCTTGCGCCATTCTGTTTGATTGCCGTTGCTAACGGCGCGCTGTACCCAATCGTGGTAAACCGTGCATTGGCCAGCGCACAACAGAGCCCTGCAACAGCAGCAGGTCTGCAAAACAGCCTGCAAATCTGTGTAAGTAGCTTCTCAAGTGCATTGGTAGCCGCAATGGCAAGCCAAGCTCAGATGGTTACTGGCATCGCAATCATCATCTGTATGGGTGGGCTGTGGATGGGATACATTCTGTCGAATCGCGAATTATCCAAGCACTTTACGACTCCTGACAACGCCCGAGTCGTGAGTGAAGACGAACTTTAATCGTTCAGATAATAAAAAGAGCCGCGCAATGCGGCTCTTTCTGTTTATAAGCTTTTCAACCCCCACTTCTTGGCAGTCTGCTTAAAAAAGCCTTGAGTCTTTTTCAACTCTACCCAGTGATTGATGTAATTAATCCATACTTGATCGTCTTGCGGCAACAACATAGCAATTGGGGTTGGTTTACGCGGTGCGGTCACTGGCACTATCGCCAACTGTTTAAACTTGTCCACTAACGTCGCTGCTTCCACATTGGACGTCACCGATACATCGGCCCTGCGAGCTAGTAGTTCTTGGAAGTCGCGCGCTGGCGCTTCAATAACAATATGTTGAGCAGACGGGAAGAATTCTTTCACCATTTTTTCTTGTACCGTACCTAACGTCGCCGCGACTTTTACTTCTGGTTTATTAAAATCCGCCCAATCAGAGAATTTGGCGAGATCTTTCTTTTGCACCACAGGTACAAAGGCAAGGTAGAAATACGGCTGGCTGTATCCAGCTACTTTCGCGCGCGACATGTTCAGAGATGCGCTGCCAGTAATATCGTATTTGTTGGCGGTAATGCCATTAACTAGCGTCTTCCAATCCGTGGGCACATACTCCACTTTTACACCAAGATCTTTAGCAAGCTCTGTTGTTACATCAATATCGAAGCCACGATAACTGTTTGTCGCAGGGTCTTTCATCGTCATCGGATTCCAATCTCCCGTCGTTCCAACTCGGAGTACGCCATTGTCTAAAATGGATTGAAGACGGCTTTCAGCGTGAGCGACTTGAGTCGCAGCAAGCAAACACATTCCTAGCACTAGTAAAATCTTTCTCATTTTTATTCCCTTAAAAATAATGACCTTATACGGTTTAATAATTAACCTTTATTAGAGCTCTACTGATAACATAGCAGCAACAAAGGAAGTTTTTTAGTTAATTCAGGGAGTAAATGTGACGTTTCGAACTCTATGGCTGTTTTCACTGCTATTACTCACTGGTTGTTCAGATTATCAATGGGGCTGGTATGTACTTGACCCTTCGACGGATCAAGGGCTCACCAATCTAAAGTTTTTAATCGCTGGGTTTAACGACACCATTCAGGTATCACTCCTCAGTATGTTATTTGCGATGAGCTTGGGTCTGATCGTTGCGTTACCCGCTCTGTCGGACTCAGCCTCTCTGAAGTGGATAAACCGTATTTATGTCGAGGTGATCCGTTCAGTGCCAGTTTTAGTCTTACTACTTTGGGTGTATTACGGCATGCCTACACTATTGGATGTCTCACTCAATCACTTTTGGGCGGGTGTTATTGCACTGACTATCGCTGAGAGTGCGTTTATGGCGGAAGTGTTTCGCGGTGGGATACAAGCTATCAGCCGTGGCCAACATGAAGCGGCTGAATCTTTGGGCTTAAGCTATTGGCAAAAGATGCGCTTGGTAATTCTTCCCCAAGCATTTCGACAAATCCTCCCTCCACTGGGCAATCAATTTGTCTACATTCTCAAGATGAGTTCTTTAGTCAGCGTGATTGGTTTAAGCGATCTCACTCGCCGTGCTAATGAGCTGGTGGTGAATGAGTACTTACCCTTAGAGATTTATACCTTCCTCGTTTTGGAGTACTTGTTACTCATCCTATTTGTATCTCAAGCCGTTCGTTGGCTCGAAAAACGTATTGCCATTCCTAGCTACTAGCGATGAAGCCTTAGCTAGAAACAACAAAGCCGCTCTTGTTGAGCGGCTTTGACAATATAGAGACAGAGTGTAGGTAATGCTTATTTCTGTTTTACAGGACGCTGCCAGCCAGTAATTTTGCGTTCTTTGACGCGAGTAATTACTAACTCACCTTCTTCAACATCTTTTGTTAGTGTCGTGCCAGCACCGATGGTTGCGCCATCAGCGATAGTGACAGGCGCCACCAGCTGGCTATCAGAACCAACAAAAACATCATTACCGATGATGGTTTTAAACTTGTTCGCACCATCGTAGTTACAAGTGATAGTACCTGCGCCGATGTTAGTACGTTGACCGATCTCTGCATCACCTAAGTAAGTTAGGTGGTTCGCTTTTGAACCTTCTCCGATGCGCGCATTTTTCACTTCAACGAAGTTACCCACATGGGAATCGTTACGCATTTCAGCACCAGGACGAAGGCGAGTAAATGGACCAACCGTACATTCTTCACCAACCGTTGCACCTTCAATCACACTGTAAGGGCGAACGATGGTGTTGTCGTCGATTTCACAATCTTTCAGTACACAACCCGCACCGATAACCACGTTATCACCCAGTGAAACATTACCTTCGATGATAACATTCACGTCGATTTCACAGTCCATACCGCACTGTAACTCACCACGCAAATCAAAGCGTGCTGGATCGCGTAGCATGACACCTTGCTCTAGTAGCTTCTGAGCTTGCATTGACTGGAAAGCACGCTCTAGACGAGCAAGCTGTGCGCGGTCATTGACCCCTTCCACTTCAATGGCATTGACTGGGTGTACAGCCTCAACGGCACGACCTTCATCGTGTGCAGCTGCAATAACGTCAGTTAGGTAGTATTCGCCTTGTGCGTTGTTGTTGTTTAAGCCAGACAACCAACGCTTAAGATCCCCACCAGTCGCAACCATCACGCCAGTATTGATCTCTTTAATTTGTTTTTGTTCTTCTGTTGCATCTTTTTGCTCAACGATCGCCACAACAGGACCATTCTTACGGATAATACGACCGTAGCCTGTCGGGTTATCTAGAATCACTGTTAGTAGTGCAATGCCGCCTGTTGGCTGTGCATCTAATAGGTTTTCAATCGTTTCAGCTGAAATCAGTGGAACATCACCGTAAAGCACCAGTACTTTTTCATCGTCTTCAAACTTCGGAGACGCTTGATCAACCGCATGACCTGTACCTAGTTGCTCCGCTTGCAGTACCCAGTTTACAGGCTCTTCTGCTAGCGTTTGCTGCATTTGATCACCACCGTGACCATATACTAAGTGGATGTTTTGTGCGCCAAGACCTGTACATGTATCAATCACATGTTTTGCCATTGGCTTCCCTGCCAAAGTGTGTAGCACTTTAGGCATGTTTGAATACATACGGGTACCTTTACCCGCAGCAAGGATCACAGCACTGAATTTCATTAATAACCTATTGACGTTCTATTTTAATTGGGCGTTATTTTAAACACCTTGGAAGGATTAGTTAATGGTGGGATGTAAATTTCCAACTAAAATTAATCAAAAAGGCGACCAATTGGCCGCCTTTTTTCATGCAACGTTGCTAATTGAGCTTAGCGACGCTTTTTTGTCAGCTCGATAACTCGTAGCTGAGCAATGGCTTTAGCCAGTTCACTGGCCGCTTGTGCGAAGTCCATGTCACCATGCTGATTCTGGATTTGCTCCTCAGCGCGGCGTTTGGCTTCTTCTGCCTTCGCTGCGTCTAGCTCTTCACCACGGATAGCTGTATCAGCTAGTACAGTCGCTGTACCAGGCTGAATCTCTACCATACCACCAGAAACATAAATAATTTCTTCGTGGCCGTGCTGTTTCACAATACGCACCATACCAGGCTTGATAGCGGTCAGCAGCGGTGTGTGACCATGGAAAATACCAAGTTCACCTTCGCTACCGGTCACCTGAAACGTTTCAACACGACCAGAGAAGATTTTCTTCTCAGCGCTTACTACGTCTAGGTGAAAGGTTATTGCTGCCATATCGCCTCCTAGTTAGCCTTATAGCTTCTTCGCATTCTCAATAGCATCGTCGATGCTACCGCAGTACATAAATGCCTGCTCAGGAATGTCGTCGTATTCACCAGCTAGTAGGCCTTTAAAGCCACGTAGAGTCTCTTTTAGAGGTACGTAAATACCAGGGTCACCTGTAAATACTTCTGCTACGTGGTAAGGCTGAGTTAGGAAACGCTCAATCTTACGTGCACGAGATACAACTTGCTTATCTTCTTCAGATAGCTCGTCCATACCTAGGATAGCAATGATATCTTTCAGCTCTTTGTAGCGCTGAAGCGTCTGCTGAACACCACGAGCAACTTCGTAGTGATCTTGACCAACGACTAGTGGATCAAGCATACGAGATGTTGAATCTAGCGGGTCGATCGCAGGGTATAGACCCATTGCAGCGATGTTACGGTTAAGTACAACCGTTGCATCCAAGTGCGCGAACGTTGTTGCTGGAGACGGGTCAGTCAAGTCATCCGCAGGTACGTATACCGCCTGTACAGACGTGATAGAACCTGATTTCGTTGACGTGATACGCTCCTGAAGTACACCCATCTCTTCTGCAAGAGTTGGCTGGTAACCTACCGCAGAAGGCATACGACCTAGTAGTGCTGATACCTCGGTACCTGCAAGTGTGTAACGGTAGATGTTATCAATGAACAGTAGTACGTCACGACCTTCGTCACGGAAACGCTCTGCCATTGTTAGACCAGTCAGTGCAACACGTAGACGGTTACCTGGTGGCTCGTTCATCTGACCGTAAACCATCGCTACTTTTGATTCTTCAGGCTTCTCAACGTTTACAACGCCCGCTTCCTGCATCTCGTAGTAGAAATCGTTACCTTCACGAGTACGTTCACCAACACCAGCAAATACTGATAGACCTGAGTGCTGTAGTGCGATGTTGTTGATAAGTTCCATCATGTTAACGGTCTTACCTACACCTGCACCACCGAATAGACCGATTTTACCACCCTTAGCGAATGGACAAATTAGGTCGATTACTTTAACGCCCGTTTCTAGAAGTGCAATTTCGTTTGATTGCTCTTCGTAGCTTGGTGCACTACGGTGGATAGAGTAAACCTCTTCCGCACCCACTTCACCACGCTCGTCAATCGCGTCACCTAGGACGTTCATGATACGACCTAGAGTTTTAGTACCTACTGGTACTGAAATTGGAGCGCCAGTGTTAACCACTTCAACTCCACGACGTAAACCATCAGAGCTACCCATTACGATACAACGAACTACGCCACCGCCTAGCTGTTGTTGAACTTCAAGAACTAGACGCTCTTTTGAGTCCGTTACGTTTAGAGCGTCATATACACTAGGTACATCGCTCTGTGGGAACTCTACGTCGACTACCGCACCGATGATCTGTACGATCTTACCTGTAGCCATCGTTAATCCTCTAAACTATTTCGTTTTACCTAAGCTTAAACCGCAGCTGCACCACCAACGATTTCTGATAGTTCTTGTGTAATCGCAGCCTGACGGGCTTTGTTGTACACAAGTTCCAAATCGTCAATCAAACTGGTTGCGTTATCCGTTGCAGCCTTCATCGCAATCATTCGAGCCGCTTGCTCACAAGCAAGGTTCTCAACCACACCTTGGTATACCTGAGACTCTACGTAACGCACTAATAGCGTATCCAGTAGAGGTTTTGGTTCAGGCTCATAGATGTAGTCCCATGAATGCTCACGCTGCATCTCTTCGCTGTCCGATTTAGGCAAAGGTAGCAATTGATCGATCGTTGGTTGCTGAACCATAGTATTAACAAACTTGTTGAATACTACATATAGACGGTCCAGTTCACCTTCATCGTATTTCTTCAGCATTACGCCAACAGAGCCGATTAGGTCTTGTAGGCTTGGATTATCTCCAAGACCAGAAACCTGTGCCGCAACTTTTGCGCCACCATGTTTAAAGAAAGCTGTTGCTTTTGAGCCAACAACGGCTAGCTCAATCTCAGCACCTTTCTCTCTCCATGCTTGCATGTCTGTAACGGCTTTTTTGAACACGTTAATGTTCAAACCACCACACAGACCACGGTCTGTCGAAACGATGATGTAACCAACACGTTTAGCTTCACGCTCTTCTAGGTACGGATGACGGTACTCTAGGTTTGCGTTAGCCACATGACCGATCACTTTACGCATTGTTTCAGCGTATGGACGAGAAGCTTCCATTGCATCTTGAGAACGACGCATTTTTGAAGCTGCTACCATTTCCATCGCTTTCGTAATTTTCTGAGTGCTTTTAACACTACCGATTTTATTACGTATCTCTTTTGCGCCGGCCATCGTTACTCTCCGTTAGTTGGTGGCAGAAACTGCCACCGACCTAATTACCAAGTTTGGGTTGCTTTGAAGTCGTCAGTCAGTTTCTTCAACTGAGCTTCGATTTCATCGTTGTAAGCGCCAGACTTGTCGATCTCAGCTGCTAGTTCAGCGTATTGACCGCGAGCGTACGATAGTAGAGCCGCCTCGAAATCTAGAACTTTGTTAAGTTCTACATCATCAAGGTAACCGCGCTCTGCCGCGAAGATAGTTAGAGCTTGGTCAAATACAGACATTGGAGCGTACTGCTTCTGCTTCATTAGTTCTGTAACTTTTTGACCATGGTCTAGCTGTTTCTTCGTTGCGTCATCAAGGTCAGAAGAGAACTGAGCAAATGCCGCTAGTTCACGGTATGCAGCTAGTGCTGTACGGATACCACCTGATAGTTTCTTGATGATTTTCGTCTGAGCTGAACCACCTACACGAGATACTGAGATACCTGGGTCAACAGCAGGACGAACACCAGCGTTGAATAGCTCAGTTTGTAGGAAGATCTGACCATCGGTAATCGAGATTACGTTAGTCGGTACGAATGCTGAAACGTCACCTGCTTGAGTTTCGATGATAGGAAGAGCAGTCAAAGAACCAGTCTTACCTTTCACTTCACCGTTAGTGAAACGCTCTACGTACTCTTCGTTTACACGAGCTGCACGCTCTAGTAGACGCGAGTGTAAGTAGAATACGTCACCTGGGAATGCCTCACGGCCTGGTGGACGTTTAAGTAGTAGAGAGATCTGACGGTAAGCTACCGCTTGCTTAGATAGATCATCGTAAACAATCAGTGCGTCTTCACCGCGATCGCGGAAGTATTCACCCATCGCACAACCTGCGTAAGGCGCTAGGTATTGAAGCGCTGCAGATTCAGAAGCTGATGCAACTACAACGATAGTATTTTGTAGTGCGCCGTGCTCTTCTAGTTTGCGAACAACGTTAGCGATAGTCGATGCTTTCTGACCGATTGCTACGTAGATAGAGAAAATACCAGAGTCTTTCTGGTTGATGATCGCGTCGATCGCCAGTGCTGTTTTACCAATCTGACGGTCACCGATGATAAGCTCACGCTGACCACGACCGATTGGGATCATTGAGTCAACTGACTTATAACCAGTTTGCACAGGTTGGTCTACCGATTTACGGTCGATTACACCTGGTGCGATCACTTCTACAGGCGAAGTCATTTTCGCTTCGATTGGGCCTTTACCATCGATAGGCTCACCCAGCGTGTTTACTACGCGGCCTAGTAGTTCTGGACCAACTGGCACTTCAAGAATGCGGCCAGTACCTGTAACTTTCATGCCTTCCTTAAGGTCAGCATATGGGCCCATTACAACCGCACCAACCGAGTCACGCTCAAGGTTAAGTGCCAGTGCATAACGGCCACCCGGTAATTCAATCATTTCACCTTGCATCACGTCCGCTAGGCCGTGGATGCGGATGATACCATCGCTTACCGATACGATAGTACCCTCGTTGCGAGCTTCACTAACAACTTCGAAAGATTCGATACGTTGTTTGATCAGATCGCTAATTTCCGTGGAATTAAGTTGCATGCTCCAATCCCCATTAAGACTGCAATGCATCGCTCAGGCGGTTCAAACGACCACGCGCTGAGTCATCGATGACTAGGTCTCCGGCTCGAATAATAACCCCACCAAGTAGGGTCTCATCTACACTGCAATTCAGCTTCACTTTGCGTTCAAGACGCTTTTCAAGTTTGCTGCCAATGTTTGCAAGTTGTTCATCAGAAAGCTCTGTTGCTGAAATTACTTCAACATCAATTTCTTTCTCATGTTCTTTTTTCAGAGTAAAAAACTCCGTGCAAACATCAGGAAGGGCCGCTAAACGACCATTCTCAGCCATTACCTTCAAAAGGTTTTGACCGTGCGCATCAACTTGTTCGCCGCAAACTGCAACAAAAATTTCTGCCATTTTGTCAGCAGAAACCGAACCCGTTAGTAGTTCGTTCATTTGTTCATTTTTGGCCACTTCAGCAGCAAAAGATAACATTTGGCCCCATTGGTCCAACTGGTCTTTCTCTAAAGCAAAGTCGAAGGCTGCTTTAGCATAGGGGCGTGCGATAGTAGTCAAATCAGACATATGCGCCCCCAGACTTAAAGTTTTGCAGTAATGTTGTCGAGAATATCTTTTTGCGCATCTTTATCGATAGAACGCTCAAGGATTTTCTCAGCACCAGCTACAGCCAGAGTAGCAACTTGTTTGCGCAGCTCATCGCGTGCACGATTGCGTTCAGCTTCAAGTTCTGCTTCTGCTTGCGCTAGGATTTTCTGGCGTTCTGCCTGAGCTTCCTCGCGAGCTTCATCAAGAATTTGAGACTTACGTTTGTTCGCTTGTTCGATGATCTCAGTTGCTGTGCGCTTCGCTTCTTTCAATTGATCAGAAGCGTTGGCTTGTGCTAGATCCAAGTCTTTCGCAGCACGTTCTGCTGCTTGAAGACCATCAGCAATTTTCTTCTGACGCTCTTCGATCGCTTGCATCAATGGTGGCCATACATACTTCATGCAGAACCACACAAATAGTGCGAACGAGATTGCTTGACCTAGCAGAGTTGCGTTTATGTTCACAACAGCTACCCCTCTATTTGGACTTAGTGTTAATCAGTGACAAGCGATAATCGCCCGTCCCGAGTTAAAGGTGATTAACCTAGTTGACCAACGAATGGGTTTGCGAAAGTGAATAGTAGCGCGATTACGATACCGATCATTGGAACCGCATCAAGTAGACCCGCGATGATGAACATCTTAACTTGTAGCATAGGAGCCATTTCTGGTTGACGTGCAGCACCTTCTAGGAATTTACCACCTAGCAGTGCGAAACCAATCGCTGTACCAAGAGAAGCAAGACCGACGATAATACCTACGGCGATTGCAGAAAAGCTCAGTAAAGTTTCCATTACTATCTCCAATTTATAGTTGTTGGCTTAGTGCCCAAATAAAAAGCTTTAAAAAAATTAATGATCAGGATCTTCGTGTGCCATTGACAGGTAAACAATTGTCAACATCATGAATACGAAGGCTTGAATCGTAATAACCAAGATATGGAAGATTGCCCACGGTAGTGAACCCATCCATTGTAAGTACCATGGTAGCATTGCCGCACAAAGAATGAATACAACCTCACCCGCGAACATGTTACCGAATAGACGCATACCAAGTGATAGAGGTTTCGCTAATAGCGATACCACTTCAATTAGTAGGTTAAACGGAATCATCAGTGGGTGATTGAATGGATGTAGTGCAAGTTCTTTTGCGAATCCACCTAGACCTTTTACTTTGATGCTGTAGTAAATCATCAATGCAAAAACGCCTAGAGCCATAGCCATGGTGATATTCACATCAGCAGACGGTACAACCTTAAGGTAAGGGATACCTAGCCAATGCTCTGCTGGGTATGGTAAGAAGTCGATAGGAACTAAGTCCATCACGTTCATCAAAAATACCCAACAAAAGATAGTCAGTGCTAAAGGCGCGATCAGTGGGTTGCGTCCATGGAACGTGTCTTTGACGTTATCGGCGACAAATTCAACGATCATTTCTACAGCACACTGAAGCTTACCCGGTACACCCGCTGTTGTTCTCTTTGCTACTTTGTAAAAAATTCCGAGGAAAATTAAACCAGTAAACCAAGAAAAAAACAGGCTATCGATATGTACGTTCCAGAAACTTGTCTCCGACCCTACTAAACCCAACTTGTATAGCGATAGGTTAGAAAGGTGGTGGGCAATGTAACCGGACGATGTTAGCGCTTCACCTGGCGCAGCCATAACTCATCCTATTTTTTGTTGTTAATGAATAGCACTGGTGCACAGATATTAATACCTAGTACCAGCAAATAGGTTAGTTTGAGGGGAACAAGTTCCACCTGCATATACATGTAGGCAACATAGAACAGTGCAACCGTGATGAGAATTTTCAGTACTTCACCCGTATAGAAGGAAGCAGCGATGCGCTTGGCAGCGCGAGCTCCACTAAACATGAAAGCACACAGCGCGAATACTGCATTGGCAACAACAAAAATGCCTCCGCCAATCAGCGCTGAAAATCCCCAGTCAGGATTTATGGCTACCGCCATTCCTGCTGCCACAAAAATAACCGCGCCAGACTGGATCATTAACAATTGCCTTGCGAGCTCTCGTCCTGGTCTAGCTAACGCAGCTACCATGTATTCGTACCTCTAGTAATATCCACTTCGCACTTAACTCTCTGTGCTGGGAAATTGGCGAAAATTATACGTTCAGTTCAACGTAAAGCAATTCGATTGCATCAAAAACTTACAGTTTTGTTTACAAAACGACAACTTTCGCACAAAATTCGATTAATTAGATTAATTGACCTAAATCAATTATCTCATCTAGGCCTCAAGCTTGGCAATTAGTTGGTCCAATTTGTGAGGCTCATCAAGACTTATCGTCAATTTCGCTTTTCCGTTTGCAGAACGGGTAAGAGAAACTTTTGCATCAAGCAGCTGACTCAATTTATGCGACATTTGCTCGGCTTCGGTATCCTCTTGTTGCCCTTTTTGCTCATTTTGTGGGGCTAAGCACTTTTTTACTAACTGTTCGGTTTGGCGAACAGTCATTTGCTTCTTAGCCACTTGTTGAGCTACTTCGACTTGCTGTTCGCCTTCTAACGCTAACAGAGCTCGAGCATGACCCATTTCCAATTTTTTATCTGCAACCAGACCTTTTACATCAACTTCCAACTGATTCAGACGTAATAGGTTACTGACCGTCGTTCTTGATTTACCAATCACATCGGCCACTTGCTGATGTGTCAGCGTGAATTCATCTTGTAGACGCTCAAGCGCTTGGGCTTCCTCAATCACATTCAAGTCTTCACGTTGAATGTTTTCAATCAACGCCATGGCGATGGCGGCACGATCTTCAACTTTTTTCACCAAACACGGCACGCGTTTTAAACCCGCCTGCCTTGCAGCACGCCAGCGGCGCTCACCTGCGATGATCTCAAACTGACCATTTTCGACCTGGCGAACCACGATTGGTTGAATAATGCCTTGTGATTGAATCGAAGCCGCTAGTTCTTCTAGCGCTTCAGGCGCCATATCTTTACGCGGTTGGTATACGCCCGGCTGCAATTGACCAATCGCTAAATCGGTTAACTCACCGTCTGCCGATAATTCTTGGCTATGCGATGCAATATGCTGTTTTTCACGAGCAAACGAACTGGTCGACAATAACGCATCCAGTCCTTTTCCGAGACCACGCTTAGACATGGGATTGAATTCCTTAGGTTAGAGTTAAACTGGGATTTCTTCGCGGCGGAGCATTTCGCCCGCTAGAGCAAGATACGCTTTGGCACCTGCGGAGTACTTATCGTAGTACATTGCTGGCTTACCGTGACTTGGTGCTTCAGCCAAACGAACATTACGCGGAATGACAGTACGGTAAACTTTATTCCCAAAGTGTTTTTTAAGTTGATCGGATACTTCATTCGATAAGCGGTTGCGTGGGTCGTACATGGTACGCAATAAACCTTCGATTTTGAGGTTTTCATTCACAACAGCCGCTAACTTGCTGATTGTATCCATAAGAGCAGTTAAACCTTCTAACGCAAAGTATTCACATTGCATCGGCACCAGCACAGAGTCAGCTGCCGCCATCGCATTGATTGTAAGAAGGTTTAGAGAAGGAGGACAATCAATAAAGATGAAATCATAGTTATCGCGAACTGACGACAATGCATTTTTTAGACGCACTTCACGAGCGAAAACTTCCATCAATTTGATTTCTGCCGCGGTTACGTCTCCGTTCGCCGCGATCAAATCATACTTCCCTGTTGTTTGGGTACAAACGACTTGATCGAACGGTGTATCTTCGACCAAAAGATCGTATGCGGTGGCGTCGACCATATACTTATCCACGCCACTGGCCATCGTAGCATTACCTTGCGGGTCGAGATCGATCACCAAAACCTTGCGCTTTGTTGCCGCCATCGAAGCCGCTAAGTTAATGCACGTTGTTGTTTTGCCGACCCCACCTTTCTGGTTGGCGATTGCTACAATTTTACCCACGATTACCTCGCTAATTTTCCTTGCGCGATAAGATTACTAGATGACGATCACCTTCCAACTCAGGAACAGCCAAAGATATGATCTCTGTCACACTGCACCATTCAGGAAGCTGATCCATTTCATCTTTAGGGTGCTGTCCTTTCAGCGCTAGAAACACCCCGTGCTCTTGTTTCGGCAAATGGTGGCACCATTCCACCATGTCTGTCATTGAAGCAAAAGCTCGACTCAAAACGCCATCAAATTTTTCTTCAGGCTGGAATTCTTCGACGCGACTTTGAATTGGTGTCACGTTTTTCAGCCCTAATGTGTGCACAACTTGCTTGATAAAACGGATGCGTTTGCCAAGACTGTCGAGCAAAAAGAAGGTTTTCTCAGGGTTCATGATTGCCAAAGGGATGCCCGGTAACCCCGGACCAGTACCAACATCAATGAAGCGCTCACCGGGCAGGTGTGCGCTTACAACGATACTATCAAGAATATGTTTCACTAACATATCAAGCGGATCACGTACCGATGTTAAATTGTATGCTTTGTTCCATTTGTCGAGCAGTTCGACATAACCAACTAACTGCTCTCGTTGCTGTTCTGACACTTCCAAATCGGTTTTCGCGATCAGTGAATCCAGCTTTGTTCGCAATGCGCTCATTATTCTTCCTCACCTTTCTTCAGCAAACCATGCTTTTTCAAGTGAACAAGTAGAATAGAAATTGCAGCAGGCGTAATACCAGAAATGCGTGATGCAATACCGATGCTCTCTGGTTTGGCCTCGCTCAGTTTAGCAACGACTTCGTTTGATAAACCTTTTACATCGCGGTAATCCAAATCAGCAGGTAACTTGGTATTTTCGTGACGCAGTGATTTTTCGATCTCTTCCTGCTGACGCTTGATGTAACCATCGTATTTCACTTGAATTTCAACTTGCTCAGCCGCTTGCTGATCTTCAAGAGCAGGAGCAAACGCTTCAAGTTGCGTCAGTTGCGAATAAGTGATCTCTGGACGACGCAGAAGATCCTCACCACTCGCTTCACGGGCCATTGGGGTTTTCAGCAGCTTGTTCAACTCATCAACACCCTTTGACTTCGGATTCATCCACGTTGCTTTCAAACGCTGACGCTCCGTTTCCATATTGTTGATTTTCTCGTTAAAGCGAGCCCAACGAACATCATCAATCAAGCCTAGCTCGCGCGCTTTTTCCGTTAAACGTAAATCGGCGTTATCTTCACGAAGTAGCAGGCGGTATTCCGCACGAGAAGTGAACATGCGGTACGGCTCTTTGGTACCCATGGTCGATAAGTCATCAATCAACACGCCCATGTAAGCTTGGTCACGACGTGGGCTCCAGCCTTCTTTGTCTTGGCTAAACAAGCTTGCGTTTAGGCCCGCCATCAAGCCTTGCGCTGCGGCTTCTTCGTAGCCAGTCGTACCATTAATCTGGCCAGCAAAGAACAAACCATGGATGAACTTCGTCTCGTACGTTTGCTTCAAATCACGTGGATCGAAGAAATCGTATTCAATCGCATAACCTGGGCGAACGATGTGTGCATTTTCAAACCCTTTCATTGAGCGCACGATTTGTACTTGCACATCAAATGGCAAGCTGGTCGAGATACCATTAGGGTATAACTCGTGCGTGGTTAGGCCTTCTGGCTCAATAAAGATTTGGTGGCTGTTTTTGTCAGCGAAACGCATCACTTTGTCTTCAATAGACGGACAGTAACGCGGACCAATACCTTCAATCACACCTGCGTACATTGGACTGCGATCCAAGTTACTACGGATCACATCGTGAGTTTGTTCATTGGTGTGGGTGATGAAACATGGAATCTGACGCGGATGCTGTTCACGTTTGCCCATGAACGAGAATACAGGCGTTGGGTTATCACCGTGCTGAGCTTCTAGCACTGAAAAATCAACAGTACGAGCATCAATGCGCGGTGGAGTACCTGTTTTTAAACGATCCACACGGAACGGCAGTTCACGCAGTCGATCCGCTAATGCGATCGATGGTGGATCCCCGGCACGACCACCAGACGAGCTTTCCATACCTATGTGGATCTTACCACCAAGGAAGGTACCCACGGTTAGCACAACGGCTTTCGCATGGAAGCGAAGTCCCATTTGAGTTACCACACCAACTGCGCGATCTTGTTCAACAATCAGATCATCAACTGATTGCTGGAACAACGTTAAGTTAGGCGCATTTTCTAATGCATTACGAACGTACGCTTTGTACAGAGCGCGATCGGCTTGAGCTCGAGTTGCTCGTACTGCAGGACCTTTGGAGGCATTTAGTGTACGAAACTGAATACCTGCATGGTCGATGGCTTCTGCCATCAAACCGCCCATAGCATCTACTTCTTTTACTAAGTGACCTTTACCAATACCACCGATCGCCGGATTACAAGACATCTGGCCTAATGTATCGATGTTATGGGTAAGGAGAAGCGTTTTTTGTCCTGTGCGTGCAGATGCGAGCGCGGCTTCCGTTCCTGCGTGTCCGCCACCGACAACAATGACGTCAAAGTTTTCGTGATAAAGCATGAACTGACCTCAGGTATTCAAAGGGATTTAATGGACAGATAAAGGAGCCGTATTTTACCTGCTTTATGCCAGAGAGAAAAACGTTTTCTCGTTTTATCCGTTTTAAGCTTCAAGATAAATATATATAAGATCTATATATATGATCTTTTATTAGATCTACTATTAGGATCGACCGTTTCTGTGGATAACCTAAAAATGATCAACAAGATCATGGATCTTCTTTGGATCATATCTTGTGATCATGATTGGATCAGATCGAGGATTACCTGGGATCAAAAGTGGTGGTTATGCACAGGGGGTAAAATTGATCAAAGTTGTTATTGGGATAACTAAAGGAAAATCACTGGATCTTATTGTAGTTATCCACAGTCTGTTTGGTTGGTTTTTGAGCGGTTAAACAAAATAATTTGGTGGGAGTTATTCACATGGGAGAAAACAGAGCCGAATTTCGACTCTGTTGAAGGGAAAGTCGTGAGTTTAAAAACGTTCGATATTCTCTTTTAACCACATCTCTGCGGCGTCTTCTGGCACATCATGGCTCAGTACATCGATTTTAAAGCAATCTGCGAGAGGGGTTGCACCAATATCCTCTAATAAATCATAAGCGTGTTGACCAGCGGCACAGAACGTATCGTAGCTAGAGTCACCAATCGCAATCACCGCAAATTTTACATCAGTCATTTTTGGCGGTGTATTTTGTAATGCTGCGATAAAAGGTTGGATATTATCAGGATACTCACCAGCTCCATGTGTAGAGGTGATCACCAACCACGTACCTTGATTTTCGATATCACTGAGGGAAGGCTGGTTGTGGATCGTTGTTTCAAATCCATTCTCGTTGAGTAGATCACTCAGGTGATCCCCTACGTATTCTGCGCCACCTAACGTGCTGCCTGTAATAATGTGGATCATACTTCTTCCTTATTGAATGCGACGGCTAAAGCTCATGGATGGCTTGCCGTACAAAAAGAAACGCGGTGTGAGTTAAGCTCAGCACCGCGCGTTCGATTATTTACTTCCCGATACAGAAAGTGAAGTTTCCCATAATAGCTGGCCTCGTGCGACGTCTTGGGGACCGATTGGGGACCAAATTGCAATTTATGGTCAAATTCTTACTTCCCAAGATGACTTCCATCATAGATCAGGATGGGAAAAGTGGGAATGGTGGGAAACCGGATCTGCTTTCACCTTCTTTCTCCTCAGCAACGATAAACAAGAGTGGTTTTCCTCTCTCTAGCAGGTAAGGTGCGGTGATCGTCTGTTTACCAAAGTGAATGTTCCCTTTTGCTATATAGATGAAGATCCAATCGGGTAACTTACTACTGATAGCAGCGTAAAGTGCATCAGAAGGGATGTCACTATTCTTGCCTGGCGAAATTCTAAATCTCTGATAGTAGACGTGATGGTTGGATTCAAATGCAAAACTTTCCTGTCCATCGTTGATGAAAGATGGTGACATCGTTCTTCTCGGTTCGAAAACTTCTGCGGTGATATAGCATAGGTCCTGGTTTGTCATACCAGCTTGGTATTTTGGACATTGGTAGTCTGCACTATGGAAGTAAAACTCTATCTTTTGTTCTGAATTGCCATTCGTACGCTCATAGTGAATAAATTGTTCTTGAAGCACGGTTTCGATGGCTGCGTTGAAGTGGTAGAGCAACTTTTGCTGTGCGTCTCGAGCGGATGTCGCTTCTTGTATAGGCATCCAAGCAATAATGCTGTTTCGTGAAGTGGTATCAGGCTGTTCCAGCAATGACGTTAGCAAACCAAGGCTTAGTCCTTCACTTAACTCAAGTCCCGCGCCTACTGAAGAGGTGAGCAACAATGTATTTCCTGCGGCAGCTTTCGCGAGCTTAAATGCCTCAAAGTCTCTCATTGGAATGACTTTGTCTTCTGTTTGGTAGAGCCCACCAGCATGAGCAATGTTATGAGCACGGCTGTGGCTGTTGTCATATTGGATAGGCGTTGATGTAGAGGCGCATCCAGTGAGCAAAATGAGTAACGATAATGGAGTGAACCTAGCCTTCGGTTTCATGAGAAATTTCCTTTTCAAAACAAGTTGATTTTGCAGGTATTTATCGGGTGATCACCAAGTTGACACATTGTGGATAAGCAGGAGATATCTTTTGATCTTTAAACTCACCAGTTGTAGATCGGGGTCTTTGCTATGGATCGTGGATCATTTTGTTATTACGATCCTTCCCAGTAGGAGCGAAAGTGATCATCACCTACTCATATCAATCAATCTTCCAGCCATAAGCTTCACCTGTCATGTCAAAGTGCCTGTTCTTCATCAACAAACCAGTGCTTGGGTTGATGCGTCGAGGCGCTCGCTTAACGCAAGACGAGTCATTGAGCGGAATGTTCTGTTGGTGCAAATGCCAGACATGAATGAAGAAATAGGTGAGGGCGGCGGCAGTGGCGAATAGCCAGTTTATATAGAAGAGTACAAACCAAAATAACAACGCGATGTACTTATTTTTGTGGATAACATCCAGTGGCTTATGTAGCCAAATAACGCTTGGGAAGGCCATCAACACCACTCCCCAGCTTTGATATGCAGTCACTAACGCACCAAGACAAAAAACGCAAAAGAGTGCGAACTTTTTTAGTGTTTTCATCTTAGTCTCCATTTTGTACTTAGTTTTCCTAAGTATACAGGTATAATTAAAACTTAGAAAATCTAAGCATCAAAGGTTGATGATGATTCTCACTTGTCTAAAACAAATCCATTTCCACAGCGCCTTAAACAGGCAAGAAATCGCGTTGGTATCAGCCAGAGGGAGCTTGGTATCCGTTTGGGTATGGACCCAAGTTCAGCGAGTGGCCGTATGAATCATTATGAAAAAGGGCGTCATATGCCCGATATCGGTACGCTACAAAAGCTTGCTCAGGAGCTTGGTGTGCCTGTTGCGTTTTTCTTTTCAGATTCCGACAGCTCAGCAGAACTGGCATGTTTGATTGAAAAGCTCAGTGAAACTAAAAAGCAGGCGCTTATTGAGCAGATCAGGCAGGAGCTCGATAACATCGACCAGTAATAAAGCTATCGCTGTCGTCCTGAATACCAAAATATCCCACCGACTGCGGCTATTGTCAGTAATAAACCACCCAGCCAAATCCAAAGTTCCATATTTACCTCCTGCAAGTATCTTCTATCTCTATTTAGCTTAGCTTTCCTAAGCATGAATTTCATCGAAAGCATGCGTTACCTGAGAAAAAACCGTCACAACCAACTTGTGTTCTGCTAAGGATGCAATTTGAAAGTAAATATTGCCTGTAGGGTTGGCCCAAATCTCATGTTGCTCGCTTCCGTAACGGAGTAGCTTTTGAAAACGTGTTCTTGATGACAAAGCTAGTCTTTCTAGATTTGGATGGGAGAGTTGCTTCTGTAAGCTATGCCACGGATTGCGAATATCACCTTGCCTGTGTCTTTGTTGGTAGCGTTGCATTGCATGGTTACTGATGGCGATGGTGCCAAGTTTTGCAACCTCAAACGTAGGATAGGGTGAAGCATAAGGCGTAATAATGTCTTTTGTTTCTGGATGAGTGATATCAACAATCTCGTCAGAATAAAGTTTGATACCGGATAGACGGTTGGACAGAAACAGTGCGGCTGCTTTGAGAGCTTCATTCTTGGCCGCTAAAATGGTTTCTTTGGTTAGGCTGAGTGCGAGACCTTTACCGCTGTTTGGTAAGCGCCCGAGTACCTGTTTGTCGAGAATTAAGAACCTAGCCGCCGTTAACTCTGCTACAGCGCACCGGAACTCACTTTGAGCAATTTGAACCGTAACGATACCGTGATTGTTCAACCCTGTGAACCAAGCGACCTCGATGCTTTCAGCATTGATTTTTTCAACCTGAACTTTCAATCTCATCACTGCATTTTCTCCTCACTTTACTACCAGCGTATCATCGATTTTGAAAATGCAAACTGTGGCTAGAAGCTTCATTTTACGGCATGAAGCTTCCTGATTGGATAGAGCTAAATGTGCAGTTTTTTTATCGCTCGCATCGTTTTTTTCACCTGGCTAGACAGCTCTCTTATTGGCTTCACACGCTGTTCCAGTCGGTTGATCTGGTCTAGCAAATGAAGATACAGCGGGATCTCCCAGGACATTGCGTTTGAAAAACGTCTCAATACCCCTTCGGATACTTCTTTTTCTTCAAGCTCTTCGTCTGGAAAGCGATGAAGAATGAGGCGATACCATGTGATCTCTGGTAAGCCTTTTGATTTTTTGACTTTGAATCTGTAGCGCATTGGATATTTCACTTTGTACTCAACTGTCAGAGCTTTGCACAGATTTTCCAATCGTGCTTCAAGGTCTTTGGCCGCAAACATTAGTATCTTCGATTCATCGGCGACAAACAGAGGTAAATCTTTGATTAATTCTGGCAACGGAGATTGTTCTGGCAGTGCAATATCAAAATCTGATAGATCTAGCTCTCCGCAATAGTCGGTAATACCGACGTTTGGTATGGTTTTCTTAGCCATTTTGCTTCTCCATTTTTTGAAAGTGTTCACTAAGTTTGTGAAGTCGTTTTGTACAGATTTGCGCTTTTTGTTTGATTGTGAGGATTTCATGCCGCACTTCGCGGATCAGTGCGAAGGCATCCTCTGTGTACTCAATAAGATCGGATTCCCATTCAGCGTTGGCTTTTGAAAAGCGCCCCGGTGGGTAACGAAAGCCTTTACCTTTGGATAAATGCTTTGAGCGAACACGCTGTTCTTTGTTGTGTCGCTGTGTCATTTGATTGGTACTGATATACCAGTTGTAGTACCAAGCCGCTTCAAAGCGATGATTGCGAACCCGAACACGGCAGCCGTAGCGGCCAGGTGAGGTGTCCTTATGGGCTCGATGGATTCGCCAAAATTGGTTCGCGTAGCAACTGGCTAAAAACTCAAGCAAATAGGGCTCCTGCATTGCAAAGTTCTCGATATCGGCAAGGGCTTTTAGTGATTGGGAAAGCGCGAGTTCAAAGCATTCTGGTTCATTTTCGGGGTGTCGCTGCTGGGCTCGTTGATGCCATTGATAGGCGGCGGAATGTTCATTTAATACAGTCATAGTGGCTCCTTGTTTGTTTTGCTCAAGGTAGCGCAAACGTACTGTTACTTACGCATCTGTAATTGCCCTTTTGGGGTGCGTAATTTTCCTCGTGTCCCACCGCTGATTGGCAAGCATGGCAGCGATTCCTCTCCTGGGACCTATCCTTGTGCTTTCCAGATATCTATCTTTGTGGGATGTTGCTACGGATTATTTTCGTTGCTTTATTGTTTTGGCGGGGATGTAGGGAGTTGTACTCCAATCATTGTGGGACCTGAGCGTCGATTATTTCTTTTGATGGGATTGTGACGGTAAATTTCTAGATTATTGTGGGATTTGATCAGTTTGAAGCGCTTGAGGGCTGATGAACTTTCACATGTGAAAGCCCATGATGCAGCACGTGGTTGGCTGTGAGCAAGAGCGCTTTTGGGTTGTTTTTCGGTTGGTGGGTTTGATACTAGCACTGGAACTTGAATCCAAAAGCCATCGAAATAATGCCTTGTGATGAACTATCCAGAATTTCCGGATAGTTCACTTGCTTGTGAAAAAGGAGAATGCATTGGTAATGCAGCACCTTAAAGAGCTTCGAGTTTCTACTACTCTCAGTTCATTTTTGATATTTATCCTTAATTTTGTGTGAGCGAGTAATTAGATTAATGTTAGAAGTGTTTGTATTGGCTAGTTTTTTGTATTAACAATGGAAAGTGAATGGTTTATATGATAGAAAATAACCGCATAAAATATTGACTAAAAATAAATTTTAAGGTTGGTTATGGAACGCTCTCTCAGTGACACGTTTAAGAAAATTAACGATCAAACTTTGTTATTGCCTGACTTCCAGCGGGATTACAAATGGGGAACAGCAAAACAACAAAGCTTACTTGCATCTATTCTGCTTAAGTTCCCGGTTGGTAGTTCCTTGATTTTAGAAGGGCAGTCAAACGATTTTGCTTTGCGTAAAATTGGGGAAACGGTTCAACACACTTTAGCTAGTGCAGACCCTTGCGAGTATTTGCTCGATGGCCAGCAGAGAACAACTACACTGTATAATGCATTTAATGATGTGTTTGACTTCTCTCAGTTCTCCGACCAAGCCGAACTGTCTGAATTCATTTCGAGAAAAGCTAATCCTATGAAAGTGCGTTGGTTTATTCGCGTGCCGGTTGTTGGTAAGGCGAATGAAAACGTTACGGATGTTTTCAATGCCACTAAGGTAGTGTTTGATAAAGACGGTCTTGATCACTTCGAGCCTAATGATATCGTCGATATTTTTAACTGTGAAACGTTCAATGAGCGCAACAGTAAAGGCGTGTCTAAGTGGTTTTCTCCATACAACCAAATCAAAGCCATCGAGACGGGTAAGACTAAACCACAGGTCATCACTCAATTTGTCAACGACTGTGTTGAATATGGCATGATTCCTCTGTTTATGATCGGTACTAAGTCGATCGTAGTGAACCGCATTTTAGAGGGGATTGCTGAAATCAACATGCAAGCAATTCGTGACAAATACGAAGACGATTTTGCATTCATTAAAGAACATTACGATACGGCACAGCTTTTTGATGGTATTGATTCCATCGAAGAGTGTGAAGAAAATGGCATTGTCTACTCAGAAGAAATCGAAAAAATCTTCATCACTTGCAAAAGTGAGTGGAAGAATAACGTTTCTAACTACTTAATTCGTGATATTTTTGATGACTATAAACTCAATAGTCTGGTGACCAACGATATTCGCCGAGCTATTCCTATTTTCTGTCATTTGAACGATGGTGGTATGAAGCTTGATGACTTTGATTTGGTATCAGCTAAAGTTGCAAAGAGCGTTGCTGGGGATACGTCGACATACTCACTCAGCTCTATCATTCGTTCCATGTTTATTAAACCGGTTACCCTTTGTTCTTCGCTTCAGCACGCGAGTGGTGCATCAGGTGGTCTGTATCTCAATGAGCTTGACAGTTTGTCTGATGGCTTACCTTCTGGTTACCTTTCTAAGGCGATTCTCGCTATCTGCACTGCATTAGCTCGTCGTGAAATTGAGCTTGAAGCGGGCAACGATTTTGAAGTGAAGAAAAAAGATACCAGTTCAAAAACGTTGCTGAGTCTAGATACTGAAATTATCCGCAAGTATATTGAAACCGCGACTTTGGCCGTACAGCGCGCATATTCGTTCCTATTGATTCGCTGCGGTGTTTATAACTCCAACAAGTTGCACTACAAGCTAATGATTCAGCCTATCGCTTTCATCTTCGCGGAAGATCGCTTTTGGAATGATGCTGCGGTGCATAAAAAAGTCGAGTTCTGGTATTGGACGAGTGCGTTCTCTGGTCGTTACCTTTACGATCAAAGTGCAGTGGTGATTGATGATATTAATCAGCTGTACAACTGGGTTGCTAACGGAGAGGGACAGGTAATCTTGGATCGAGAAGCGCAGATTTTCCAAGATGACAAGTTTGCGTCTAAAGAACTATTGATGCAGCGTTTAAATGAGTATCCGAAAGAAGGTATTCATAATTTGATTTTGCAATACGTTTTGAGTGTGTCGCCTAGTTATGACTTACATGCAACAGAAACTAAACCACTCAATGCATTCAGAAAGAACGAGCAGGGTGACGTTGTGTTGTGGCCAGCGAATGCGTCAGATGGTTTGAATGACCACCATATTATCCCGCTGGGCTCAGTAAAAGGACTGGGGCAAAAAACCGAGGATATCCGTCAAGATCCTAATCACATTTTAAATAGCCCGTTAAACCGAGTACTGATTTCTGGTGCGGCGAATAATGTGATTAGCTCAATGGACCCCTCGCGTTATTTTGCTGATATTCCACAAAACAATATTGTGATGGATTCGCTTCTGATTGGTGGTTCGTTTAAACGTATCTCTACTGGTTCGGCTATTGAGGATATTGAAGCTGCCTTGTCTGAACGTTTTGACGCATTGGAAAGCTCCTTGAAGGCGCGTTTGTTAAGCTTACGAGTCTAAGCTTAACCTACTACCATAATGTCGAAGGCGCTTTGTGTTTTACAAAGCGCTTTTTTGTTGCAGCTTTCACTTATTTGTAGCAAGTGATACAGGCACCACCGCCCTCTTCAAGGTCATACATCGCGTCCATGTCTAGCGTGTCGATGAGCATACTTTCATCGACCATAGCATGCATACCTAAGCGGCGCTTTCTTTCACGTTGCTTTTTCTTTTCGAACCGAGCCTTTACTTTCTCGTGGTTTTCTTTGATTTGCTTGATACGCTCAGGATCTTCGAGTGTTTCTAATGGTTCATTAGGGCCCATCCAGAAGAAGGTTTCACCATTGGCACTGGTTTCTGCTCTTTTCTCGTAAGCCTTTGCTTCCTCAAAGGCTTCAGGGTGCTCTTCACGCAGGCGAACCCATTCAATCTTGCGTTGGAAGAAGCAGAACGTACAGCCTGAACGAGAGCGCCAGTCGTAGTACTTAGGCAAACCTAGCCCAGCACTATCGAGGATGTCTAGGACTCCCTGTTTTTTGATGCCGTCTTCTGCAAATGGCATTTTAATAGTGAGGTATTTTTGATTTTCATTAGGGCGGTAACCGTCTCGCCAAGGTTCATCTGCGCGAATACCGACATAAGAGATGACTTCATAACCATCATTAAGAAAAGGTCGAATCCATTTTTCAAAGGGTTCGAGCTTCATGCGGATCGTACACCACCGTTGTTGACCAGCTGGTAGAAAATTATTGTGTTGCTCTAACCAATAATCGAAACCTTTCTTGTCATTGATGTGCAAAATTGGCTTACCCAGTACAATTTCAAGTTGTTCTAGGTATTCATACACTTCGGGTAGTTCTTTGCCTGTATCAGTAAAAAAATACTCGATATCGAGTTCAGGATAGTTTCTAGCCATGTACACTGCGAGAGCAGCACTGTCCTTGCCTCCTGACAAGCCAAGGACATGTTTCACCTTGCGTTGATCACTCATGAATAATACCTACGTGCGTTAACTTTGCGCTTCGAGCGATTTTCTTAGTAGTTGTTGTAATAGATTGATTTTATGGAAATCATCGAGTTCTGAGAGCTGGTGTTCGATCGTGCTCATGGTATTTTTCAACTCTTCTGTTTCTATTGCCCTGATTTCTCGTTTAAACGATGTCAGTTTGCCATCATCCCCTTCTAAAACGAGGGAGACCAGTTTTGTTTTACCTGACTGGGCGGCCGCATCGCCGCCATTACGTTGGGACTTAACTACACTCAAAAAATCTTGGGCATAATCACTGATTTTGTTTGATGCAGTCTGAAGGATGCCTTCGTTCCAGTTTTGTTTTCCGCGTCCGATGACAATCTGAATCATGCTTTCCAGCCATTGTAATAATCCAGTGTCACTTTTCGCGAGTTCGCGTGCGAATGCCTTTAAACGTAAGTCGCCGGAGTTTTGCTCGACGTACTGGCACATATCAGCAAGCTCTTCACCGCTTTCTGGGAAAATGGTTTTCACCTTGGTTTTAATGGCAGCAAGCATCTGCTCGTGCTTCTGTCTTAACGTTTTAAAGCAGTCTTCTAACAGATCTATTTGACTCGTAAACTCATCAGCGCCAAAGGCAATTAGTTCTTTACGCAAGTCTTTGATGAGTAGTGTATGAGGGTCATTTGCCTGTAAAAATAGATCCCGGATCCTCAAGTAGGTTTTGTTGCGCTCATCGTTGTCTGGGACAATATGGTGAGCGTTTTTTACCCAGTGCGGAAGGTTGTGCATAGTCGTTACTAAAGGCTTCGCGACAGAAAGGATGTTATTGGATACATCACGGTTTGTTTCAGACGCCGCGAAAATTGCGAGATGCTGCAACCATTCTTTCTCATCCTTCGCCAATACGATGTATTTGACGGCGAGATCGCCCGGGTTCTTAATCAGTTTATGGACATAGTCACTATCTGGTTCTGCAATAAAGGCAAATTCACCAGACATATCTTTCTCGTAAAAGGCGATTTGTTCACCCATCGATTTCAAGAACGCTAGCAAAAAGATCGGGATGACACCCTTTGTTAAACCAAAAGGCGCATTTGCCCAAAGCTCCGCGATTTCAGATAAATCGACCTCGTTGCCCTTGCGATCTTTTAGGCGTTTTTCCGCAGCGGCGAACACAGCATTTAAATTTTTGTCTAGGTGATCTCTAAACCAATGCTGCCCCTTTTCCCCTTCAGCTGAGTGAATGTTAGTATTTTTTAAGCAGCTGATATACATGGATTTCTCTGGTGGGAACCCCTCAATGCCTAAATCCTCTCGATCTTCTTCGTCAAGCATCGCTTCAAGCAGTTTTTTCAAAGCGGAAACCGCCGTACCAGAGAGTTTGTTACGGTTAACCAGCTCGTTAAGAATTCTCGGGGTTTTATGGAATATTCTGTCAGCGGCAAATGTGGCGATTTCACTCATCGTTTCCTTACCGTAGATCTCGCCATTGTGTATCCATCGCGCGTTATTGAAGGCGGTAGTCAATGCCGCATCTAAAGCCGACTGAGCGTTAAACAAGCGTGCTCTATGTTCTTCTCGAGCAACCTTGTCGTGCGTCAGCGCTGCACCAGTGCTCTTGTCACTTTTGATGAGCTCCAGGACGTACTTTTCATTGGCTAAATTTATTATTTCATTCGCGTTAGGTGCACATGCGATCATTAATGATTTATCATTGCGTGTCAGTTCAAGTAGACGATCTTCTGGCTCTTCTTTGAGCAATAACAAGAAGTTCGCAAACTCGCCACTTCGAGATCCAATAAGGGTCGGCATATCGATATAATTGAGTTGCATCGCTACGGTTTGAGCCGCCCATCTCAATGTACCAAATTCGTGATAGTGGCCTTTTGCAATTACTTGGGAACTAAAGTTAATGCGCTCAACAGCTTCGTGGCTGTTATGCAGTTGTTCTATTTTCTCTTCCACTAAGCCTGCAATATCGAGATCTGAACCTTCAAACACGACCCAAGATGATAAGTGCTTTCTAAAGACGATGCATGAGGCTTCTTTGAGCTGTTGTAAGCATTCTTTTAGCTGCTTTTTATCGATGATCTCTGTTGCTGTAAGGAGTACGCTCTCCGTTGCCGTGAGGTTGGCAGATTTACCAAACAGAGTAATTAAAGATATCGCTTTAAGTAATGCAATGCATCGTGGAGAAAAATCTTGTTTGAAAGCTTTTCTTAGCGCGTCCGCCGCGGTTGCCCACCCATGTCCATCGGGTGAACCCAATATGGCGTGTTCCATGTTAGCTTCAAGATAATCCCATAGATTGCTAAGATCGTATCGAGCGTTTTGGTCACTTGTTTGTTGTAAAAAAAGTTGAAAGCTGAATTGCTCGTGCGAATTCAAGAAGCCGAATGTACTGCGTTCGTTTTGACTAAAGCGCCTCTTAGCTATAGGCCCTAGTAACAATGCCGTTAATGGGTGAAGTGGGACACATTGCTCTAGGCGCGTGAGTAGTAACTCTTTACGCTGCTGTTTGTCTTCAAGTGCTGAGAGTACGCGTTGGACGAGCTCATCACCACTACGGTGTGGTGACGTTGTTTTGATCGAGTTACTGATCAGCGCGACCGTTTCATCGGTCGATACATTGTACAGAATATCGCTGAAGCGGCCTTGAATTTTGGCCCATTCATCCTGTAGCTTAGTACCGCGCTCTTTTGCATACTCACTGAATGCTTGATGTAGCAAGCCTAAGAAAATGACCGGAGTATCAATGCGAGAGAGCTCTTCAGCAATGTCTTGAAATAAGTGTAAATCACCACCGTTTCGGTTGATAAACTCTAAGCTTTTCCCCATCTCATCGGCAATGATCAGTACGCCATCAACATGAGGCGCGACATCATCAAAGAGGGCTTTCCAAGAGCTAATCAGTTCACTATCACTTTCAACACTGGCTTTACGGTACTTGTTTAGCACCTTTGCGTTGTGTGTATTAGGGTGCTCCTCAAGCGCTCTCAGTGTTGCATTCCAAAAAGATTCGACAGGGCCACTGACGCCGCCGACTGCACGTATTTGTAACCACCCTTTTTGGTATGGTGCGCTCTCTTCTAATAGCGATTTTGACTCTGCATTTATGGTGTTGATAGCAGCACTTCGGATATCCGAGTCAGAATGCAATAGACCAGCCATGAGCAGCGCCACCGTTGATTTACCTGAACCGTAAGCGCCTGTTAATGTGTAAGCGCTTTGTCCGGTTTGGCCGTATTGGCGAAAGAGCGTCTCTAAGGAAGCTTGTGCTGTTCCGTGGTAAACCAAGCCAGGAAAGAAATCGGCGCTCAAGTCACTATCGATACGGGTAGAACGTTGGTGGCGTGTAGCGATAGAGTATTGTTTACTGAGAGTCACGCTTATTTTTCCTCTGATTGGTAGTAGTGTTTAAGGTACTGGCTTGGGTCTATGTTATCGATGCTGTTAAAAGAGTGCTGCACTTGTCTTAAGCCTTGAGTATCGGTCCAAGCAATTTTGCCGTCAGTGAGTGTTTCTACTTGATCCAGTTTATCACTCAGCCCTGCGGAAGATAGACGGAATACCCGGCCTGGGGATCCTACGTCATTTAACAATGCGTCAAAAGATAAGGTGTTGACCTTGCTACCCTTATGTTTTTTCTGCATGTAATCAATCAGTGCAAAGGTAAAAATTTCGACGGGCAAAGATGGACGTCGATTAAGCTCCGCAATGTAGCTTTTAGCGTCTTCTTGTTTTAATAGACCGAGTTCCGTAAACGGAGAGGCAAAGCTGTCTTCGTTGACTTTGTTGGCCTGCAACGATTTGTGTGCATACATTTGTAAAAGACAATCAATGTCTTTATTCAGTGTTGCTTCTGTGAGTTCTTTTTCGTGATTCGCCAGTGCGTCTTTGATTTCAGTCGCTAAGGAGTCTTTCTTTACTTTTATTCCATTGAAATAATTAAATAAAAATCTAGAAGCGTTAAGCTCAGCTTTAGTAGGTTCAATCGATTGTAGCAACCAATGCAGGAGCCAAGTTGTGCCTATTTTATCGAGGTATTCATCATACGCGGTATGACCGTTTTTGTCCGTAAACAGCTGCTCTGCAAGCGGTGTCAGTTGAAAAATCTGTTCTTTGCTATCGATACAAACCACCAAGTTCAGCGCACGGATCCAGTGTCGAACAGACAGCACCATATTTTTCCCCATGCCCATCGATTGCATCTGTTGTTCGATGTTCGACTTACTAGAAAGGGATTCACCTTTTACAACTTCTTGAATAATCTTGTAAATCCACCCGTAACGGATAGGGAAAGTTTGATGTCCGGAGAATTTCAGTGTCGTAGATTCGATGTTCAATGTACTTACCTTGCTGCTGAATTGGAGATTTTATCCAAGCGGAGAAATTATTGTATCAGAAGGTTATAGTATCGAATAGATATAATACGTGATCTTTATATGCAACCGAATGGTAAGTGTACAATACTAGAACCATAGAATTTACTTAGTTTTAGTGCTATAAGTAGCATATTTGTTCAGTATATCAGTTACCTAGGAAAAGCATCTATGCAAAAGTCTCTAGACATTTTTAAAGCAGAGCCTCAATCAGTTTTTGATGTCATCTGTGAACGCAAAAATACGGGCTTTTATATGCCTGCTTATCAGAGACCATACTCATGGGAAGAGAGCCACATTAGAGATTTGTTTTCTGATTGTGAGAATGTATTTAGAAACCTTCTAGAGTCGCCTGATGCGATTATTTTCCTTGGGTCTATCTTGAGTGTGGACGATAGTTCTGCTCTGACTATTTATCCCTTAGTCAAAAGGGATAAACCTACTCACATCAAACTTATCATTGATGGTCAACAGCGCCTTTCTACTCTGATTCTTATTATTCTTTGTCTGAATGAAAGATTGAGAATGCTTTTACCGAGTTTGAAGAAAGCGATACATTTGGAACAAGATGAAGAAATCAAAGATGTTCTCGATGAATTACGGCAGGTAGTCTCTCAGCTGGAAATTGATACCTCAAATACGGTTGTAGAGACGACAGCGGAACACGAAGTATATAAATACCTTCCTAAAATTATTCGTTCACAGGTCGATTGTTGGGGCCGAAGTGAGAAGAAGGCTCAATATGAGAGCCCTATATCTGAATTATTGTCAGCTTATCAGCGTCATATCGTTGAACAACGCGATAGCTCGGTGTTTGAGCCTTTAAACCTGTCATTGATGAGTACCTCTGCTAAACGTGTAGTGAAAAACGTCGAGGAGATAAGAAAGCAGCTTGACTGCGTACAAAAGGGCTTTCAATTTAAGTCTCCAGAGGGCGAAACAGAAGAGAAAATCAACATCAGCGAGTTGGTCGATATTGAAACGTTAGATATATGTTTAGACTTTCCTATTGATAAGGATTTAGCAAGGGCATCTGATTCGCACGCTAAAGTCGCAGAAGTTATTTACATAGCTGCGTTTGCAAAGTTTTTGCTTCACCGCGTTTGCCTTACTTATGTTGAAGTTAATAATGAATCTTATGCATTCGATATGTTTGAGGCTTTGAATACAACAGGGGAACCTCTTACTGCTATTGAAACGTTTGTTCCTAAGGTAATTGAACACATCGGAGCCCAGCGAAAAAATGGGACACCCGAAGAAGAAATTGAAGCGTCAATGGATATTCTCAACTCCATCACGGAGCGCTTTGAAGGCATCATCAAAAGTAAAGAAAAAAACCTTAAAACTAAAGCTTTGATACTTGCCTTTGTTCGCGCATATCAAGGAAAAGTAAAAGTTACGAGCTTAAGAGATCAACGTGATGCAATGCTGAAAAGCTATGAAAACTGTCATTTTAAAGACGAGTATTTAACCCAACTTGCAACAACTGCTGATTTCCTATTCGATCATTGGCAGGCTGCGGTACCTAGTGTCGGAAATCTAGTAGAGTCTAACGAGCAGGATATTTCAAATCTATGTTTACGTTACCTCGTAGATATGAAACATGACATTGTTCAAAGCCTATTGGTACAATTTATATTAGCTGATGAAAAGTTTGGAGTAACCGGTACAGAGTATTCCGACTTTGCAAAAGTGCTTAAGGCTGTAACTGCATTTAGCGTACTTTGGCGTGCGATGAGTGGTGGAGCTGATGGAATTGATGCTGTTTATAAAAAGTTACATGAACGCGGTGTGAGTCTAGACCAAAAAGGGTATCAATTGGGTAGCGGGCCTCTGACGTCTGATCGATTTAATGCCGATATTATTAAGCGTTTTTTTCGGGAAGAGCTAGAAGCAAAGATCAGTTCAAAAGGCTCTCCGAAAGAGGATGTTGATGAAAAGTGGCTTGATATCTGTTCTAAACAACAGATTCTAACCAAGCCGAAGAGTATTAAAATGTTGCTCTTAGCTGGTATGCATGGCATCGAGCTTAACGGTATCCATCATGAGATTTCAAATAAACCGAGTACTGACTTTCTGACCACTATAATGTGGGAGCTACTTTCTGGTAAAGACGCTATTAAGAAGGTATTTAACGGTGGTTCTACTGAAGGGTGGGGTGATGATGAAATTGCTAACCCAGAAGAGTACAACAAGATCGGTAACGTATTAATTGATGCTCGCAATGGGGTTTCCAGCACGAATCCACCGTCTTGGTACAATCTCAAACAACATCTACTCCAATCTTTATCCAATGATTCGATCGACAATATTGATGATATCTTATTGGCAGAGAGCCAAATTTCTAATGAATCTAAGCGTAATGCTTCAATATTAATGCTAGAAAAAAAATTTGCAGATATTACGTTTGCGGATGAATGGACGAAGCAACATATTGATGAACGAGGTGTATTACTGCTGACTAACGCATGGCGAAATCTTACTCAATGGCTTGATTGGGAGTAATCATGCAGTTTTCAGCTCTTGGACTTCAAGCTAAGTATGACACCGATGAAGAAAGTATACTGGAGTGTGTACATATTCCCTTGCTCTCTTGTGCAAATCGCTATGATAGAGCTGTAGGTTATTTTTCAGCTGATGTTCTAGTTTCAGCAGCACAAGGACTGGAGCAGTTTATTCATTCTGAAGGTAAGATGCGCCTTATCATTGGTGACCCATTGTCTGACAATGAGTATGAGGCAGTGATGGAGGGAGTATCAAATCCTTGTAAAACAAAGTCTCTTCAATTAGCTGACTTATTGCTTAGTAGTGACGAAATGAATCTGAAGCTATTGACATATATGGTGGCGAAAGGGCTACTTGAGATTAAGTTTGCCTTCACTCATCAAGGCATGTTCCACAAAAAAATAGGGATCTTTTATCAGCAGGATGAAATTGTTGTATTCAGTGGATCAGCAAATGAAACCCTGGCTGGATTGTCTAAATATAACTCTGAGGAAGTTTCACTTTTTTTCAGTTGGCGTGAATCTTTTGCTGATTATGGCAAAGTTGAAGTGGATAATTTTAATGCGCTGTGGAGTGATACCAAGAAGCGAGCAAAAGTTGTTTCTATTGATTCAGAGGCTTATCAAAAAATTCAATCTGGTGTTGACCTTGACGCATTAAGTAGGGAGCTGTTTCCAGTCTCTTATCGAGCCAAAACTACTAAGCCTTTCTTCTCCTATAGTTTCCCTAAGTCGGAACAGAAGTTAGCTAAGTTAAATATTGAAGCTAAGACCCCACGTAAGCCATTGATGGTTAAGGGGAGAGCATTTGAGTTATTTCCTCATCAAATCGAGGCTATAAATAGTTGGCGTAAAGCAGACTTTAATGGCTTGTTCAAATTGGCCACTGGCTCAGGTAAGACATTCACATCCATATCTGCACTGGTAGAGTTGTATGAAGAGCGTCACAAGAATGGTGATGCAACTTTTGCAATAATTAGCGTCCCGTACATTGAACTAGCCAATCAATGGGTAAAAGAATTAGCGCCTTTCAACATTGCTCCCGTTCAATGTTACGATGGCTCTGATAAGTGGACTTCTGCATTGGATAAAAAACTTCTGCGTTTTCGAACCGGAACTTTAGATTTTATCTGTGTTATTGTCGTCAACAAGACCCTCTCATCGGAATTGTTTCAGTCAAAAATCGCTAAAGTATCACCTGAAGATATTTTGTTAATTGGTGATGAATGCCATCATCTCGGTAGTCAAAACTATTTTGATGCCTTGCCTCCAGCGCGTTATCGAATAGGGTTATCGGCCACCCCCTTTCGCACCGATGATGATGAGATCGAAGGAGCGCCATTCCCTGATACAATCAGACAGAATTTACTTTCATACTTTAAAGGTATCATTAGTGAGTACTCGCTAAGTGATGCTATTAAGGACGGTATACTCGCCCCCTACCGTTATGAGCTTGTTCCTGTGTATCTTAATGAAGAAGAGCAACAGCAGTACGAAGAGTATTCAGCTAAAATTCAAAAGTTAATTTTGAGGGCAAAGTCTACAAGGTTATCCATTGATGAGCAGTCGATGTTAACTAATATGTGTGGAGCAAGAGCAAGGATTCTAGCAACTAGCTCAGGTAAACTGCCAGCATTAATCTCCTATTTGAAAAAACATCCAGAGCTATCATTAATACACTCTTTAATCTATGTGGGAGAAGGTTCAGCACCAGGAGATAGTACGCCCTATATAACTAAGGTCACCAATTGTCTACATGAATATGGCTGTAAGGTTTCCAAATTCACTTCTCAAGAGACAGCGTCAGAGCGAAGTAGGATTATGAATAGCTTCAAAGAGCAAAGGATTGATGCTTTAGTGGCCATGAAAGTATTGGATGAAGGTATCGATGTTCCGGTGTGTCAAAGCGCGTTTATCTTAGCTAGTACGCGCAATCCAAGACAATATGTCCAGAGAAGAGGCCGTGTTCTTCGAAAAGCAGCAGGTAAGCATGAAGCCTTGATTGTGGACTTTGTTGTTCTCCCGTTACCAGGTGTAGTAAATAACTTTAGTCAGAATCTACGTCGGGCGGAGTTGGAAAGAGTAGAAGACTTTAAATTAACAGCTATTAACTCGAAAGAAATTGATAAAAGAATCATTGAATTAGGAATCTATTGATGGACCTTAATGCATTTAAAGCTTTATTAAAAGAAGTTGATAAGGATACACAGATTGCTCATCAGGATTATTCAAATAAGTCAGCGGTTCATAAAGCCGCACTCCAGATAATGCAGTTTGAGAAGGAGCTGTACTATGGAGACTTAGTGCAATCTCGTCACATTCAAAAGATCAAAGACATAATTGACGTCAATGCAGAAGATATCGTAAATGAAACTAATAAAACTAGAGATTAATAACTTCCGTCAATTCTATGGTAAGCAATCTATCGACTTTGCTGTAGATCCAGAGCGCGGAGTTACGCTAATTCATGGTGAAAATAATGGTGGGAAAACAGCGTTGCTAAATGCTCTTCGCTGGTGTCTTTATGAAGAAACCACTGAAAACTTACTCGATTCTAAAAACCTTCTGAACAAACATGCTGCGGAACAAGGTAAAAATACCTTTAGTGTTTCTGTGCAACTCGAACACCAGAATCGCTTATTTGAAGTTCGAAGAGTTAGAGTGAAAAATAGTACTAGTAGTAACTTGCATGTGTACGAAATTGAAAATGGCTGCTATGCGGAAAAAGCTGAGGATAACCCGAATACGCTAATAAATACGGTCTTACCAAAAGAGATGTCTCAGTATTTTTTCTATCAAGGTGAAGGTACTGGTACTTTAAGTAGTCAAAATGATTTCTCTCACATCAAAGATGCTATTGATAAAGTGTTGGGTTTAACGGTTGCGCAAACAACTTTAAAACACTTAAGTGCAGTAAAGACAAGTTATCAAAGAGAATTAAAGCAGTATGATACAAATAATGAAATAGAAATATTGTTATCAAACAAAGATACTTTAATTTCAAACTTAGACCGAGAGAATACTCTGCTTGCACAGAAGCAAAGAGAGTTAGAAAGTGCAGAAAAAGAGTATGAGATTCAGCTATCTAAACTTACTCGCTTTGATAAGACATCTATTGAAGAAAAAATTAAATTGCGCGAAAAACAAGAAAGATTGTTGAATGATTACCAACGACAATATAAGCAACTATTAACAGAGAAAATAACCAACACACCTGATTGGGCATTATCTACATTTGGCAAAAAACTTGCCTCGATAGACCTTTCAAGCATTAATACAGCAGAACTAAATAAGTCACTTCGTTATACGGTGGATAAGCAACTGCTACGTGAAATTATGGATAATAACGAATGTATCTGTGGTACGCACGTTGGAGAGGATAGTTCGGCAGCTCGGCTTTTAGAAGAGCTTGGTAAACACGCCGTCGATCCTGAGCTTAAGCGTCGCTGGGAATTAGCTGTCAAGCTACAAGACACGCTTTGTAACCAGCAATTGCCGAAAGTTAGTATGGAAAAGTTATTAGCGGATATTGATGACCGCGAAGACGTCATACAGGAGCTTGAAAATAGTATAAAGGACTTAAGTCATACTATTGTTGATTCTGACATTGATGACATTAAGGTTATCGAACGTGGTAAAGATTTAGCTAAATCAAGGTGCGATCAACTAAACCGTCAGATCCTACAAATGGAGCAGAGCGTTCGTAAAAAAGAGATTGATATTAAAGATATTGATCGCAGAGTAACTAGCCTGTCAGCAACTCAACCTAAAGCTCATAAAGTTCGTAACTTGATTCTCGCAACAGACAAGATAATAGAGTTATATGAGGAGGCTATTAGCTCTTCGCAGCAAGGTGTTGACCAGATCCTCTTGAACAAGATGCAATCTTTATTTAGCCAAGTTGCTTTTAATGGTTATACAGTTAAAAAAGATACTAGCGTCAAGGGAGGAAGCTTTACATGGGCTATCGTGGATAGAGAAGGTAAGCGAGTGGCTGCGGGTAATGGTTATCAAGCGATGTTATCTATTTCGTTTATTGTTGCGTTGATTGAATTCTCGAAAGATCGTGCGAATAACAAGCAGCACTTGCTTACTCCAGGTACTGTGGCTCCTTTTATTGCAGACTCCATTCTAGCGTTTATTGGTCCTGATAATGGTCGAGAGCTTGTCAGTTACATTGCGAACAAAGTAGAGCAATCAATCTTTATGTTCTCTCAGGCTCAGTGGACAGAAGCACATACTGACAAGGGAATTCGTCATAAAATTGGTAAGGAATATAACCTCGTTCAGCATACAGTGTTGACTGAAGAAGAGTTTAAAGGGCAGTATCCTACAAAACTTACTGTAAAAGGTAATGACTATGATGTTGTACGCTTTGGTAGTGATTTTGATAAGGTAACCATTGAGGAGATCCCTGTTCATGGCTGAAATAATTGATTGGCGTAAGTTATCGGTACGCCGGGATGTTCGCTTTGAAGCGTTGGAAGAGCGGTTTTGCTCAACAAAAGGGGCGAAAAGTGATACTCGAGTCTTTAGTACAGTAAAAGAACTGATGGTTTTTGCGGCATTAGTTGGTTATCAATTAGATGACTTTCAACCACTTGGGTCTAAAGTAAACACAACTCCAATTCTGCTCGATACCTATGCAACGACAGGTCATGACGCTTATATATATCTTATTGCGCTAGCTAAAGAACCGTCTCTGGATATACTCAAAAATGAGAACTTAAGAGATGCTATTGGTATTTTTGAAGGATATTGCAATAGTGGTTTGAAGCACATTGATAGTTGGATTATGAATAATATTGGTGAATCGTTAGTGACTAATATTTTATTTAACCAGACATTAGAGTACTTGGTTGAAAATGGATAATTACTATGACTACGCCGCTTCTACACCAGTGTCTCAGCGTGTTTTAGATGCCATGAAACCTTGGCAGAACGAAAAGTTTGCGAACGCCTCATCGGCTCACCAAGCGGGGCGGGCCAGCGCTCAGGCAATCCAAGAAGCAAGAGAGTCTATTGCTGAGAAGATAGGTGCGCTCCCGAGCGAGATTATTTTTACCAGTGGAGCGAGCGAAGCGAACAACCTTGCTCTGAAAGGGGTCGCATTCAAACATCTAGAGAGCAAAGGCCACATCATTACTTCAGAGATTGAGCACAAGTGTATTCTCAATACTTGTGCTTTTCTCGAGTCAATCGGTTTCGAAGTGACTTATCTAGCGCCAGATAAGAATGGCCGCATATCGTCGTCGTCTCTCGAAGAAAAAATACGAAGTAACACAATTCTGATTTCTATCCATCACGTCAACAATGAGCTTGGGACTATTCAACCCATTGAAGAGTTTGGTACTATAGCTTTTGAGCACAATATCCCCTTTCACACTGACGCAGCACAGAGCTTTTGCAAGTGTGCTATCGACGTAGACGATATGGATATCGACATGCTCTCGTTATCAGGCCACAAAATCTACGGCCCGAAAGGCATAGGCGCTCTTTACGTACGAGATGCTAGAGACTCTGAGCTCGTCCCACTGATCCACGGCGGCGGCCAAGAAGCAGGGTTACGAGGCGGCACCTCCCCTACTCCGTTGATAGTCGGGCTCGCAGCGGCGGTAGAATCGTATCCAAACAAATCAGGCTCTTTTGAAAAGCAATTTCTCGATGTCATGGCGCAGTTTGATTTTACAAGGAACGGCGGACCGTCCGTAGTACCGTCGACGTGGAGTGTTACATTCCACTCTGATGAAGAAGTGAAGCGCTTTACGAGCGAGTACCCTTGGCTGATTTCTCAAGGTTCTGCGTGTAATGCGCTCTCAAATGTGGCTTCACATGTCCTGACTGCGATAGGTATGCCCGAAGATATTGCACGACGCACTTATCGCATCAGCCTTCCACCATACCAGCTCAGCGAGAGTTGAGCCTAAAGCCAGAGACAGTTTTTCCTGCTTGAAGCAAGCGCTCTTCGTACATTTGTCGGTGCAAAATGACTTCAATTGTTGGCGTTGTCCCTAAGAGCTTTGATAGTCGAAGATCGAAGCTCTTTTGCTTTTCATACTGCTCACTCTGTTTATCAAGCAACAAGTGTTTATTGAGTAAGGGTGGGCGGCGCTGTTCATCTACATAGTCAAAAAAATCGATATCTTGATCTGCCATCTTTATTTTTGTTCTTTCGACTAAATACGGGACTGATTTTTCGAAATCATCGTATTGAGTCAAGGTAAGCTTTCCAGAGTTGATATGTATTTTGATCAAGTCAATGGCGTCATCGAGCTCACCGTACATCTGCAATGCTGCACCAACATAAACGCGTAAAAGAAGCGGTAACTTTTCTATATAGCTCTTGTGGAAAATTAGAGAGTGTCCTTCGTTGAGGATGCTTGCTGGTAATTGATGGTGAGCTTTGACACACTGCTCTCCAATAAGCTCCGTATCTGCGATCGCAAAAAGCAGATCGGTCGCGAGATTATTGGCCGTACGATAATCATCAAACAAGGCTTTAATATCACGCTTTAGGCTTTCAGGCTGTTGTGTGTAGGGTTTCCGCTTGTCAAATAACCCCATAGAGAAATAGACAAGTAGGTCCTCTTTTCGGGATTTCTCTGCATTGGCAAATTCCCGGGTATCGAACATTTCCTGAAGTAAACCAAACACTTTTTTATGCGAACCAATTAGACTTCTCACTTCTTCAGAACGGTTAAATTCGTCATTCGCCGGTACCCGGGCAAGTTCCAGACAGACGTTCCAAAAATCATCAAACAGAGTGCTGTTTTGGCTAATGACCAACTTGGCTTTATCTTTACTCTCTATAGGCTGAGGCGATGTCAGTTGATGCCAAGTATGGTGCCGCTGGTACTTACTTTGGAGGTAACGTTGTTCTTCTAGCTTATCTTTGAATATGTAGAAGATGCCCGGTGCAACGGCAATCGCGTCTTCTTGCAAAGAACGTTCTAGGTACCCTTTGAATTCTGATTGTGCGTAGTATTTTTGGAATGTATTTCTTGTCGTAATCACCCCATCTTTATAGGGCTGAAACTGCGCAATGTACGAATCATTAGCCAGCATGACAGAGACGACCAGAATTTTGTTGGCGAGCTCCCAAGCGCTCAATAGTGCTTCAAGACGTTCATCTTGGTCTTCGATAACATTTAGGACAAACCCCAAGTTCACAATGTCCGAATTGACTTTATCGTTATCAGGCGAGAAAACCGGGTCCCAGCCCAACGCATCAAGCCCGTGTGCTTCAAGCTCTCTCAGGTCATCCCCTCGACCACATCCGTAATCGAAAATAGAAAACCGTCCATCTAGGTAACCTTGCTTCGCCAATGTCTTCATTGGGCTTGATAGCTCATGGCGTACAATAGCGGTTTTGTGGCGATCTATCCCAGGCTCTTGTTGAGTATCACTCAATGCATCCGGTTCGGCTTTCAGTAGCCTCCCATCGACTAACTGGTATCCCTTTTTTTGGATCAAATTTAACCACGACTGTTTGAAGCCAATAGTGCGGGTGTTCTCGTATAGGCCCGCCATCTCCCCTTCTTTAGTTAGCGCGGTGAAGAGCTCAAAATGGTCGCTGCCTGGTAGAATCATCGTCTCTTTTCGATGCAGGATCGGTGGATTTTCTGAAGAGCGATAGCAAGTCACTTTATGACTAAGTTTGCTCAGATCTACATTCAGGCTCTGCTCTAACGCTGGGTAGGAGTCGGTATAAAAGGTCGGGTAGTTCAACAACGATAAACGGAATTCCTTTTTAAACAGCTTAATGAGGTTCCATTGGTTGTCCGGTAAGTTGACCGCTTGAGCAACCGCCGGTACGAACTTTTTTAGTGCGTCTGGAAGCTCGCTTATTGCATCTCTATGCAGGTATACCGCGTCGGGAAGTTGCTTCCCTATATGAACCTGATTGACAAGTTGCTTAAATAGTTGAAAATCCATCTTTTAGTCGTGATTCCAGTTTGTAGAGCCAATAGATATTTTAGCTTTATCGCTAACGGGTTTGCCCAACTAATCAGATATGTTTGACATTAGTTATAAAAAACTCCACTTTCACATGCGAAAGTGAGCCTCTAGTCACTATGTGTTAACTATGGTGAATAGCTTAACGCATAGCGCTTTGTGGCTTGAAGAATAGCGATGAAGCAATGCCTAATCACATTACCGCACCATTATCTGCTTCTGTAACCCTAAATAAAAATTTTATAGGTATATTTTCTGCTAAATCTGCCCATTTTGGGCCTGAGCACCGCGCGCCTTTGTGTTGCTCACCCTGCAAACTATGTCTTGATGATCCATTAACTGTCAGGAGTAGTTATGACCGAACAAAAACAATCAAATCAGCTATTAAGCTATCAAGAAGTTTGCAAACTAACGCAACTATCCCAAGCGACGATTCGCCGCTATGTAAAAAACGGTTCCTTTCCTACACCAGTCACACTATCACCTGGCGCTCGAAGTGTGAGATTTCGCCTTGAAGATGTGCAGAAGTGGCTGTTGAGCCTGTGATAGGGAGGTCATATGAAGTTTCGTCATCACCATGATCAACTACAGCATTTTTGCCGTGAGCGAGGCTGGCGTTCGTTGAGCTCTTCGGTCAAGGTTCTTGCTAGAACGCGTTCACCTGATCGGAAGTCAGGGTTCAGTGCTTGTATTGAAATCATCAATATGGACAGGCAGATGATCAGAATGATAGTGCCAGCCAGAAAGATCATGGGAGGTACTAACTATCAGTTAAGAGATGAATTGTTCGATACCGGTTTTTGGCTGGAGCCTGAGCAAACTGCATGGAGTGTGGTCCAGCGCTATTTGCGGGAAGAGCTCAGAGCGGCGGAAACGGCCTTTTGTGTCACAAGAACAGGTTGGCATGACAAGGTGTTCGTTACTCCGGAGAAAAGTTTCGGACGGTCAGATGAGTCTTACTACTTTTCTGGTGGTATGGCTGATTCACTCTGTTTGGCAGAAGGCAGCTTAGCGGAATGGCAAAGTGAAGTCGGTTCATTGTTGGTCGGTAACCCCTTGCTCATATTTTCTATTGGAGTTGCGTTGGCCGCACCGCTTCTCAAGCCAGTAGGGATGGAAAGTGCGGCATTCCATATCATGGGGCCGTCTTCGTCGGGGAAATCTGTCACATCGTTTGTTGCGGCGTCTGTTTATGCTGATAAGTCTTATATCAAGTCTTGGAAAACAACCGCTAACGGTATTGAGGCGGTTGCATCGGAACATCATGACATGCTGCTTGTGTTAGATGAGCTAGGGTTGTGCTCTGCGGAAGAAGCCAGTTCTGCGGCTTATCAAATCGTCAACGGATGTGGGAAGTTGCGAGCAACGGAGACAGGCGGCTTGGCGAATATTGCCAACTGGCGGACGTTGACCTTGAGTAATGGAGAGATTGGCCTGACAGAGCTGATGGAGTCCTCAGGTTATCAAGTGAAAGCAGGTCAGCTCATTCGAGTAATCGAAATTCCTGCCGAAGAGCGCTTTGGCTGTTTTGCGGATCTACACCGCTTTTCCTCACCATCTCAGTTTGCCGAGCACTTAGAAAAGCAGACTCAAAAGTACTTTGGCACTTTGTTCACGGCTTGGATGACGCTTATTTCAGATAAGCCCGATCTGGAAGTCGTTTTACAGCGTGAAATCGAAACGCTGAGGCAGCATTGGTCTAAAAGCAATTATTCCGGCCAGGTTCATCGGGTCTTGAAGCGCTTTGTCCTGGTTGGTGTTGCGTTGTCTGTTGCATCACGAAACCAGTTAGTGCCATGGTCTGAAGAAGAGTCGCTGTATTCCGTATATAGCGTTTTTAGCCGCTGGTTATCTCACAGAGGGCACCAGCATAATCAAGAAACGTATGAGGTGTTAAGTGCTTTGAAACAAGCCATTAGCCATTGGGAAAATAAGCTTCCTGAATTCTGTACGAGCAGATCTTCAAAGTTTGGTTATTGGCGGCAGGATGGTGATGACGTCCAGTGGCTTATCCACAAACAAGAGTTTGTTAAGCAGCTACGACTGCGGCGTCAATACAAGAGTCAATTGAGCCCTTTGATTCACAAAGGGTGGTTTGAAACCAATGAAGATCGTAGAGGAACACTTCGGATTATCGAGAAGAGAAACGGTACTGAGTTTGATCATCGTTTTTTCGCCTTCTGGCCGGAAAAGATCCTCTCTGAGTTGAAGGAGATGGGTATTGATGAATAGTGTACTTCCCAGTTTTCCCACTCTTCCCAGAGACATTCCAATGGGTGAGGAGGGGATAAGATGACAACCAACGAGCAAGTTCTTCTTCAATCCATTCTCGCCAAAATAGATCGTGTTGAGCGCGCTGTTCTGGAGCAGCGTTTGCAGCAACAAAAGGTGGAGCTCCTTGGAAAGGACATTCTAACCGTTGATGAATGTGCAGCCTTGCTGGGTTTATCAACCAACCAGCTTTATAAGCTAACGAGCTCGGCAGAGATCCCTTACTTTAAGCTTGGCAAACACCTCCGATTTGAGCGCCAAGCCATCATTAGTTGGGTTGAGGAGCAGCGTGTTTCATCTCGCCATGAGATAGAAAAAAGGGCAGCAAACTATATCGCCACCACTTCTCGTAAGTAATACCGTTATCGCAGCGGCCTCATCAGGCCGCTGAATCCTTTCCAGAAGCAAAAATATCAGGGAATGTCAGCATGGCTTCCATCCTGCGTTGTTCAATGATGTCAGCGTAGATCTCTGTTGTCTTAAGTTCGCTATGACCGAGCAGCTTCGATACTGCGTATATATCGATTCCTCGGCTAAGCTGAATTACAGCAAAGGTATGACGACCTGCATGGAATGTAACGTGCTTACTTATTCCAGCAGCCAGAGCCCATCTAAGCAGTTCTACATTTATATAAGAAGAGTATTTTAATCCCTTGAATACGCGCTCGTGAGAGGCTTTGGGGCTACCCAAAAGTGATTCTGCTGACTTTGGTATGTCTAAATACTGAAGGCTCTTAGCATCGCCGTGAGAGAGTTTGACCTGGTCGAAGATAATTCGTTTGTGATTATTGAATGTCTCTATTTCTGACCAAGTAAGTCGATGGATATCGCACCAACGCATCCCCGTTGCACATGAGAACAAAAACGCACGTTTAAGGACTGGGTAGCGACATTCTGTGTGAGCTAACGCGTTGACCTCATCCAGTGTTAAATAAACCCGCTTAGTCGTTTTCGCTTTGATACTGGTCACTTGTGAAAGCGGGTTATCGCGAATAATACCTTCTCGATGTGCTTCGTTGATCGCCGCTCGAACTTTATTGAAGTAGGAGCTTTGTGTGTTGCGAGATAGCGGTGTATCACTTTTGGTTTTCGCTTCATTGGTTAGGTAATACTTAAACCCGTCTAACCAGTCTTTATCCAGCTCATCAAAACTAAGATCATGATTTCCGCAGTAGAGCAGCAGATGCTTACGAGCTGAAAGCCAGATCGAATGGTTGGAGGTTGAGGTGGTTTGTTCTTTTATGTCAATTTGCCGTTGAAAGTAATCAATGAAGCTAGCTGAGCGCTTGGTTCGATCCTCAAAACCATGCTTCTGAGATTGCCACTCAACCAGTCGTTTACTCTTAATAGTTTCGGCTAGGAGAAGGTGCTCTTTGTTATGTTTTCGCTGAGCTGGTGTTTTGGGTTTGTCATAGATAAACAGATCTAGCACTTCGTATTCACGTTTTCTCTGACGAGATCCGTTTGATTTACTGGTATAACCGTGGTCATAAATGAGACGCAATGTTCGCGTTCCATCTGCTTTAAGTGTCCGTTTTTCAATGAAAATTTTCATGTTTGTCCCCAATTGGTCCCCAATACGGCATTTATCATGTCATTGGGGACCAACTGGGGACTAGATTTGGCAATTAACGGCAACGGATGGAAACAAACGGCAAATGACGATCTAATAAAATCAGTGTATTATCTACCGTTGCTTGCTGTTGTTTTCCGTTATTTGCCCACTTTACTTCCCGATACAGAATGAAGAGAAGATTCGTCCCAGTAAGTCGTCAGAACTGAACTCACCGGTAATCTCATTGAGATGTTGTTGGGTGATGCGTAGCTCTTCAGCCAATATTTCACCAGCCATATAGCCTTCAAGCTGCTCCTGGCCTATTTGAAGGTGCTGTGCGGCACGTTCTAATGCATCGAGATGACGACGACGAGCCATAAACCCACCTTCACTGTTGCCAGAGAAGCCCATACACTCCTTGAGATGATCGCGCAGAGCTTCAACCCCTGCACCAGTCTTCGCTGACAAACGGATAAGGGTAGGGTTATTGACGTGGCAGATCCCCATATCTTCACCCGTTTGATCCGCTTTATTACGGATCACAGTTATACCAATGTTGTCTGGTAGGCGATCCACAAAATCTGGCCAGATATCTTTCGGATCGGTGGCATCGGTTGTCGTGCCATCCACCATGAACAACACGCGGTCTGCTTGGGCTATTTCATCCCACGCGCGTTCGATACCGATTTTCTCTACTTCATCGGAAGCATCACGCAAACCTGCTGTATCAATGATGTGTAGTGGCATGCCATCAATATGGATGTGCTCACGCAGTACATCACGCGTGGTTCCTGCGATGTCGGTTACGATTGCAGACTCTTTACCCGATAGTGCGTTCAGCAGGCTTGATTTGCCCGCATTTGGACGACCCGCAATCACGACTTTCATCCCTTCACGCATAATAGCGCCTTGGTTAGCTTCTTTGCGCACCGCATCTAGGTTGTCGATGATGGCTTGTAGGTCACCAGCCACTTTACCGTCGGCCAAAAAGTCGATCTCTTCTTCAGGGAAGTCGATGGCTGCTTCAACATAGATACGCAAATGAATCAGCGACTCAACTAAGGTATTAATACGGCCTGAAAATGCGCCCTGTAAGGATTGCAGCGCCGATTTTGCTGCTTCTTCAGAACTGGCATCAATGAGGTCTGCAATCGCTTCGGCTTGAGCGAGGTCGAGTTTATCGTTCAGAAATGCGCGTTCAGAGAACTCACCAGGGCGAGCAGCTCGAATACCATCTATACCTAGAATGCGTTTTATCAGCATATCCATCACGACAGGGCCGCCATGGCCTTGCAGCTCAAGTACGTCTTCACCGGTAAATGAGTGCGGGTTAGGGAAGTACAGTGCGATGCCCTGATCAAGCACAGTGCCATCTTCTGACTTAAACGGCAGGTACTCTGCGTAGCGGGGCTTTAGTGTTTTGCCAGTGACTTCTAACGCCACTTGGTTGGCTTTAGGGCCAGAAACTCGAATAATACCGACACCGCCACGACCAGGCGCGGTCGCTTGAGCGACAATCGTATCTGTAGTCATAATTTTGCCTTTTGAGCTGGGCTATAGGGAAGATACCTAGGGAGCCATCACAATTAATTAGCTGAATTGTAATCAGCCAAAAACAAAAAGGCGACCTTTTGGCCGCCTTTCTCAATCATTTCCTAAAAGGTTACTTGCTGTGTAAGCCTTTTTTCTCTAATCCTTTGTAGATCAGAGTTTGCTGGATAAGCGTTACGATGTTTGACACCAACCAGTACAGAACGAGACCTGATGGGAAGAACAAGAAGAAGAAGGTAAACATAACCGGCATAAAGGTCATGATCTTCTGCTGCATTGGATCCGTTACTGTTGTCGGGCTCATCTTCTGGATTAGGAACATTGACGCACCCATCAGTAGAGGCAGGATGTAGTAAGGGTCCTGCGCTGAAAGGTCATGAATCCAACCGAAGAATGGAGAGTGACGTAGCTCAACCGATTCCATTAGTGCCCAGTAAAGCGCGATGAAGATAGGCATCTGTAGGATAAGAGGTAAACAGCCACCTAGTGGGTTCACTTTCTCTTTCTTGTACAGTTCCATCATTTCTTGGCTCATGCGCTGACGGTCATCACCGATACGCTCACGCATTGCTTGCAGCTTAGGCTGTAGCATGCGCATTTTCGCCATAGACGTGTATTGCGCTTTTGTTAGTGGGTACATTGCACCACGAACGATGAAGGTCAGACAGATGATTGCCACACCCCAGTTGCCAACAAAGCTCTGGATGAATGAAAGCAACATATGAAGAGGCTTCGCAATGAACCATAACCAGCCGTAGTCCACTACTAGGTCTAGGTTAGGTGCCACTTCTGCCATTTCATCTTGCAGTTTTGGACCAACCCAAAGTGTTGCTTCAAACTTAGCCTGATCGCCTGTTGCGATAGTTTTGTTCGGCATACGAACGCCGATGTCGCCGAGGTTGCCAATTACACGAGTGTATAGGTTAGTACCTGGTTCGTTACGTGGGATCCAAGCTGCGGCAAAGTAGTGCTGAATCATTGCTGCCCAACCTTGGCCATCGGCTAGGTTAAGAGACAGGTTGCGATCCTGCATATCATCAAAGCTGTACTTCTTGTAACGCGTATCTTCTGTTGAGTATGCGCCACCACGGTAAGTAGGCATTGTGATGCTACCACCATCGTCCATTAGGTTTTGACGTAGGTGAGCGTACATACCAAATGTTGCGTTGTTGCCTGAGTTGTTCACTACATCGTATTCAACATTAAGCGCGTAGCTGCCGCGTTTAAAGATGTAAGTTTTGGTGTATTCGATGCCGTTTGCAGTGAATGTCATCGGAACGCGAAGTTCATCTTGACCGTCAGCCATTGTGAAGCTGTCTGCACTTACGTTGTAGTGAGGGCGATTTGTGCTGCTCAAGTCGATACCTTGAGGACCCACTAGACCGCTTTGAGCGATAAATTGGTGACCTTGAGCGTCTTTAAGCAGAACAAAGGAATCTGATGAATCTAACTCAGCAGAGTATTCGTTAAGGTTGGCATGTACCACATCGCCACCAACGGTGTCGATCGACAGAGTTAAAACATCAGTCGTTACTGTGATAGTTTTTGCAGAAGCTTGCTGTTGACCGGGAACTGGGTCAAGTTCATCAGCAAAAGATGGTGCAGGTAGAGTGCTGCTTGATTGAGCCTGTTCAACTGCTTGAGGTTCTGGATTCTTTGCAACTTGCCATTGTTGAAACAGCAAAAAAGAAACCAGGGCCAAACCGATGAGCAGGATATTACGTTGAGAATCCATCGTTAGTTATCTCTGTCTTGTTTTTGGACTGGTGGAACGGGGTCATACCCCCCTTCATTCAAAGGGTGGCATTTTAATAGACGTTTGCCTGATAACCAACATCCTTTTACAAAACCGTGAGCTCTCAAAGCTTCTAGCGCGTAAGTGGAACAGGTTGGTGTGAACCGGCAACGAGGACCAATCAAAGGGCTGATAAACCAGCGATACAGATAAACGAGCCCAATGGCTATCCACGTGAAGGGCGAGACAGGCGTTGCCATAGCTTATCAAACAACTTAAAAATTTCCTCATTGCTTAAATCTTGCGCGCTTTTCTTCGCAATCACAACAAAATCTTTGTTTGGAAGCTGATGTTGATTGTTACGAAAGCTTTCACGAGCCAAACGCTTAAATCGGTTACGACCGACAGCCGTTTTGATTTGCTTTTTGGGAACCGCTAAACCTAATCGTGGGTGAGAAAGTTTGTTATTGCGAGCAATGATGGTGAAATGAGGCGAGCCAGCTCGATGAGCTTGCTGGAAGACGTTTTGATAATGCTCGGGAGTTAACAAACGTAACTCCCGATTAAACGCGTACGTGTTCAAAATAAACTAGCGATTATTTTGATAGGCGCGCACGGCCTTTTGCACGACGTGCGTTGATAACTTTACGACCGTTCTTAGTTGCCATGCGAGCACGGAAGCCGTGAGTACGCTTGCGCTTTAGAACTGTAGGTTGAAAAGTGCGTTTCATGATAATTACCTTTACTGATCAGTAGTTTTAGGTTCTTGTTAAACCCGGCGTGGGTATTTGCTTTCTTATATAAAGAAGCTCTTTATATAGAGAAGGACAACCGACGCCTCTCAACAAAGAGGCGGAATTGTAATCACACTCACATAATGTGTCAATGACTCAATGAGTACGAAATTCCGGCCGGGCGATTATACGTAGTGTGAGTAAAATCTCAAGGATCAATCGATCCTGATGCTTGATCGTTACTCTATTCCTACTTGGTTAAGGAATTTTTTCAAACGAGGATCTTGTGGATTATCGAAGATATCCTGTGGAGAACCTTGCTCAACGATATTGCCTTCCGCCATGAAGATCACTCTATCAGCGACTTCTTTCGCGAATTGCATCTCGTGCGTCACCACCAGCATGGTTTGATGCTGATTAGCTAACTTCTTCATTAATGAGAGAACTTCACCGACCCATTCAGGATCCAGCGCAGAAGTTGGTTCGTCAAACAACAGCAGTTCTGGTTGCAGCGCCATCGCTCGGCCGATACCCACACGTTGTTGTTGGCCGCCAGATAATGACGCTGGATAACTATCGCCTTTATCCCCAAGGCCGATGTCATCCAGAATTTGTTGCGCTCGTTTGAGAGCATCGGCTTTTTTCCAACCTCGAACGGTCACTAGACCTTCGGCAATGTTCTGGCGCGCATTCATGTGGGCAAACAGGGCATAGTTTTGGAACACAAAGCCAGTTCGACGACGCAGCGCTAATACTTCGGCTTTAGTGTGTTTTTGAGTATCAACGGAGATGTCATCTATCGTGATACGACCTTCATCTGCTTGTTCTAGAAAGTTCACCGTACGCAGCAAGGTTGATTTACCCGTACCACTTGAGCCGATAATCACGATGATCTCACCTTGCTTAATATCGAGGTCGATGCCTTTCAGCACTTCAGTCTCACCAAAACGTTTGTGAATATTTTCTAACTTAATCATCGTACGTACGCCTTATTCAGTTTTGCTTCTGCCCAGATTTGTACGCGAGTCAGAATCACCACCACGCCCCAGTAAATAAGAGCAACCGCAAGGAAAGCTTCAAAGAAACGGAAACTTGATGAGGCTTCCATCTGTGCTTTCGCCATGATTTCGGCCACACCAAGCGTGAAAGCAAGAGACGTTGACTTGATCATATCGATGAAATAGTTCATCAATGAAGGCAGTGCGACACGCGTTGCTTGAGGTAAAATCACTCGGCGCATTGCTTGGGATGTCGTCATACCGACCGATAAGCTCGCTTCCATTTGGCTGCGATCAATGCCAATAATGGCGGCACGAATACTTTCCGCCATATAAGCGGCAAAGTGCAGCGTTAAACCGATAACCGCTGCTGAAAAGGCGTCGATACCGACCATCAATGGAAAAATTTGCGGTAAGCCGTAATAGAGCAGGAAAAGCTGAACCAACAGTGGGGTGCCACGGAAGAAGCTGATGTACAGTTGGCTTAATTGATCCAGAACTGGCAGTTTAAATACGCGAATATTGGCTAAAATGACGGATAAAATCAGCGAAAACACCAATCCCCATGTCGCCATTTCCATGGTTGTGCCAAGATATTTCAGCAATATCGGCAGCAGTTCCAACATGTAATTAAAGTCAAATCCCATACGGCTTACCTAAAGGCTAGAGAAAAGAAAAGGTGGAAAACAAGTTCCACCTTTACGTAAGTTTATTTTAGTCCGAGAGTGATACCACTTTGCGGCCTAAAGTACAAAGAGTTCTTATTTCGTGATGTCAGCGCCAAACCACTTCACGGAAATTTTCTCTACTGTACCATCTGCGCGCATCTCAGCCAGTGCTTTGTTTACTTCTTCTTGCAGCTTACGACCTTTCTCGTTGTCAACGAAAGGCCATGCGTTTTGAATGGTCTCAAACGGTTCGCCTGCCAATTCCAGAGGAAGGCCAGTTTTCTTAATCAGCTCTAACGCAGAAAGACGATCCATTACAAACGCGTCTGCACGACCGAGCGCCACGTCATGTTCGATACCTGTGTCGTACGTTTTAATGTTGATCTTGCCGTCTTTGTCGTATTGACGCAGCAGTTGCTCAAAGTTAGAGCCTAGGTTCACCGCAACGGTCTTGCCCGCAAGATCGTCAACACCTTTGATGCTGTCGTTGCCTTTACGCACGGTAATTTGTGCGCCATCTACAACGTAAGGGTCAGCAAATAGGTATTTAGCTTTACGCTCGTCAGTCATGGTGATTTGGTTGGAGATCGTATCGATACGACCAGTTTCTAAAAGACCAAATAAACCAGAGAAGTTGGCTGTTACGTATTCGATTTTGTAATCGTTACGTTTACCGATTTCATCCCACATGTCGACTTCAAAGCCTTGTAGCTTGTCTTGCTTTACAAAAGTAAACGGGAAGTAGCGACCTGACATACCAACTTTGACTTCAGTAGCGGCTTGTACGGTTGCTGCCGACAGTGCAATGGCTGCAACGGCAACCTTAATCCAGTTTTTCATAATACATCTCCATAATTTTATGGTTGGAAATACTACTGTTAGTTAGCTCAATTAAATAAATAACCAAGAGCAATAACCTAGACCTGTGAGTTATTAGATAATAGAAGAAGAATGTTAAATGTGACGAAAATGCGAACTGAACCTAGCGAAATGATCGACAAAATCAGCATTGGGAATAAAATAATACACAGACTTATCACCAATCGCTCGATCTTGTGAATTTTGCCCAATTGTGGATCGTTGTGTGGGCAAATTTGGGGCAAGGTGTGTTGATCTCATCAAGTTTGCAGAAATAATTGTGAATAACTTGGATCTTATTCACTGGATCGTCGATCAATCGCTGGCGATCTTGGTTATCAACAGGTAAAATTGCCAGTCTTTTCCGATAATTCAATTACTCAGTGGGGGCACCGTGTCATCTTCGCTTTGGCTGCAATGTTTGCAGCAGCTTCAAGAAGAGCTACCAGCTACAGAATTCAGCATGTGGGTTCGTCCGCTACAAGCGGAGCTCAATGACAATACTCTCACTCTATTCGCGCCAAACCGCTTTGTGTTGGACTGGGTGCGTGATAAGTATCTGAACAATATTACTCGCTTACTGCAGGAATACTGCGGTGGCGATATTCCTAACTTACGTTTTGAAGTGGGGAGCCGACCTGTCTCTGCACCAAAACCAGCGCCGACACGTACGCCTGCAGATGTGGCTGCCGAGTCATCTGCTCCTGCGCAATTACAGGCGCGTAAGCCAGTACACAAAACCTGGGATGACGACGCTCAAGCGATTGCGGCTATCAATCACCGCTCAAACATGAACCCAAAACACAAGTTCGATAACTTTGTTGAAGGTAAGTCGAACCAACTGGGTTTGGCTGCGGCGCGTCAGGTATCGGATAACCCAGGTGCAGCTTACAACCCACTATTCCTATACGGCGGCACGGGTTTGGGTAAAACCCACTTATTGCATGCGGTGGGTAACGCGATTGTGGATAACAACCCGAACGCAAAAGTGGTCTACATGCACTCAGAACGTTTTGTGCAAGACATGGTGAAAGCGCTGCAAAACAATGCGATTGAAGAATTCAAACGCTACTACCGCAGCGTGGATGCGCTCCTTATCGATGACATCCAATTCTTTGCTAATAAAGAACGTTCACAAGAAGAATTCTTCCATACCTTCAACGCACTATTGGAAGGTAATCAGCAGATCATTCTAACGTCTGACCGTTATCCTAAAGAAATTAATGGCGTTGAAGATCGTCTTAAATCTCGCTTTGGTTGGGGTCTTACTGTTGCGATCGAGCCACCTGAGCTTGAAACGCGTGTGGCGATCTTGATGAAAAAAGCCGAAGATCACCAAATCCACCTTGCTGATGAAGTGGCATTCTTCATTGCCAAGCGTCTGCGTTCGAACGTTCGTGAGCTCGAAGGTGCACTGAACCGTGTTATCGCGAACGCGAACTTTACTGGTCGTCCAATTACGATTGATTTTGTTCGTGAAGCGCTGCGCGATCTGCTTGCTCTACAAGAGAAGCTGGTGACGATCGATAACATTCAAAAGACCGTGGCGGAATACTACAAGATTAAAGTGGCGGACTTGCTGTCTAAGCGTCGTTCTCGTTCTGTAGCGCGTCCTCGTCAGCTGGCCATGGCGTTAGCAAAAGAACTAACCAACCATAGCTTGCCTGAAATTGGCGATGCGTTTGGGGGCCGCGATCATACGACCGTACTTCATGCGTGTCGCAAGATTGAGCAGCTGCGTGAAGAGAGCCACGACATTAAAGAAGATTACTCTAACTTGATTCGCACCCTGTCTTCGTAATCGGTTAGAATAACGGTATTCTAAGCAAATCATTTATTGAGCTGACAGCGTAAAGAGCCAAGCATGAAATTTACCATTGAACGTAGTCATTTAATCAAACCGCTACAGCAGGTTTCGGGCGCTTTAGGTGGCCGACCAACTCTGCCAATCCTGGGTAACCTACTTCTTAAAGTAGAAGAGAACGTATTGTCGATGACGGCAACCGATCTTGAAGTAGAGTTAGTAAGCAAAGTGACGCTAGAAGGTGATTTTGAAGCGGGCAGCATTACCGTTCCTTCGCGTAAGTTTCTCGATATCTGTCGTGGTTTACCGGACGATGCGATCATCACATTTGTATTAGAAGGTGATCGCGTACAAGTTCGCTCTGGTCGCAGCCGTTTCTCGTTGGCAACGCTTCCTGCAAACGATTTCCCTAATATTGAAGACTGGCAAAGTGAAGTGGAAGTATCACTGAGCCAAGCTGATTTACGTACGCTGATCGACAAAACTCAGTTCTCGATGGCGAATCAAGACGTTCGTTACTACCTCAACGGCATGTTGTTTGAAATTGACGGCACCACGCTACGCAGCGTAGCGACGGACGGCCACCGTATGGCGGTATCGCAAACTCAGCTAGGTGCGGACTTTGCGCAGAAGCAAATCATCGTGCCACGCAAAGGTGTGCAAGAATTAGTAAAGTTGATGGATGCGCCAGAGCAGCCCGTAGTACTTCAGATCGGTAGCTCCAATGTTCGTGCTGAGGTGAATAACTTTACTTTTACCTCTAAGTTGGTTGATGGTCGTTTCCCTGACTACCGCCGTGTATTGCCTCAGAGCACCAATAAGACACTAATAGCAAGTTGTGACGAGTTGCGCCAAGCCTTCTCTCGTGCTGCTATTCTTTCCAACGAAAAATTCCGTGGCGTGCGTGTGAATCTGGCTGATACTGAAATGCGCATAACCGCGAATAACCCAGAACAAGAAGAAGCGGAAGAGATGCTTGATGTAACCTTTGAAGGTGACGCCATCGAAATCGGCTTTAACGTAAGCTATGTGCTTGATGTTCTGAACACGTTGCGTTGTGAAAATGTACGTGTGTCGATGTCGGATGCTAACGCTAGCGCGTTGATTGAAAATGCCGACGATGACAGTGCCATGTACGTGGTGATGCCAATTCGTCTATAAGCCAACTGAATGCCTCTTTCTCGTCTCATCATTCAGCAGTTTCGAAACATTAAAGCCTGTGATATTGAGTTATCAGCAGGCTTTAACTTTCTTATCGGGCCGAACGGCAGCGGTAAAACCAGTGTCTTAGAAGCGGTTTATCTGCTCGGGCATGGCCGCTCATTCAAGAGCTCTCTCACCGGACGAGTGATACAAAATGAGTGTGACGAACTGTTTGTTCATGGTCGTTTTTTGAACTCGGATCAATTTGAGCTACCTATCGGCATTAATAAGCAGCGTGATGGCTCAACAGAGGTTAAAATAGGCGGTCAATCTGGACAAAAATTAGCGCAGTTGGCACAAGTTCTGCCTCTGCAGTTGATACACCCAGAAGGGTTTGATTTACTGACAGATGGCCCTAAACATCGTCGTGCGTTTATTGATTGGGGCGTGTTTCATACCGAGCCCGCTTTTTATCAAGCATGGGGAAGGTTCAAGCGCCTGAACAAGCAGCGCAACGCGTTGTTGAAAACCGCCAATAGTTATCGTGAGCTCAGTTATTGGGATCAGGAAATGGCAGGATTGGCTGAAAACATCAGCCAATGGCGAGCAAGTTACATCGAGCAGATGAAAACTGTCGCAGAAACTATCTGTCAGACATTTTTGCCAGAATTTGAGATCCAATTGAAGTATTATCGTGGCTGGGATAAAGACACTCCATACCACGAGATACTAGAAAAGAATTTTGAGCGTGATCAGGCATTGGGATACACCTTTAGTGGCCCAAACAAAGCTGATTTGCGCATTAAAGTGAACGGAACGCCCGTTGAAGATGTTCTGTCACGCGGTCAATTAAAACTCATGGTGTGTGCATTGCGTGTAGCGCAAGGGCAACACCTGACAGAGATGGCCGGTAAACAATGCATTTACCTAATTGATGACTTCGCGTCGGAATTAGATAGCCAACGTCGCAAGCGTCTTGCTGACTGCTTAAAAGAGACGGGCGCACAAGTATTTGTAAGCTCTATCACTGAAAGCCAAATCGCCGATATGTTGGACGATAACGGTAAATTGTTTCATGTGGAACATGGCAGGATAGAGTCAAACTAGAAGAGAGAAACTCATGTCTGAAAATTACGATTCATCGAGTATTAAGGTACTGAAGGGTCTGGATGCGGTACGTAAGCGTCCAGGAATGTACATCGGCGATACGGACGACGGCACCGGCCTTCACCACATGGTTTTCGAGGTGGTGGATAACTCAATTGATGAAGCGTTGGCAGGTCACTGTAAAGACATCGTTGTGACAATTCATGAGGATAACTCGGTTTCCGTTAGCGATGATGGTCGTGGCATTCCAACAGAAATCCACTCAGAGGAAAATGTCTCTGCAGCAGAAGTAATCATGACGGTTCTTCACGCGGGTGGTAAGTTCGACGATAACTCATACAAAGTATCGGGTGGTCTTCACGGGGTAGGTGTTTCAGTAGTAAACGCACTATCAGAGAAAGTTGAGCTAACGATTCATCGTGGTGGCCATATCCATACGCAAACCTACCGCCATGGTGAGCCTCAAGCGCCACTAGCTGTTGTGGGTGATACGGATAAAACCGGTACACAAATTCGTTTCTGGCCAAGTGCCGAAACGTTCTCTAACACTGAGTTCCACTATGACATTCTGGCGAAACGCCTGCGTGAACTGTCATTCCTGAACTCTGGTGTGTCGATCAAATTGGTTGATGAACGTGAAGCGGACAAACATGATCACTTCATGTATGAAGGTGGTATTCAAGCGTTCGTTGATCACCTAAACACCAACAAAACGCCAATCATCGAAAAAATCTTCCACTTTAACTCTGAGCGTGAAGACGGCATTTCAGTTGAAGTGGCGATGCAATGGAACGATGGTTTCCAAGAGAACATCTTCTGCTTTACCAACAATATCCCACAGCGTGATGGTGGTACTCACCTTGCTGGTTTCCGTGCTGCGCTAACACGTACATTGAACAGCTTTATGGATAAAGAAGGTTTCTCGAAGAAAGCGAAAACAGCGACTTCAGGCGACGATGCGCGTGAAGGTCTAACTGCGGTTGTTTCGGTGAAAGTGCCTGATCCTAAGTTCTCAAGCCAAACAAAAGACAAACTGGTTTCTTCTGAAGTGAAATCAGCTGTTGAGTCTGCAATGGGTGAAAAACTGTCTGAGTTTCTGATTGAGAACCCGACAGAAGCGAAGATGGTTTGTTCGAAAATCATCGATGCAGCACGTGCTCGTGAAGCAGCGCGTAAAGCTCGTGAAATGACGCGCCGTAAAGGTGCACTAGACCTAGCTGGCCTTCCAGGTAAACTTGCAGACTGTCAGGAAAAAGATCCGGCACTCTCTGAACTATACATAGTGGAGGGTGATTCGGCAGGCGGCTCCGCAAAACAAGGCCGTAACCGTAAGAACCAAGCAATCCTACCGCTAAAAGGTAAGATTCTTAACGTAGAAAAAGCGCGTTTCGACAAGATGCTGTCTTCGCAAGAAGTAGCAACGCTGATCACTGCACTTGGTTGTGGTATCGGTCGTGACGAGTACAACCCGGACAAGCTTCGTTACCACAACATCATCATCATGACCGATGCCGATGTCGATGGTTCGCACATCCGTACGCTACTGTTGACCTTCTTCTACCGTCAAATGCCAGAGCTTATCGAGCGTGGCTATGTGTACATCGCTCAGCCACCACTATACAAAGTGAAAAAAGGCAAACAAGAGCAGTACATCAAAGATGAAGAAGCGATGAACCAATACCAAGTATCATTGGCTCTGGACAACGCATCGCTACACGTAAACGCAGAAGCACCAGCATTGGCAGGTGAAGCACTAGAGAAGCTTGTTCAACAGTACAATGCGGGTATTAAACTGGCGGAACGTATGAGCCGTCGTTACCCAAGTGCTTTGGTAAACGAGTTGATTTACACTCCTCGCCTAACGCCAGAGCAATGCCATGACGCATCAGTTGTGGAAGCTTGGACGAAGCAGCTTATTGAACAGCTGAATGCGAAAGAAGTGGGTGCAAGCCAGTACAGCTACGAAGTTGAGCAGCACGAAGAGCTAGGCTTAAACTTGCCTAAGATTGTGGTTCGTACTCACGGCGTGACGCACGAACATGCAATTAGCATCGACTTCCTAAACTCGAAAGAGTACCGCAAGTTGGCTGATCTATCAGAAGCACTTGATGGACTTCTGGAAGAAGGCGCGTACATCAAACGTGGTGAGCGTACCATGCCAGTGGCAAACTTTGCAGAAGCGCTTGACTGGTTAGTGAAAGAGTCAATGCGTGGCTTAAGCCGTCAGCGCTACAAAGGTCTAGGTGAGATGAACCCAGACCAACTTTGGGAAACCACCATGGACCCAGAAACTCGTCGTATGATGCAGGTAACGATTGAAGATGCGGTAGGCGCAGATCAACTGTTCACTACGCTAATGGGTGACCAAGTAGAGCCTCGTCGTAACTTCATCGAAGAGAACGCACTGAAAGTAGCGAACCTAGACGTATAACGACACTTTTCGTGATAGTAAAAAGCAGCGAGAAATCGCTGCTTTTTTTGTTGTACCACCAGCTAAAATCGCCACTTTCTGCTAAAGCGGATGTTTTTCTGGTACTAAATGCCAACAACCCGATCAAGCCTGCCATTTTATATCTGTTTTCTTTTTTTCTCGCCATTTTGTTCGCTTGAGCGCTTTTGCTTTCTTTTTTCTGCTCGCTATAGTGCTGAAGAGCTGATGATTAAGGAGACTAAGAAAATGGTGATGACTTTCCTGAACTAAGCCGGAAGTGATGCACTTCCGGTTCAATGCACTGAATTTATTTGTAAGACAAGGCATTAAGAAGGAAATAATCATGTTTGAACGCTGGTTCTCAGCGTACTGCTTGGCGCTGCGAACTTGGTGGTTAACCAGTCGCTTTTTAACCTATCAATCACCACTAAGGTTGTTATCGCTATTTGAAACCTGCGAGCAACAAGCCCATTGCCGTAACCGAGCTCGTATTGCGGTTGGGGACACGGTTCGCTTAGTGGATGTTGAACGCGCCTATCAATATCGCATGACATTGGTCAGCTCGCGCAAGGGGCAACCCATGACAGGTATGCTCGCGGTCGATTCTTATTTGGGGTCTCGACTATTAGGTCGAGCTAAAAATGATGCGCTCGAAGTGGAAATTTTTAATCAGCGACGCTGCTTTGTGATTACTGAAATTGTTCATCAATCGCAGCCACCAGCTCAGAAAATGCTGTGTGGTTGTCTGTTGTGCCAATAAATAGAGGTGAAGTCATGAGTAAGAAAGAAAAGAAACAACCGCAGTTGAGTCTAAAAGAAAAGCGCAAACTAAAGCAGGAAAAGGCGGCAGAAAAGGGCGTTGTAAAAGCGCGTAAATCCTCCCGCAAGTAAAGTGTAGATTGAGCCCTCCAGAACGGCGGGCTTTTTATCACTGATCGCGAAGTGATGAGGAACTAAGCTGTTCAAGGGGATAGTGGATGCTTTAAAAATTTTTTATTTTTTCCCTTGAAAGTCATTTTTGACGACCTTATATCTAGTTGTGAAGAGGGTGACTGGCTTGCTAGAGACTAGAAGACCAGCCCTCTGAAATCGCTAAAACGAGATCGCTCAGAAGAGGATATGGCGTTTTAGCACACAACTTAAACCTTTAGATTCAATATCATGTCTCCGAGCCAAACCAAGGCCAGTGGAATGATAAGAATCTCTTAGTTCGGCGTTGGTTTTTGCATAAACACGCCAGTAGGATGGAACTCATCTGAACTAAGACTATTGCTTAATTAAGAGGATAGATTTATGCGTAATGTAGATTTCTCACCACTATACCGTAATGCAATTGGCTTTGATCGTCTGCTAAACCTGATGGAAGCTAATACAGCGAAAAATACTTCTGGCGGTTACCCTCCATACAACATTGAGCAAAAAGACGAGCACAACTACCGTATTACTATGGCCGTTGCTGGCTTTGCTGAAGAACAGCTCGATCTGACTCAAAACGAAAACATGTTGATTGTGAAGGGCGAACGTAAAGCAGAAGAAGGCAAAAACTACGTTTACCAAGGTATTGCAGAACGTGATTTTGAACGTAAATTCCAGCTAGCGGATTACGTAAAAGTCGTGGGTGCATCAATGGAAAACGGTCTGCTTCATATCGATTTAGTTCGTGAAATCCCTGAAGCCATGCAACCACGTAAGATTGCTATCGGTGGCAACAACCTGATTGAGAACAACTAATCAGTTAACCACCCGGTTATAGAATGAGAAAGAGCGCCATATGGGCGCTCTTTTTAGTTTGGGTGCTTTCAAAACCGCTATTTCAAAGCCGTAATTTCAAAGAGAAGAACGGCTGAGTTCAATCCGTCTATTTACCTTCGCGGTAAGCCTTTTCCACTTCTTCAGCGATAATCGCAATGCCTTTTTGCATCATCTCATCATCTTGAACGTAGTTCATACGCAGGCATTGGTGCGCGTGATCCCACTCGTCTTGCTGACCAATAAAGAAATATTCACCAGGGACAATCAATACGCCACGCGCTTTCAAGCGTTGGTACAGTTCCATTGTTGTGATTGGCAGTTCATCAAACCATAACCACAAGAAGATAGCGCCTTCCGGCTTGTGGATGCGGAATCGCTCATCGGTAATTGCTTGTTGGAGCAGTTCAACCGCACGTTGTGATTTTTGCTTGTAGAACGGCTTAATCACCTCTGAACTCAGTTTAAGAAGATCGCCTTTGCCAATTATATGGTTTGCCAGCGCTGGACCAACACTGCCCGGCGCTAGGCTGATGATGCCGTTCATATTGGTTAATGCTTGCGTGATTTCTTCACTCGCAATCACAATGCCACAACGCACGCCCGGCAAGCCAAGTTTAGATAGGCTCATGCATAGGATGGTGTTTTCATTCCAGAACGGTTCGACATCTTCAAAGATGATGTTCGGGAAAGGTAGACCGTAGGCGTTATCGATGATCAGCGGGATGTTGTTCTCACGTGCTAGCTTGTCCAGCTTACGTACTTCTTCATCTGTCAGTACATTACCCGTTGGGTTAGTTGGGCGAGACGCGCAGATTGCCGCAACAGAGTCGTCGACGGTTAGCTGCTCAAAATCGACGTGGTATTTAAACAGGCCGTTATCTAACAGCTCGATTTCTGGGTGGTAAGAGATAAAGATATCTTCATCAATGCCAGCATCACCATAACCGATGTATTCAGGCGCGATAGGCAGTAGCACTTTCTTGTGCGAACCGTCTGGCTGTTTACCTGCCAACAAGTTGAACAAGTAGAAAAAGCCACTTTGGCTGCCGTTAGTTAGGCTGATGTTCTTTTCGGAAATATCCCAGCCGTAAGTTTCACGGAATAACTGAGCTAGCGCTTTGACGAACGCGTCTTTACCCTGCGGGCCATCGTAGTTGGCGAGGGCGGCGACGAGCTCCCCACTGGCGAGCATTTCCTCACTGGCTTGGTGAAAGTAATCGAGCATGGCAGGAATGGCGGCAGGATTACCTCCACCGAGCATGATGGCACCTGGTGTGCGCAGACCATCATTCAAATCGTCCATTAACTGCGTAATACCTGAATACTGATTAAATTTTTCACCAAACTTTGAGAACTGCATGCTGACTTATACCTAATTCATTGTGATTGCTTTGTGTATGTTTATGCCGATGTTTTATCGGCTTATCGAGTAATCCTTGACCTTACCTCAATGTGTAATTAACGCAAAGTGTGAATTAAGCCGAAAAAGAAAAAAGTGCGTCATCAGACCAGAGGAACGAGACAAAAGGGCAAAAAGAACAATAAAAAAGGGAAGCTTATGCTTCCCTTGCTGGTGGAGAGAGTGTGATTTACTCACCGGTGTAAACAATCAGCACCTTGTCGTCTTGGTATTGGCGTTCGAACGCGTAGTAACCTTCTTGGTTGCGAGTGATGTGCTTACCTTGAGCAACCGCTGGGTGGCGTTTACGGAATTCCCCCAACTTTTGCCAATGTTGCAGTAGATCTTCACGTTCGCCATGAATCTTATCCCATGGCATATCTGAGCGTGTGCCTTGGTGAGCATCTGAACCAGTAATGCCAAAATCACGAGCTATCTCATCACCGTAATAGATCTGTACTGCACCCGGAGCCAGCATCAGTGCATTCGCGGCACGTGCTTGGTCATCAAAGCTGCGGCTGCGCGCTGACCAAAACAGCTGTGTATCGTGTGAAGACAAGTAGCTCAACACGTTGAACTCAGGATCGTTATTGATGCGCTCTGCATAATGGCGGTAATCATTATCAAGTTGAGCGAAACACTTCAGCGCTTTTGGTGCCACATCAGATTGGAACTCGAAGTTGATGATGGAATCAAAGCCGTTATCGAAATACGGGCTCTTCACTACGCTGTGTGCCCACACTTCACCCGTCATCCAGAAAGGTAGGTCATCCAAGGCTTTGTCTGGGTTGTTTTGCTTCCACTGAGCAAGCGCTTGGGTGGTGCTGGCTTTCAACTCTGCCCACGCTTCCATTTCAACGTGTTTAGCGGTGTCGACACGGAAGCCATCAATGCCGTAGTCGCGCACCCAATCGGATAACCAGGTAATCAGATGTTCACGTGGGGTTTGCAGCTCATCTTGCGCATTGGTGTCTTTATTGCGGAAGAAGTTTGGTAATCCGGTTTTCTGAGTCGATTCGGTTTTGAGATCCGGTAGGTAGTTCAAAGACATGGTGATATCGTTGTAGCCCGGAGCATCGTAGTCGCCAATGTCGGTGCGGATCCAATCTTTGCCCCACCATTTATCCCACGCTTCGCTATCACCGTATTTGATGTAGTCGTTGAAGCTATGCCAGCTTTGTCCTGATTTTGGCTGCCAGTCGGTCCATTTTTCACCAAGGACTTCTTTGGCTTCTTGGTCATCAAGGTAAAGCTGACCAAATCCGAATTCCTGCATGTCCGCTAATGTCGCATAACCTGTGTGGTTCATGACCACATCCCAAATCACGCGGATACCTTTCTTGTGGGCGGTATCGACGAAGGTTCTGAGTTCATCTTCGGTACCCATGTTGGCATCAAGCTTGGTCCAATCTTGATGGTAGTAGCCGTGGTAGCCGTAGTGCTTAAAGTCGCCTTTATCGCCGCCACCAACCCAGCCGTGGATTTGTTCCAGTGGTGAGGTTATCCAGATAGCATTCACACCAAGTGATTCGATGTAATCGAGTTTTTTCGTCAGACCTGCTAAGTCACCACCGTGGAAGGTACCAATCTCATATTTTCCGTCTTTGCTGCGACCGTAGCTGTTGTCGTTGTCTGGGTTGCCATTGTAGAAGCGGTCGGTCATGACGAAGTACACCGTCGCATTGTCCCAACTGAACGGTTTGTCGGCTTGCTGTTCAACTTCTTCTAGCAGCAATAGACCTTGGCTCATAGGACCCGGCTGCATGGTGACGCTGCCATTGGCGACAGTGGTTTCTTGTCCGGTTAAGGCATCACGAACGACAGTGCCATCATTAAAGGTTTGGGCAACGTTGATGGTTTTTGGCGTGTCAGTTGCGACAGGGCAAGAGTAGGTGATGTCCTGACTCTGTTTTGGTTTGATTTTTACCGTCAGCTCATTGGTGGTTGGATTGAGCGTAAATTGATAGGTATTGGCTTTGAAGATGCGCAGCGGCATTTGTGCGTCAGTGGCGCAGTTATCCATTTTTAATGGACGATTGAATTTGATGCGATCTTCTTCTGCTAGGGCAAAGCTACTGCCACAGCTTTGATTACTGTCGGCAATGGTAAAGGTGTAGCTGCCTTTTTCGAGTTTTTGCTCAGCGACAAGTAAGCCTTGTGAGTTTTCCTCAAAAACAGCAGTGTCATCACCAACGTTTAATACGATGGCATTTTCTGGTATCTGGCTGCAGGCGCTCAGTAGACCGATAGAGAGTGCGAGAATTGTTTTTTTCATTGTGTCCTTCCCCCGAATAAACAGTCCAGTTATAGCAAAACTGTGCCTCTACAATCCGAGCTCTACACCAACAAGTTAAACGCGTCTCACCCTACAAATTTTAGTCTTGTTCACAAAATGAATAATAAGCGTCACCTTCATCGGTTTGAAGGCAACAAAAAAGGGAAGCATCTGCTTCCCTTTTAGTTATTTCTTAATCACTTCGAAGAGTAATGAATTACTTTTGAAGCAAAGAAATGTCTGCGATCTGTAGGAACAGGTTACGCAGGTTGTTCAGTAGTGTCAGACGGTTCTTCTTAAGTGCTTCGTCGTCTGCCATTACCATTACGTTATCAAAGAATGCATCAACTGGTTCACGTAGGTCAGCTAGCTTGCTTAGGGCTTCTTGGTAGTTACCTGTAGCAAATGCTGGCTCTAGCGCTTCCGTCATTACTTCAACGCTTTCTGCTAGTGCTTTCTCTGCGTCTTCTTGTAGAAGTGCTAGGTCGATGTCTGCTGCTAGTTCGCCGTCGAATTTCGCTAGGATATTACCTACACGTTTGTTCGCTGCTGCTAGAGACTCTGCTGCTTCTAGTTCACGGAAGTGAGAAACCGCTTTAACTCGTTGGTCGAAGTCTGCTGGTTTCGTCGGACGACGAGCTAGAACTGCTTGAATGATGTCTACACTGAAGCCTTCGTCTTGGTACCAAGCACGGAAACGACCAAGCATAAACTCGATAACGTCTTGTTCAACGTTGTCGTTGGTTAGGCGGTCGCCGAACAGTGACTTCGCTTTCGCTACTAGGTCAACAAGATCTAGGTTGTAGCCGTATTCAACGATGATACGTAGTACACCTAGAGATGCGCGGCGTAGTGCGAATGGATCGCTGCCTTTAGGCGCTTGACCAATACCGAAGATACCTACGATAGTGTCTAGCTTGTCTGCCATTGCAACTGCAGTTGAAACACCGTTTGATGGCAGTTCATCACCTGCGAAACGAGGCATGTATTGCTCGTTCAGTGCTACTGCAACTTCTTCTGCTTCACCGTCGTGGCGAGCATAGTGCATACCCATAACACCTTGAGTATCCGTGAATTCGAATACCATTGAGGTCATTAGGTCACATTTTGCTAGTAGACCAGCACGCTTTGATTTCTCAACGTCAGCACCGATTTGCTCAGCAATGTAGCCAGCAAGCTCTGTGATGCGGTCTGTTTTGTCTTTGATCGTACCCAGTTGCTTTTGGAAGATCGCTTGCTCTAGTTCAGGCAGACGGTCGATAAGCGGACGCTTACGGTCTGTGTTGAAGAAGAACTCTGCGTCAGCAAGACGAGGGCGAACTACTTTCTCGTTACCTTCGATTACGTAACGAGGCTCTTTTGATTCGATGTTCGATACGAAGATGAAGTTAGGTAGTAGCTTCTTGTTTTCGTCATAAACAGGGAAGTACTTCTGGTCACCTTTCATGGTGTAAACCAACGCTTCAGAAGGCACTTTTAGGAACTCTTCTTCGAACTTCGCTGTTAGTACTACTGGCCATTCAACCAGAGACGTTACTTCTTCTACTAGGTCATCTTCTAGGTCAGCGATACCGCCAACTGCTGCTGCCGCTTTTTGTGCGTCAGCTAGGATGATTGCTTTACGCGCTTCGTAATCTGCCATTACTTTACCGCGCTCTTCTAGGATCGCAGGGTATTGCTCAGCAGAATCGATAGTAAACTCTTGCTCACCCATGAAGCGGTGACCACGGATAGTGCGGTCTGAAGCAACACCAAGGATCTCGCCTTCGATTAGCTCGCTGCCCATTAGCATGGTTAGCGTCTTAACTGGACGGATAAATTGAGTCGTTTTGTTACCCCAGCGCATTGGTTTTGCGATAGGTAGGTTTGCTAGTGCTTTCGCTGCAAGTTCAACCACGATCTCAGACGTTGGCTGACCTTTCACTTCTTGTTTGAACAGTAGCCATTCACCTTTGTCTGTTACCATGCGCTCTGCTTGGTCAACCGTGATGCCACAACCGCGTGCCCAGCCTTGAGCCGCTTTTGTTGGGTTGCCTTCCGCGTCAAACGCTGCAGAAACCGCCGGACCACGCTTTTCAACAACTTTGTCAGACTGGCTGTCTGCTAGTGCTGCTACTTTAAGTGCAAGACGACGAGGTGCCGCGAACCATTTAACGCCTTCATGAGCAAGCTCAGCGCCTTTTAGTTCTGCTTCGAAGTTTGCTGCGAATGCTTCAGCTAGAGTGCGAAGTTGCGTTGGTGGTAGCTCTTCTGTGCCTAGCTCGATTAGAAATTCTTTTGCCATGTTACTCTACCCCTTACGCTTGTTCTTTCTTACACATTGGGAAGCCAAGAGCTTCACGCGATGCGTAGTATGCTTCTGCAACTGCTTTCGTCAGGTTGCGGATGCGTAGGATGTAACGTTGGCGTTCAGTTACTGAGATCGCTTTACGCGCGTCTAGTAGGTTGAATGCGTGACCAGCTTTTAGAATGCGCTCGTAAGCAGGTAGTGGCAGTGGCTTTTCAAGCTCAAGCAGCTCTTTACACTCTTTCTCACACTGTTCGAAGAAACCAAATAGGAAATCAACGTCTGCGTGCTCGAAGTTGTAAGTTGATTGCTCTACTTCGTTTTGGTGGAAGATGTCACCGTAAGTCACTTTGCTGCCGTCTGGCGCGATGTTCCAAACTAGGTCGTAAACAGAGTCTACTTCTTGGATGTACATTGCTAGACGTTCGATACCGTAAGTGATCTCACCAGTTACTGGCTTACACTCAAGACCACCAACTTGCTGGAAGTAAGTAAACTGAGTCACTTCCATGCCGTTTAGCCAAACTTCCCAGCCCAGACCCCATGCGCCTAGTGTTGGGTTTTCCCAGTTGTCTTCTACGAAACGGATGTCGTGTACAAGAGGGTCAAGACCAAGAACTTCAAGGGAGCCAAGGTACAACTCTTGAATATTGTCAGGCGATGGTTTTAGCGCTACTTGGAATTGGTAGTAGTGCTGAAGACGGTTAGGGTTTTCACCGTAACGGCCATCAGTAGGACGACGTGAAGGTTGTACGTAAGCTGTCGACATTGGCTCTGGGCCAAGCGCTCGTAGACAGGTCATTGGGTGAGAGGTACCCGCACCCACTTCCATATCTAGCGGTTGAACAATGGTACAACCATTTTGAGCCCAATAATCCTGCAGCGCGAGGATCATTCCCTGGAAGGTTTTGATATCGTATTTTTGCATAAGTCAGGTTCGCGCGATTCTCTTGTTACTCGTTAATTCGTCATCTATGCCGAGTTTTTCAACTCTAACAACGGCGATAAAGAGTAATTACGGTTGAATAAATTAACAATCTAGTATAACCAGATATTGAGCATGGGAGTAGAGCTAATCTTGATTAATTCGTGGGCGATTTTCTCCTTTAATGAATTTTTACCGCGTTATCTGCTGTATTTTTCCTAAAAGGGAGTTTTTGCCTGCTTTGGCTCTTGAGAAGCGCAACAAAGGTGGCTAGAATTGCGCCTGTCTTTGGGGAGTAGCTTACCTGATGAAGTTTCTGTTTCATCTGGTTCGTCCGTCAACATAATTGGTGCAAAATCACCATGGCGTTCGAGACTTGAAGCCTTTCAAGTTTAGCAAGACCTTAGACAAATCATCACGAACCGGGGTAGGGGCGTGAGGTTTGTCTTCGGTTAAAAATAATAATCCCTGCCCCAATGAGCATGTCGTGAGCGTTTTAGCTATTTCAATTACTACTGTAGCGTTAGCAGAAATTGGCGATAAGACCCAATTGCTATCTCTATTACTCGCAAGTCGTTACCGAAAACCAATCCCAATTATTGCAGCAATCTTTTTGGCAACTATTGCCAACCACGCTTTGGCTGCATGGTTAGGTGTGGTTGTCGCAGACTATCTATCACCTGAGATTTTAAAGTGGGTGCTGGTGGTCAGTTTTGTCGCGATGGCGGCTTGGGTTCTGATCCCGGACAAACTGGATGATGACGAACAGATTTCTAATCGAGGCCCATTTATTGCCAGCTTTATCGCGTTCTTCGTTGCGGAGATAGGCGATAAAACTCAGATCGCCACTTCCATCTTAGGGGCGCAATACGCGGATGCGTTAAGTTTGGTGATTATCGGTACCACAATCGGTATGCTGCTGGCGAATGTACCTGTGGTCCTGATTGGTAAATTGTCGGCCGACAAGATGCCTTTAGGGCTGATCCGTAAAATCACCGCATTTTTGTTTATTGCTCTGGCAATAGGGGCTGCACTGTTCTGATTTTTTGCACGTGAAATGATGTGAGTTATCAATCATTAGTAGCGTGCTGCGCGAGTTCAAACTCTGACTCTAAATCGTTCCGTTGCGTGACGGATGACATATAAGTGTCATACTTGTCATGGTAGTTTAATGGTGTGAATGATAGCGAGAGGGCAAGTTTATGCTTACACGTTACATGGGGATGTCCCCGAAGAGTCAGAGTTATTTATTCACTTTTGGTTTAGCGCTGTGTTTACTAGCGATGGTGCTAACTGATATGTGGTTACCGATTGTAGCAGGATCGTTCGTTCTTACTGGATTGACAGTAGAAGCGTGGATTCGTGTCGCTCACATCATTCCTATGCATGAAGAGATGCGGGCAATGAAGAAACAACTTAACAAGCTCCAATCAGAAGTTCGCACACTCGAATACGACGAATAAACAAACGGCAGCCAATATTGGCTGCCGTTTTTAGTTCGACCAGATTATTCCAATCCTTTCTTGATCAGGTACTGATACGGAACTTGCTCCGTTTGTGCCGCAACTAATTGGTGGTCCATAAAGCGGCAGAAACTCGGAATGTCTCGAGTTGTGGATGGATCGTCTGCTTTGACCAGCAAAATCTCACCATCTTGCATGTTGCGAATTGTCTTCCTGACCATCATCACTGGCTCTGGGCAGCGCAGTCCTTCCGCCTCTAATGTCTTGTTTGCCAGTTCAGGATTAAAGCTCATAGTGTGATTCTCGTAACTAACTGAACGTTGAATTTTACTTTCGTTGAAAAAATATTCAATAACCACTTGGCAAACCGAATTTTTTGTTTTACCTTAAATTAACAATTTGGTAACAACTGGCAGGGGAGAGGCAATGTTAACAGCGTTAGACAGACTTACGATTTACTCAGTGCTGTGTTTTATCTCGTTTTGTGCATTGGTACTCAGGACGCCAGCTGACACCTCTTTGACGCCTCTAGTAGGCATGGTTGCCACTATTATTGGGATTTGGATCGAGATGCGCAGATGGTCTGGCGCATCTGAGCAAGAAAATTAGCGCTTCTTGCTTGGATCAGAATGCTTTTAATAACGCTCACCTATTTTTACCGACACTTCATTCCGACACTATCCCCATTTTTCTTGGGCTTCCCCGCTGAAAGGCGGGATTTTTTTTGCCTAAAGAGTACAATTTACCCAAACACATACAAAATAAGTGGCTAATTCGTGGAACTGGAAGATATCTATCGCCGAGATTTAAATTTACTGGTTGCGTTGCGAGTACTGATAGAAGAAAACAGTGTCAGTAAGGCGGCAACACGTCTGAACTTGAGTCAATCGGCAATGAGTCGTGTGCTTGGTCGTCTACGTGACTTGTTGGGAGACCCGCTGTTTACTCGTCAGGGACAGCATTTGATCCCAACTCAGAAAGCGTTAGAGATCGATCGCTCATTGGGCGAACCATTAGAGTCTTTACGTCAGTTGTTATCTCCGGTTGAGTTTGACCCATTGCAATGCGTACAGACTTTCAACATCGTGACCACCGATTATGCCATGCAAACGATCTTACCGTTCGCTTTGCCGAGAATTTACCAAGAAGCACCAAACGTGTCTTTCAACTTCTTACCACTGCAACACGACCGTTTATCAGATCAGCTCACTTATGAAGGTGCAGACTTAGCGATTTGTCGCCCGACAGGCCCGGTGGAGCCTCTACGCAGTGAAGTGTTGGGGCGAGTGGGGGGGCTGTGTATGCTTTCAAAACAGCATCCATTAGCGGATAAAGAAATGAGCTTGGATGATTATCTGAGTCATCCACATGCCATGATCGCCATCAGTGATGGTGTTAAGGCACTGATCGAACAAGCTTTGATGGAGAAACCTAAGCGTAAAATGGTTCTGCGGGCTTATCATTTAGAAGCCGCATTGGCGATCATGGATACCTTGCCAATTATCATCACAGTGCCAGCGGACTTGGCGTATCTGGTTGCCGAGCGTTATGACTTGGTGGTGAAACCGTTACCATTCCAATTCACGCCGTTTGAATACTCGATGATTTGGCATGCGCGTTGCGAGCATTCTCCCGCTCAAGAATGGTTAAGAACGATTGTGCGTGAAGAGTGTAGCCGTCTGATAGCTAAACGTATCGAAGATATGGGACTGAACTGCTAACAAAAAAGAGCCAGCAATGCCGGCTCTTCGTCTGTTTACACTGAGTCAGTGTTTATAGCTTGATAACCACACGACCCGTTACTTGACCGTTGGTGATGTCTTCTGCATATTTCGGTGCTTCAGCAAGAGCAACTTCAGTACACGCTTGCTCGAAGTAGCTGTCTGGTAGTAGCTCGACCAGCTTTTCCCATGCTGCGATACGTTTCTCTGTTGGGCACATTACTGAGTCCACACCTTGTAGGCGAACATTACGTAGGATGAACGGCATCACTGTGGTTGGTAGATCAAAACCACCTGCAAGACCACAAGCTGCAACTGCACTGTTGTAATCCATTTGCGCCAATACTTTAGCCAGTACTTTGCTGCCTACAGTATCAACCGCACCTGCCCATACTTGCTTTTCAAGTGGACGTGCTGGTTCTTCAAATTCAGTACGGTCGATGATGCGGCTAGCACCTAGTTTTTCAAGTAGCGGGCCATTTTTTTCTACACGACCTGTCACTGCAGCAACTTTGTAGCCAAGCTGTGCTAGAAGCGTTACTGCGACTGAGCCTACACCGCCACTTGCGCCAGTTACTAGGATTTCGCCATTTTCAGGTTTGATGCCTGCATCAAGCAGTGCTTGAACACACAGCATACCAGTGAAGCCAGCAGTACCAACCATCATTGCTTTCTTGCTGTCTAGACCTTTTGGTAGTGGTACTAGCCAATCCGCTTTTAGACGAGCACGCTGAGACATACCACCCCAGTGGTTTTCACCCACGCCCCAGCCAGTAAGGACAACTTTGTCACCAGCTTGGTAGCGGTCGTCTTCTGAGCTTACTACCGTACCTGCTAGGTCAATACCTGGCACCATCGGGAAGTTACGGATGATTTTACCTTTACCTGTGATCGCAAGACCGTCTTTGTAGTTTAACGATGAGTAATCAACGTCAATCAGAACGTCGCCTTCAGGCAGTTGTGTTTCATCGATTTGCTCGATGTTAGCGATAGTACGTTTGTCTTCTTGATTTAGAACTAGAGCATTAAACATAAGGTTCTCCGATTGTGCGGTAGCATGACTCTGGGTCACATGCAGCAAGATATCAACTGGTCTAAGTGTATGTCTTCTTTGTCTATGAATAAAATGAAACTTGAGCATTTAATGTATGCTCTTCATGCATGTTTGATGTAAAACAAAAAGGGCGACATCAATTGTCGCCCTTAAGTGTAATACTAAAAATTTTATTATTAGTTCATTTGCTTATGATTGTTGGCTCGATCACTACAACAACGTCTTGAACTGTTATGGTCGTTCAAATACTGTCGCAATGCCCTGACCCAAACCGATACACATGGTGGCCAGACCATATTTCGCGTCTTTCGCTTCCATTAGGTTGATCAACGTTGTTGAGATACGTGAACCAGAACAGCCTAGTGGATGACCCAATGCTATCGCACCACCGTTAAGGTTGACTTTCTCATCCATAACATCAAGCAGGCCTAAGTCTTTAGCACACGGCAGAGACTGCGCGGCAAATGCTTCGTTTAGCTCAACCACATCCATGTCTTCAATTGAAAGACCAGCACGCTTGAGCGCTTTTTTCGTCGCAGGTACAGGACCGTAACCCATAATAGAAGGATCGCAGCCCGCAATGGCCATGCCTTTAATACGTGCACGAATCTTCAAACCAAGCTCATTGGCTTTCTCTTCACTCATGATCAACATCGCTGATGCACCATCGGACAGAGCCGATGATGTACCGGCTGTTACTGTACCGTTTGCTGGGTCGAACACTGGGCGAAGTTGAGATAGACCTTCAACGGATGTTTCAGGGCGAATCACTTCGTCGTAATCCAGAGTGAACAGTGTGCCGTCTGCTGCGTGGCCTTCAATTGGTAGAATTTCGTTTTTAAAACGACCCTCTACGGTTGCTGCGTGCGCACGAGCGTGTGAGCGAGCGGCAAACTCGTCTTGTTGCTCACGGCTAATGCCATGTAATTTACCCAGCATTTCAGCCGTTAAGCCCATCATGCCCGCAGCTTTTGCTACGTTCTTTGACATACCTGGGTGAAAGTCTACACCGTGGTTCATTGGCACATGCCCCATGTGCTCAACACCACCAATTAGGCAGATTTCAGCATCGCCAGTCATGATGGCACGTGTACCGTCGTGAAGCGCTTGCATTGATGAACCACACAAGCGGTTCACCGTCACGGCGCCAATTTCAATCGGCAGGCCCGCGAGTAGCGCGGCATTACGTGCAACGTTAAAGCCTTGCTCTAGTGTTTGCTGTACACAGCCCCAGTAGATGTCTTCAATCTCGCTTGGGTTCACTTGTGGGTTACGCGCAAGAATGCCTTTCATTAGGCGCGCAGATAGATCTTCTGCTCGTGTATGACGGAAAGCACCACCTTTAGAGCGACCCATTGGAGTACGTAGACAATCGACTACGACAACATTTCTTGTTTGATTAGTCATTTTAGAATCCCTCCTTAGATAGAACCTTGCTGTTGTGCACCGTAAAAGCTTTCACCTTTCGCCGCCATATCAATCAGCATTTGCGGTACTTGGTACATCGCACCTAGCTCGGCGTGTTGTTTTGCCATTTCAACGTATTCAGCAATACCCACGCTGTCTAGATAGCGGAATACGCCACCGCGGAATGGAGGGAAACCAAGACCATAAACCAATGCCATATCTGCTTCCTGCGGAGTCGCGATGATGCCTTCTTGTAGGCACAGCACCACTTCGTTGATCATTGGAATCATCATACGTTGAATGATGGTCTGATCGTCAAAGTCCTGCTTATCGGCACAAACGTCAGCAAGTACCGGTAAGATCGCTTCGGAGAAGGTTTTCTTCGGCTTACCTTTTTTATCTATGGTGTAGCTGTAGAAGCCATTACCATTTTTCTGACCATATTTGTCTGCTTCGAACAGTGCATCAATCGCATCACGACCTTGTTTACCCATACGCTCAGGGAAACCGTCAGCCATCACAGCTTGTGCGTGGTGCGCGGTATCAATGCCGACTACGTCAAGCAAGTACGCCGGTCCCATCGGCCAGCCAAATTTACGCTCCATGACTTTGTCGATTTTCGTAAAGTCAGCACCATCACGAAGTAGCATGCTGAAGCCGCCAAAGTATGGGAACAATACGCGGTTAACGAAGAACCCTGGGCAGTCATTAACGACAATTGGTGATTTGCCCATTTTCGCAGCATACGCCACAACACGATTGATGGTTTCATCAGAGGTATGCTCACCACGGATGATCTCAACAAGAGGCATACGATGCACTGGGTTGAAGAAGTGCATACCACAGAAGTTTTCTGGGCGTTTTAGTGATTTTGCCAATAGGTTGATAGGAATCGTCGAGGTGTTTGAGGTGATAACGGTGTCGTCACCGACATGGGATTCAACTTCACTTAAAACTGCTGCTTTTACTTTCGGGTTTTCAACGACAGCTTCAACAATCACATCAGAGTTTTCAATACCTGCGTAATGTAGGCTCGGTGTGATTGACGCTAAAATACCCGCCATCTTAAAGCCATCAATGCGACCGCGAGATAAGCGTTTATTCAGCAGCTTAGATGCTTCAGTCATGCCTAGGTCGAGCGACGCTTGCGCGATGTCTTTCATTAAGACAGGCACACCTTTTAGCGCTGATTGGTAAGCAATGCCGCCACCCATGATACCTGCACCTAACACGGCTGCACGTTGCGTGTCTTTACTTGCTGACTTCGCTGCTTTTTTCGCAATGCCTTTGATGTATTGATCATTAAGGAATAGGCCAACGAGTGATTTTGCTTCTTCCGATTTAGCCAATTTCACGAAGTGCTTACGTTCAATGTCTAACGCTTCATTACGTGCAAAGCGAGCACCTTCTTCAATCGTGATAACGGCTGTCATTGGGGCAGGGTAGTGAGGGCCTGCTTTTTGTGCCACCAGACCCTTCGCCATGGTGAAACTCATCATTGATTCAAGCTTACTCAGCGTTAGCGGAGATGTTTTCTGTGCTCGGCGTGCTTGCCAGTCAAGTTTCTCGTTAATTGCAGAGTTAAGAGTTTGTAGTGCTGATTCGTATAAAGCATCAGTCTCTACAACTGCATCGAGTAAGCCAATTTTCAATGCTTCATCCGCACGGCATGCTTTACCTTGGGTGATGATTTCCATTGCGCTGTCTGCGCCAATAACGCGAGGTAAGCGTACACAACCACCAAAGCCAGGCATGATTCCCAGTTTCGTTTCTGGTAGGCCGATGCTGGTGGTTTTGTCACCAATACGCATGTCTGTTGCTAGCACACATTCACAACCGCCACCAAGAGCGTGGCCTTTGATCACTGAGATGGTCGGAACGGGTAAGTCTTCTAATTTGTTAAAGATGCTATTAGCAAATTGCAGCCATTGGTCGAGCTCGGCATCCGTTTTAGCAAACAGACCTAAAAACTCGGTAATGTCTGCGCCTACAATGAATGCGTCTTTATCTGAAGTGAGCAACAACCCCTTGAGGCCTTGATGGGCAATGAGCGCATCAAGAGCTTTATCTAGCGATTCCAATGTCGCTAGGTCGAGTTTGTTGACGGATTTTGGAGAGCAGAAGCTTAGCTCTGCAATACCATCTTGTATTTCCTTTACCTGTAGGGTTTCGGCTTGGTAAATCATTGTCTATCTCCATGACATACAATCGTGGATTGTCTGTATACCTATTTCAACGACGCCGTGTACCTCGGCAAATAGGTATCGAGGAAGTCGTTTTATTTTTGTTCTGGTTTGACCAGTAAAGTTAGTTTGGATCGTGGATTGTCTAATTTCAATACATTTTTTAAACAAGTGTTTAACATTGTGCGCTGTGGCAGATCTTATGCGACGGGTAAATCACACTCGTGATAGACTTCAGGCAAATAAACCTGAATCCATAATCCTATGAATGACAAGCCTTATCTGATTCCAGCAGAGCCCGCTCAATTTGAAGAAGAAATTAAAAAGAGCGTCTTCATTACTTATTTGGCACACACGCCAAGTATCGAAGCTGCAAAAGCATTTGTTGATCAAATCAAAGCTAAACACGCTGATGCTAGACATAACTGTTGGGGCTTTGTTGCTAGTCGACCAGAAGATTCGATGCAGTGGGGCTTTAGTGATGATGGAGAACCTTCAGGGACGGCAGGTAAACCGATCCTTGCTCAGCTGTCTGGATCTGGTGTGGGGGAGATCACGGCTGTGGTCACGCGATACTCTGGTGGAATCAAGTTAGGTACAGGCGGCTTGGTTAAAGCGTATGGGGGTGGGGTACAACAAGCGCTCAAGCTGCTTCAAACTATTGAGAAAAAAATAACCACAAAGCTCAGACTAACGTTAGACTATGGGTTTATGCCGATCGCACAATCAATCATGCCGCAATTTGGTGCGATAGAAGTCGAGGCTGAATACAGCGATCAGGTCGTATTAGTGGTGGAAATTGAGCTTCGAGAAGTGAGCGCGTTTACCCAAGCAATCATTAATAAAAGCGGGGCAAAGGCAATTGTCACTCCGCTAGACGGACAATAATGAAAAACAGGAAGCAACAGGGACAGCTTCGCTAGTCAATTTATCCATGCAATTTCGTTCAATTATTCGAATCGTCGGGCTACTGCTCGCACTCTTTAGTGTCACTATGCTTGCGCCAGCACTCGTTGCGCTGATCTATCGAGATGGTGCTGGTGTGCCTTTTGTCACGACATTTTTTGTTCTGCTGTTTTGTGGGGCCGTTTGTTGGTACCCAAACCGCAGGTATAAGCACGAGCTTAAAGCTCGAGATGGCTTTCTTATTGTCGTCTTATTCTGGACAGTACTTGGCAGTGCAGGCTCGATCCCCTTTCTCATTGCTGACAACCCGAACGTCTCAGTGACAGATGCGTTTTTTGAATCGTTTTCTGCTCTCACGACGACCGGGGCGACCGTTATTGTTGGTTTGGATGAGTTACCTAAAGCGATTCTATTCTATCGACAGTTACTGCAGTGGTTCGGCGGTATGGGAATCATCGTATTAGCGGTGGCGATTTTGCCAGTACTTGGCATTGGTGGTATGCAGCTTTACCGCGCCGAGATCCCTGGTCCAGTCAAGGACACTAAAGTGACGCCGCGCATAGCAGAAACTGCTAAGGCGCTTTGGTACATCTATTTGAGCCTGACTATCGCCTGTGCTTCGGCTTTTTGGTTAGCTGGTATGACGCCATTTGATGCCATCAGTCACAGCTTTTCCACCATTGCCATTGGTGGCTTCTCTACCCACGATGCCAGCATCGGATACTTTGATAGTTACGCGATTAACCTGATTACGGTGGTTTTTCTGCTTATATCTGCATGTAATTACACACTGCACTTTGCTGCATTTGCATCAGGTGGCGTACATCCCAAGTATTACTGGAAAGATCCTGAGTTTCGCGCCTTCTTGTTCATTCAAGTGCTGCTATTTATCATTTGCTTTCTATTATTACTGAAACATCACTCTTACACATCGACATACGATGCTTTCGATCAGGCTCTGTTCCAAACCGTATCAATATCCACAACAGCGGGCTTTACGACAACAGGTTTTGCGGATTGGCCGCTCTTCTTACCTGTGCTGTTATTGTTCTCTTCCTTTATAGGTGGTTGTGCTGGTTCAACAGGCGGCGGCATGAAAGTGATCCGTATCCTGCTTCTTACCTTACAAGGTGCGCGTGAACTAAAACGTTTAGTCCATCCACGCGCGGTTTACACCATCAAAGTAGGTGGCAGTGCCCTACCGCAACGTGTTGTCGATGCGGTTTGGGGTTTCTTCTCCGCATACGCATTGGTATTTGTGGTTTGTATGTTGGGGTTGATTGCAACAGGAATGGATGAGCTCAGTGCGTTCTCGGCGGTGGCTGCGACTCTGAACAACCTCGGTCCTGGCTTGGGAGAAGTGGCGCTTCACTTTGGTGATGTTAACGACAAAGCAAAATGGGTATTAATAGTTTCTATGCTGTTTGGTCGTTTGGAAATCTTTACCTTACTTATTCTACTTACGCCGACGTTTTGGCGTAGCTAAGGGGAAATCGTGGCAAAAGCATTATTTCTATACTCTTCCCGCGAAGGGCAGACTAAAAAAATTCTCCACTATATAGATGAACAACTTCCAGACTTCGATTGTGAGCTGGTGGATTTACATAATGTCGAGACGATTGACTTCAGCCAATACGACAGAGTATTGATAGGCGCCTCTATTCGCTATGGCCATCTTAATAAAAAGCTATACCAGTTTATTGAGCGAAACCTCAATCAATTGGAGCAAAATAAAGTGGCATTTTTCTGCGTAAACCTAACCGCTCGTAAAGAGGACCAAGGAAAGGATACACCTGAAGGTAGTGCCTACATTCGCAAGTTCCTAATTAAGTCGCCTTGGAAACCAACGCTAATCGGTGTTTTTGCTGGTGCACTTTATTACCCACGTTATAGCTGGTTCGACAGAACTATGATTAGGTTCATTATGTCGATGACGGGTGGCGAAACCGATACGACCAAAGAGGTGGAGTACACCAATTGGGAAAAAGTGGCTCTTTTCGCAGATAAATTTAGAGAACTGTAGAAATAACGTGCTCTTTTGACCGCTTTTGATGCAAATTTATCCGAACGATAAAAAAATCAAAAAAAACGAGAAAAAGGGCTTGCCAATGTGATCGCAATCTCTATAATGCCACCTCGCTGA
>NZ_JAWOVY010000017.1:0-107426 GCF_033340155.1 Vibrio sp. 1562
GAGTGGCCAAAGGGAGCAGACTGTAAATCTGCCGGCACTGCCTTCGATGGTTCGAATCCGTCCCCCTCCACCATATTGAAGAAGCCAGCTCATTGAGCTGGCTTTTTTCGTTTCAGGATCTTGATAGCATAGTCCTACTACCACGAACCTTTCACTCCTCACCGAAACTCTGCTCGATTTAATACCTATCACAGTAAATAAGTGATCAGAAATAGCGTAGGGAAAATGCTTGAGAACAAGGCGCAATTTTTCGATAAGTAGTTATTCTGCAATCAAAAATTGCAACGCAGTTATCGAGTATTTTAACAAGCTAGAATGACCAGTTATTTACTACGATTGGTATAACCTATACTCAATCTCACTAAAGCAACCAACCCCATGTGAAGCTCCACAAACAAAAGGCTGAGGAGCAGATCTTTACCCTACAAACAATGTACTAGCTATTTTGATTTTGTTAGTTCGTATGGCCTTAATATGAATGTTCAATATAACTAGGAAAACACTTGAGGACTTACTAGAAAAAGTGGGTTCGCAAAATTACCAAACGGACTCAATTAGTGATGTTTGTATAAAAACACGTACAATAAATATAAATGATAGATACAAAAAATCCCGCAGGGGATGCGGGATTTTTACTAGTGACTAAATTGGTTTAAAGGTGACTAGCCTTGAATACCAACGATTAACCATGGCGCATTAGGCGCAGTCAAGTCACGCTCTAGGTGCCAGATATCTTCGATTTCTTCTTCAACACCTTCTACTGTGTCACGGTAACGACCGCTAAACTGCAGACTAAGCTGTGCTTTATTTGCATCGTAATCAGCACGGACGATCTCCGCATCAACGTACATTACGTCAGTATGCTGCTCACCGTCGAGCTTCGCGCGCTCTGCTTTTAGGTCTTCAAACAAGCTTGGAGAAACATATTCTTCAATAGTTTCTAGCTGGTTGTGATTCCACGCACCTTGCAGGATTCGATAGTGTTCACGAGAACCATTAATGAACGCTGCTTGGTCAAAACCCGGTGGGTAGTTATGTGGTACGTCTGTTTGAGCGCCAAAACCACCAAAGCCACCATTATTTGTGTTTGGTTGTTGCTCAAAGTTTTGCATGTTTGGTTGCTCAAACTTAGATGCGTTGCCACCAAATGCAGGCTGTTGACGATGCTGGTTCATACTGCCCTGCTTCGCACCTAGCATACCGCGCATTAGTTTAAAGATGACAAAGGCAATCAAACCAATAATTAGGATATCCATAAACTGGATACCTTCAAAAGCACCGCCAAAGAATGCAGCAAGTAGACCACCAGCCAGAAGTCCGCCTAGCAGACCACCCATAAGGCCTTTCTTACTTGAAGACTTTGTCGTCTGATCTTTGCCGACCGTATTGGTGTTTTGTTGCTGTTGTTTCGGTGCTGGTGCGGTTTTGTAGCTCTTACCGAAAGACTTACTGCCACCAAACTTCTTCGCTTCCGCGATAGGCGTTACAGCAACAGTAAACATCAATAAAGCAACAATAGAAAATAAACGTTTCATCGTTATCCTTAAAGTTAGCTATCTAAGATAGTGCCCCATTTTCAAGACGAAACAATCGTTGTTTCAAACAGTAGCACGCCAAAGATGATTTTTAAGTCATCATACTCTGTATACCGATTGATGAAAATAGCTTATAGAAGCTGACATGTATCAGAATATTGCCAAAAATGCAGACTGCTCACACTGCTTGCAATTCAGCTGAAGGCGCTTGATCAATGTAAAAAAGTATGGAATAAGTTCACTAATACTCCAGATTGTTTTACTTGAATTAGAATCAGTGACACAGCTCAGAATCCTACACCTTGAGGGCACTTGGACACATTGCCTTGTTGACGGTTAATAGGTAGCTGACTATCATATTGAACGATGTTCAATAAAGTAGTTTGAGAGTATGGCGCGCAGAAACGATCACACCCGAGAAGAGTTAGTGAATTTGACGTTAACAACGGTCAAAAACTTTTTAGATGAGAATTCTTACCACGAACTCAGTCTTCGTAAAATCGCTAACATGATTGGTTACGTGCCAAGCACATTGGTAAATGTTTTTGGTAATTATAATTTGTTGTTGCTTCATGTTGTCGCTCAAACTTTAGATGAGTTATCTCAAGAAGCACGCAAAGCGACTAATGACAGCAAAGACTCCCATCAAGCGCTTTTTGAACTCGCTTATTGCTACCACGATTTTGCTCAAAAACACCCATACCGTTGGCAGTTAGTGTTCGAACACAACATGAATGGAGCAGAACTTCCGGAATGGCATGCCAAACGTATCGATGGTATGACGGGAATGCTAGAGTCACTATTGGCTCAAATCGCACCACATCGTACTGAATCCGAAGTGATTCAAGCGAGTCGAGTCCTTTGGTCTGGCGTACATGGCATTACTTTACTCAGTGTTGATGATAAGTTTTTCTCTAGTGAACCGATTGATGGCAAAGAATTGATCAGTAATCTTCTTTCTAACTACCTCACGAACTGGTAACAAAGGATTATCCATGTCATCCGACAGACAGCCGTCCTTACTTACGCAGAGAAAATTCCTGCCCTATTTCATTACTCAATTTTTTGGCGCTTTCAACGACAATATTTTTAAAAACGTTTTGCTGTTGTTTGTCGCATTCGCTGGCTCCAGTGCACTGCCTATTTCGAGCAATTTGTTCATCAACCTTGCGGCAGGCTTGTTCATTCTACCGTTCTTTCTGTTCTCTGCTTCCGCTGGCGTATTAGCCGACAAATATGAAAAGTCATGGTTTATTCGTAAGGTCAAACTATTTGAAATAGCCATCATGCTGTTAGGTGCCATCGGATTCATAACCGAAAGTTATGGTGTGCTTTTATTGCTACTGTTTTTAATGGGCACACAGTCAGCATTTTTTGGCCCAGTTAAATATGCCCTTTTGCCTCAAAAGTTAAATGCTAAAGAGTTAGTGCCCGGCAACGCTCTTGTTGAAGCTGGTACCTTTATCGCCATCCTTATTGGCACCTTAGGCGCTGGGATTATAGCCTCTACAGACAACGCAAAATACCTTGCCGCATTTTGTGTCGTGATCTTCGCATTGTTAGGCTACTTGTCGAGCCGCTCAATCCCCTTTGCTGCAGCCAGCGCGCCCAATCTCTCTTTTCGTTGGCAACCATACAAGCAAACCAAACACACGCTCTCTATCGCCAAATCCGATCGAGTTGTTTTTCAATGCATAATGGCAATAAGCTGGTTTTGGTTTTTAGGCGCCGCATATCTAACACAATTTCCGAATTTCACTAAGATTTACCTAAATGGCACCGAGAGTGCGGTGTCTTTCTTGCTCGCTCTATTTTCCATTGGTATCGCGCTAGGGTCGCTACTTTGCAATTGGATCTCAAACCATCGTATCGAAGTCGGTATTGTGCCAATTGGTGCCTTTGGCATTACGGTATTTGGGTACCTAATGGCCACTTCCATTCCCAATGATCTACCTACTTTCCATAACTTTGTAGACTTCTTTAGATATGAGCCTTTTTGGCCATTATTTTTCTACCTATTGATGATTGGCGCTTCGGGCGGTTTGTTTATCGTGCCTCTTTACGCATTAATGCAGCATCGAGCAAAGGAAACCGAACGTGCTCAAGTCATCGCAGGGCTCAACATTTTTAACTCTCTGTTTATGGTCGGCAGCGCTGTCTTAGGTATTGTGTGCCTAAGTGTAATCAAGATGACAATTCCTCAGCTGTTTGCATTGTTAGCCGTTTTAAATTTCTTAGTCGCCGCTTACATCTTTTTGCAAATTCCTATTTTTGTAGTTCGCTTTGTCATGTGGATGCTTACGCACACCATCTATCGAGTTAAGCATAAGAATCTACACAACCTACCCGAGCATGGTGGGGCATTGATTGTATGTAATCATGTAAGCTACATGGATGCATTGCTACTTAGTGCCGTATGCCCAAGGTTGATTCGTTTTGTGATGGAGGAAGATTACGCCAACCTACCTCCATTAAGGCGCTTTTTACGTCGAACTGGGGTAATTCCAATTTCAGCGAGTAACAGAAGCTCTATCAGACGTGCATTTAACGATGTGGAAGCTGCGCTAAGCGAAGGTCATATCGTCTGTATTTTCCCTGAAGGAAGATTAACTTCAGATGGTGAAATGAATGAATTCATGCGCGGTATTGATATCATTCTACGTCGTAGCCCAGTACCCGTCATACCTGTTGCACTTAAAGGCTTATGGGGAAGCTATTTCAGCCGCGCAAAAGGTCGCGCATGCTGTGGCTTACCGACTCGATTTTGGTCAAAGCTAGAAATTGAGGCAGGACAACCGGTGCCACCAAATGAAGCAACGGCAAAAACAATGTTCGATAAAGTGCATCAACTTAGAGGCGACTGGCGATAAATACACTTGAACACATGTTTAGGATAACTGAACATGTGTTCAAATCATTAAGACAAACTGACCACACCCAGTGCGATATACTCTCCCTTTCATTCACAACAGCGAATAAAAACCTTGAATAGAAACTACCTCCTGTTTGGATTGGCGTTACTTTTTTGTCTAACCCCTCTTGCCTCCTCTCCCATTGCTCTAGTTATCGGTTTTCTACTCGCAAGTTTTGGTTTTGTGCCTTCCGAGCTGCCCATCGCTTCTTTTACTAAAAAGCTGCTGTCTTACTCGATTATTGGCTTAGGCTTTGGCATCAACTTTGAGCAAGCACTTGCAGTCACATCGGATGGTATCGGCCTGATCATCGCCACTATTACAGGCACACTGATCATGGGCACTCTCATTGCCAGGGTAATTAAATTGGAGCGAGTAACCGCTTACTTAATCTCATCAGGTACTGCAATTTGTGGTGGTAGCGCAATTGCTGCTGTGGCACCGGCCATTAAAGCGAAAGACGAGCAGATTGGATTAGCACTGGCAACGGTATTTGTCCTGAACTCCATTGCACTCTTTGTGTTTCCTGTGATTGGACATGCTTTAGGGCTAGATCAACACACGTTTGGCACATGGGCTGCGATTTCCATTCATGACACATCTTCTGTTGTCGGGGCTGCCTCGGCCTATGGGGAAGAAGCACTAACGACGGCAACAACATTGAAACTCGCGCGCGCTTTATGGATCATTCCTGTTGCTTTGATCAGTGCCGTCATCTTTTCAAGAGGCCAAAAAGAGAATGGAAAGAAAAAACTAGCTATCCCTTATTTCATTTTTTGGTACTGTGCAGCTATCGCGTTTAGCGACTTATTTCCTCAATTTGAAATGGTCTATCACGGCATTTTCATTGGAGCAAAGCAAGCGTTGGTTGTATGTCTGTTCTTGATAGGTTGTAGCATTTCAATTTCAAAACTAAAGTCTGCTGGAGCTAAGCCACTGTTGTTTGGTGTGACTCTGTGGGTGTTAATTTCGACCACTTCTCTAAGTTGGTTACTGTTTTAGATATTGGTGGTCTGCTTATCGCGTTGAGGGGACGGCATTTCCCGTTTGCTATTTTTGTATATAACGACCAACGCAATAGCGATCAAAAATGCCGTTAGCTCTGCAAGAGAGCGGGCTAGCCCTTCACTACTTATCGCGATACCAATTTGTAGTGCTACTGCCGCAATTAAAACTAGCTTTGCCATCCTGAACCTTATGCATTTTCTCTCCACGAAGAAGCATAATTATGATTCAGAGTTATAAGGATACGAAATTCTCTTTATGACTAATACATAGCAAAATTGACTAATGCTGAAGTGATGACAACAGCCACTCTTTCACGGCCTTACGTGAAATTTTGATCCCACCTTCTAGTAGAGTTTCTGGCATTACATGGTATCCCACTGGCCATTTAAACTTCTCTAACTTTGATTGCAAGTGCTGGTCATACTCCGACTTGCTGCGCAATCCATTGGTCTGAATCACAGCTACTGGTCTATGACCAAACTCCGCGTCTTCGACTGGAACCACTATACTCTGCACTACACCATCAATTTGGTTCAAAGCGGCTTCAATCTCTTCACAATGGATATTCTCACCACCAGAGATAAACTGATTGTCGGCACGGCCGATTATCTTTAATTCATCACCTTGCCACTCGCCAAGATCCTTGCTGTCAAACCAGCCTTTCTCATCCAGAAATGGGGTAACATGTCCTTGATGGAAATACCCTGCCGCTAATGTCTTACCGCCAACAAAAATGCGTTGGTCAACTAATTTTATCTTACGGTGCTCCAATACATGCCCAGCATTACTGGTACTGTCAATTCTCTTTGCGGTAACGGTAGAGGCCGCCTCCGTCATCCCATAACCTAACCATGTCTCAATGCCTTGCCCTGTTGCTCGTAGTGCCAACTCGTGATCAACGTGGCTGCCGCCCAGTAGCACATGTGTCAATGACAAATGTGCATCATCATCCAATAACCGTTTGAGCTGAGTCGCAACCAAAGAAGCGTGTGATACGCCCTGAACATCATCAACAAGTTTCCCTGAACCGACTTTTAGTGTTGCTCCGACATATAGCCAACGATAGACAATCGCCAATCCAGAGACGTGATACAGCGGAAGCGATAATAGCCAAGCATCTTGCTGAGTGAAAATGAACTCCTGCAACAAGCCCTCTGCAGACGCAAGATGCTGTCGATGTGTATGAACCACAGCTTTAGGCTCCCCTGTAGAGCCAGAAGTAAATACTACTGAAGCGAGCCGGTCATGATGATAGCTATCTTCAGTCAACGAATCACTCTCTTGCTGTGATACTACAGGCGGTGAAAGCAATGTTGCCTTGAGTTTTTGTATATCATGTTCAGAAAAGGTCGAAGCGCACTCCTGAGAAAACCAGATAAACCGAGTTTGATCAGGCCTGTAAAGTGTAGCAAGCTTACCCTGCAACTTATCTAGTGGTTGTTCCATGGTCAGCGCAGCGAGCGCGCCTAACTGTTTGGAGGCAAGATAAAACAACAGTGTTTCTACTTGGTTCTTGCCAACCAAAGTCAGCACATCCCCCCGAGTTACACCCAAGTCATTCAAATAGTGAGTGTATTGGTCAATACGCTTCGAGAGTTGTTGCCAGTTTAATACTTCTGTTGATGTCTTGAGTGCAATAGAAAAAGGGCTCGTTTGAGCCCAATATTTCCATGGCGCCTTCGCAATATTGTCTACGCAGAATGCCACACAATCTCCTGGTCTTTTAGAGGAAGAACGGGAAGTTCACACTTAGGCCAGCCCTGCTCTAGCTGAGCTTTGAATAAGCCAATCGTATCCAAGCCTGGAACTTCATCAGGCAGCTGCCATTGGGCAAAGCGCGCTAATTGAGTTAAACCGAGACTGGATTCAATGCTCGAGCTAATCACTGCTTTCATCCCCAGTGACTTCGCTTTCTCTATCAGTGTAATACAAAAATCCACCGAACCAATGAGTGTGGGTTTGATGATGATCGTTTTCACACCAGTTAGATCTTCAAGACGGAAATCTTCACGACGAACCGCATCTTGCAATGTTTCATCCCAAGCGATAGCAATACCAGTATTAATCGCAAAAGAGAGACTATCGCCAGGAGAGCGGCACGGCTCTTCTAGAAACGTGATTCGTTGACGCAGAGACGGGGCAATGTACTTAGCGAACTGCTGCGCTTTTTCTGGTGTCCAAGCGCGATTGGCATCGAGTCGAAGCGTTAATTGAGGGATTGATTCAAGAAAAAGGTTCACAAGCATGCCATCGCGAATTGGCTCATAAAGTCCAACTTTCACCTTAGCGACTTTCTCACCTTCCATTTCGTTCAGCTTTGGAATGAGCTCATCTGGGTCGCCAGTGCATAGTGGCGCTGTTTGGTATTTACCTTGTTGTGGTAAGCCACCAGCTAATTCAAGCTGTGCCATCGATAAACCAAACGCAACCGACGGGTACATATTGGCATAATCCACATCCAACTCTGCAACCCAACGCTCCGCCTGTTCTTGTAGCTGAACACCCGCATCTTCGGCGCTCTCTAAGCTAAAACCAGGAAGAGGAGCGACTTCTCCAAGCCCTGTTTTACCATCTTCGGAAAGCGCAACAACATAACCAACACGTTCGGTTAGCTTGTTGTTACGTAGGATGACACCACTATCCATGGGCAAGCTATAACGATAAATTTTCGCTTCACGCATAATTCAAGTCCTATGTAATGCCGTATATTTGAGCGTTCTGACGAGCAATCCCACCAGCCTCCCAGAGGGCGAGGCGCTCAGGAAAAAAGGAACAGAGGAGCTAACACGCTCCTCATTTAGACGGATTATGGGTTGCGAGGGAATTTATCGAAGTCTGGGCGACGCTTCTCGTTAAAGGCATTACGACCTTCTTGGCCTTCATCAGTCATGTAGAACATCATCGTTGCGTTACCCGCTAGCTCTTGCAGACCCGCTTGACCATCACAATCTGCGTTTAATGCAGCTTTCAGGCAGCGCAATGCCATTGGGCTGTGCTGTAGTACTTCACGACACCAACGAACGGTTTCTTTCTCTAGATCCGCTAGTGGTACAACTGTGTTTACTAGGCCCATGTCTACCGCTTCTTGAGCATTGTAGAAACGACATAGGAACCAAATTTCGCGAGCTTTCTTTTGGCCTACGATGCGAGCCATGTAAGATGCACCCCAACCGCCATCAAATGAACCCACTTTAGGGCCTGTTTGACCAAATTGAGCGTTGTCAGCTGCAATCGTTAGGTCACACATCATGTGCAGAACGTGACCACCGCCAACAGCCCAACCCGCTACCGATGCGATAACTGGTTTTGGACAAGTACGAATATCGCGCTGGAAGTCCAATACGTTTAGGTGGTGTGTACCTTGGTCGTCTTTATAGCCGCCGTAGTCGCCACGGATCTTCTGGTCGCCGCCAGAACAGAATGCGTCTTCACCTAGACCTGTCAGAATGATCACGCCAACACCAGAGTCGTAACGCGCATCTGCCAACGCATCAATCATCTCTTTTACCGTTTGAGGACGAAACGCGTTACGCACTTGAGGACGCGCAATGGTGATTTTCGCGATACCACCTTCAGACTTATGGTAATGAATGTCCTCGTATTTCTCGCCGCAATCTTTCCATTGAACCGGAGCGTAAAGTTCTTCTTCAGAAATGCCTACTGTTTTAGCCATGGTGATTCCCATTGTTCTCGTTACTCTCACCAAAGTGAGACTGAATTATTTGCTTGGTATGTATCGCAAACTGTTTGGGCTGCTCTTGATGGACGTTATGACCAGCGCCTTCAACTTGTCGATACGCCAACCCGCTACGTTGTGCCAGTTGGCTAAATTTTTGGTCTTTCTCACCACACAAGTAATACACTGGTATGTTCTGCTTTTGCAGTGAGGGCAACAAATATGCCTGTTTGGCTAACGATGTCGACATCAACATATTCGCCACCGCTGAGCCAAGATTATCACTTCGCTTCGCAATGAATGTTTGTCTTTGCTCATGGTTTAGTGAAGAAAACACCGCTTGTTGGTACCAATCGTTCAAAACACGTTCAAGTGGTTCAGTTTTGAAACGCATTGCCCAGCGAGCATCATTCTCTAATCTCACCTGTTTCTCTGACTCAGTTTGAATCCCGAAGTTTCCCCCTTCAATAATCGCGCCTGCAATATTGAGCTCTGGAAAGCATTGATGGGCAATACCATGCATCGCAATGCGGCCGCCCATAGAGTATCCAATCAAAATAAGTGGTTGTTGTGAGGGAAATAATAAAGATAGTGTGGAACCAAGAAGTTTGCAGCAATCATTTAAATCGCAGCAAAAAATAGATTGGCTGCGTCCGTGACCAGGAAGGTCAACCGTAACACGTTCATATTCGGGTAATGCATTTAAACACGCGAGCCAATCGGCACCGCTACCGAGTAAGCCATGCAAAAACACCAAAGTGGGCAACGTTCTACTTTGGTGTTTTTCTAATACAGGGAAACGTTCAAAGTAAAGCATTCAGACTCTTATTAAATGCCTTGAGTGTCTCAGCAGCTTGATTAGGTGGGGTTTGAACCTCGACCAGCAACGTGCCTTGGCGGTGACATAAATGCTCTTTTACAGATGATTGGAATTGCTCCAGTGTAGAAACATGCAAATACGCCAAACCAAACTGCTTTGCCGCGTGTTCAAACTGATAACCATGAGGCATTTGATAATATGTCGTCCTGCGCTCTGGTGGTACTGGCAACATATCAAAAATCGCACCGCCGTCATTATTAGTAACAACAAGTACCGCCGGCAGTTTATTGTGAGAAAATAGCGCCAGAGAATTGAGATCATAAAGTGCTGCTGTGTCACCGATATACATTAGTAACGGATTACCTCTTGCCCGTTGCACGCCTGATGCTGCAGCAAACAAACCGTCAATCCCTGACGCGCCTCGATTAGTGAAAACCTCTACACCATCCAATTTTCCGTACATATCAACAAGCCGAACAAACAAGCTATTACCCAAGAAAACATCTACGTTCTTTGTGCGCTCGTTGATGTCTGCTGCCAACGCAATTTCGTCAATGGCAGACGCTGAATCAGATAGGAAGGCTTCTTCGATACGTTGATGAACTCGCTTAACGTCATTCACTAACCTATCAGCCCACCCAGCAAATATTGACTTCTCAAAACTAATGCGAGAAACCCACGTTTTAGGAGGCTCAACCCAGTGCATTTGCGCCAGATGATTTTGGTTATTCCGGTCCATACGCGGCGAGATATACCAGTATTGAACGTCTTTATCTTGTTGACTCTGCGAAACTTGTTTATCAATCCATTGGTTCAAACGTTTGGAGATGATTCGGCTACCAAATTGGATAATAAGTTCACAAGATTCAAGCTCGTTTGCAAACTCGGGAAGTTGAAGCCATACATCGTAATGCGCCCAATCCGAACTCAAACCACTTTGCGGGTCTGCAAGTACCGGCCATCCCATTTTTTGTGCAAACGCCTGCGCCGAACGCGCTTGTTCAAGCGGTAAGCTGCCAATCACAACCAAGCCTTTTTTGTCCGAAAAAGGCGGGATGTTCGCCTGTGACAAATGGCTAAAACGCTGAGTATAAGTGCCGCTTCCTTTTCGCCATCCGGCGACCGAATCTAAGTAGGTTTGATAATCCGCTTTTGCGCCGTTGGAATACAAAGGCTCTGGAAATGCACAATTAATATGAACAGCACTACCCTGCAATTGCTGAGTAAACATAACTTCGTCAACAGAGGTCAGCAACCAGTTAAGCGACGTTGCTAAATTTGGGCTTGGTAAATTCAAACTGGCCGAAACATGATGTGAAAAAATACCCAATTGATTTATCGCTTGGTTTGCACCACAGCCGACAAGTTCTACTGGACGATCTGCTGTCAGCAGCACCAGTTTTTCACCAGTAAGTTTGGCTTCGGCAACCGACGGTAATAGGTTCGCCACTGCCGTACCAGAGGTAACGATAATTGCCACTGGCTCCTGAGTAGCTTTCGCTAAACCAAGAGCCATAAAGCCCAGTCCACGCTCATCAAAATGAGTATGAATGGAAAAGTCGGACTGTTCTGCCGCTTCTAAAGTTAAAGGAGTAGAACGAGATCCGGGAGCGATACAAACATGCTTAACGCCAAATCGCTGAAGCTCAATCAATATGGTTTCTGACCAAACTCGATTGAGCACCGCTTGGTCATGACTCATGATGCGACTCCCAATGGCGGATGATCAGAAATCAGCGTAAGTAACGTCGACATTTTCTTATCAAGTTCTGCCCACTCATGTTCTGCCACAGAACCAGGCACAATCCCTGCGCCCGCAAACAGTTGTACTTGATCACCGAGCACAAGCGCGCTTCTGATTGCGACACAAAACTCTGCTCGTTCATGGCTTATATAACCCATTGACCCCGCGTACCAGCCGCGTGCAAAGGGCTCATTATCAAGAATAAACTGCATGGACTCTTGTCGGGGTAAGCCAGCAACCGCCGCTGTTGGCTGAAGCGCCGATAACAACTGAACACCATTTATCCCCGCTCTTAGACTAGCGTGAATATTTCGCTTAAGGTGCTGCACTTTTCGTAGTCTGACCAAACTCGGTTCAGCTTCCACTTCAACCATTTCAGAATGCGGTAATAGACGATCAATGATGTCGTCCACCACATACTGGTTTTCGTTGAGGTTCTTTTGGTCTTGGGATAACCAATTCGCCAACTCCATATCTTGAGTGGCATTGTCTCCCCGACCAATCGTACCTGCTAACGCTTCGGTATGTAGCTCATGCCCTACGCGAGAATACAAACGTTCTGGCGTAGACCCCATAAAACTGTGCTTACTGTCTAAGCTCAGCATGAAATGGAAGCTATGATGGTTATTTAAGTAACTTGCTTTAAGTAGCTGTGCAGCACTTAATGTGTTATCAAGCTGCACGGTAGAGCGACGCGCTAAAACCACTTTCTTAAAATCATCATTCTCTATACCAGTCAGAACCTTATGAACTAACTCATTCCATTGAGGCTGACTTGGCGTGTGAACAATAGAGCGGATGTGAGACGAAATTGGAGCTAAGGCCGCGACCTCACAAACCAGTTTATTCAACCCAGCTAGAGTTCGCGCTTTGTCTTCTGAAATATTAACTGCGAGAGACCACTGTTGGTCAAAACGAATTAACTCAATTTGAGGCAAAAAGAAAAAAGAAGGCATACAGCGACGATTCTTCTCATGCTGTCCATCAAAAGAGCGCCCGCCCCAGACTCTTTGCCCTTCACCTAGAATGGTATAAGCAGGACCTGGCTCAACAAAAGCGTGCAATTGCCCTAGTGCAACGACCTCTTCACGTGTATCGCGGGACTGCCAATAAAACTTAGGGAAAAGTGGTTGTGCATCAAGCCAATCAATAAATGAGAAATTAGGTTTCTCGCTAAGGGGCTCGACCAGACGTGTTTGATTGCCTTCCGATTGCTGAACTCGCTCGATAATTCTCTTTACGGCTTGATGGAACTGTGACAAATCAACCTCGTTGTATGTGAGGATAAATGGTAACTGACGGCTACTCTAAGTTTAGACCCAAAGCAAATCAAGGTCGTATGCGATCTTTTGCGAAATCCTGTGATAGCAAGCGAGCAAAACTTAACCAGCAGACAGATTATTTACAGATATATATTCTAATAAAAAACAAATTATTGTACTTTAATAAAGAAATTAACGAATTTTTAGGAATTAAACAATGCAAAATATCGGGATGTCGTCAAAACTCGACAATGTCTGCTACGACATTAGGGGCCCTGTACTCAAACATGCTAAGCGCATGGAGGAAGAAGGGCATAAAATCCTAAAGCTAAACATTGGTAACCCTGCCCCATTTGGTTTTGACGCCCCTGATGAGATTTTAGTCGACGTGATTCGTAATCTGCCGACTTCTCAAGGCTATTGTGATTCCAAAGGCATTTACTCTGCTCGTAAAGCTGTGGTCCAACACTATCAGCGTAAAGGTATACGCTCGCTAGATGTCGAAGATGTGTATGTAGGTAACGGCGTGTCTGAGTTGATCGTAATGGCCATGCAAGCGCTATTAAACAATGGCGACGAAATGCTGATCCCAGCACCAGACTATCCGTTATGGACAGCTTCAGTTGCACTATCTGGTGGTAAGCCGGTTCATTATCTATGTGATGAAGAAGCTGACTGGTACCCAGACCTTGAAGACATCAAAAAGAAAATCACACCAAAGACACGTGGCATTGTTCTGATCAACCCGAACAACCCGACAGGTGCGGTATACAGCCGTGACTTCCTACTTGAAGTGATTGAGATAGCACGCAAGCACAAACTGATCATTTTCGCAGATGAGATCTACGACAAAGTGTTGTACGACGGTGCAACACATACCTCAGTCGCCACACTCACTGAAGACGTGCTAGTCATGACATTCAATGGCCTTTCAAAAGCCTACCGTGTTTGTGGTTTCCGTGGTGGCTGGATGTTCCTAACGGGGCCTAAACATCTGGCTCAAGGGTACGTGAATGGCTTGGAGCTGCTTTCATCGATGCGTTTATGTGCAAACGTACCAATGCAACATGCCATTCAAACCGCGTTAGGTGGATACCAGAGTATCAATGAACTGATTTTACCAGGCGGACGCTTATTAGAGCAGCGCAACCGAGCGTATGAACTGATCAATCAGATTCCTGGTGTTTCTTGTGTCAAACCTAAGGGTGCGATGTACCTCTTCCCGAAAATCGACACTAAAATGTACAACATCAAGAACGATCAGCAGATGGTTTTAGATTTCTTAAAACAAGAGAAGGTCTTACTGGTGCAAGGTTCCGGTTTTAACTGGCCAAAACCAGACCACTTCCGCATCGTGACACTACCGCACGTTGAAGATCTAGAAATCGCTATTGGACGTTTTGAAAGATTCCTATCAACCTACAGCCAGTAATGAATCACTGGTAGTAATTAGTGCTGATCTCTCATATGCTTAGAGGAACTCCTAGTGAGTTCCTTTTTTACACCAGAAACGGAGAAAGCCATGAAAGAAAGCCATTTTTTCGCCCACCTGGCTCGAATGAAGCTGATCCAACGCTGGCCTTTAATGCGGTCCGTCTCACCAGAAAACGTTTCAGAGCATAGCTTACAAGTTGCTTTTGTCGCTCATGCCCTTGCCCTAATTAAAAACAAAAAGTTCGGCGGCAACCTTAATCCAGAACGCATCGCTATTCTTGCCATGTACCATGATTCCAGTGAAGTATTAACGGGTGATCTTCCAACTCCAGTGAAGTATTACAACCCTGAAATTGCCAAAGAATATAAGAAGATAGAATCGGCAGCGGAACAAAAATTACTCTCAATGTTACCGGAAGAGTTCCACGATGATTTTGCCCCCTATCTTCTTTCTCACTCTGCACACGAAGAGGACGCAAAAATCGTTAAGCAAGCCGATTCCATCTGTGCCTATTTAAAATGTCTTGAAGAACTAAGCGCCGGCAACCATGAGTTCGCTCTGGCAAAAAAACGCTTAGACGTCACTTTGCAAGAACGCAGAACGCCTGAAATGGCTTACTTTCTCAATACCTTTGCCCCAAGTTTCGAATTATCGTTAGATGAAATCAGTTAGCTTACGGAGATAATCGTGTCGTTTGAATTACACCCGCAATGGCAAGAGCGCCATGATGATGAGCATAAAATCCGTCGAGACGACCATCGGAGCCCGTACCAACGAGACCGAGCGCGCATTCTTCACTCGGCTGCATTTCGACGCCTACAAGCAAAAACCCAAGTACACGGCAATAGCTTGGAAGACTTTCACCGCAGTCGGTTAACACACTCCTTAGAAGCGTCGCAACTAGGGACCGGTATCGTCGCCCAGTTAAAGAAAAAACAGCCAGAGTTCCGTGATCTATTACCATCAGACAGCTTAATTGATTCATTATGTTTGGCTCACGACATCGGGCATCCTCCATACGGTCATGGGGGAGAAGTCGCTCTAAACTACGTAATGCGCGAACATGGCGGCTTCGAGGGGAATGCCCAAACCTTTCGTATCGTCACTAAGTTAGAGCCTTATACTGAGCATTTCGGAATGAATTTATCACGCCGCACACTGCTTGGTTTGATTAAGTACCCTGCCCTCATTAGTCAAACACGCTCCGTCAAGTTGCCTCAACCAGCCGAGCATCAACGTAAACTAAAAGCAAAAGATTGGAGCCCAGCTAAAGGCATTTATGATTGTGATAAAGACTTATTTGATTGGGTAATTGCACCCCTTTCTGACAACGACAAGGCATTGCTTAGTCTGATGCGTTCAACGCCAGAATCGGAGTTTGAGCACAGTAAAACGCGTTTTAAATCACTCGATTGCTCAATCATGGAGCTAGCAGATGATATCGCCTACGGTGTTCATGATTTAGAAGATGCAATCGTACTTGGTATGGTGACACGTCAGCAATGGCAAGAAGGCGCAGCAAGTCAATTAGCGGACTGTGGCGACCCGTGGTTTGAAGCTCATATCGATTCCATCGGACAGATGCTATTTAGCGGTAAGCACCATGAGCGGAAAGATGCTATCGGTGGTATGGTTAACGCGCTACTGACCAGCATTTCAATCAAAACGGTGGATGAGCCGTTTAATAACCCGTTACTGTCTTGGAATGCGTGTTTAGAACCACAGATGGCACGTGCACTTGACGTACTCAAGCACTTTGTCAGCACCTTCGTTATCCAAGTCCCGCAGGTCCAGATCGTTGAGTATAAGGGTCAGCAAATTATTATGGATATTTTTGAAGCGTTAACAGCAGACCCAGAGCGATTACTACCCGTTCATACAAAAGATCTGTGGTGTCAGGCGAAGAGCGAGAGCAATAAGATGAGGGTCATCGCCGATTATATTTCTGCAATGACCGATGGTCACGCGCAAAAGCTACACCGCCAACTTTTCTCTTCCATCGTTCTTTAGTAACACTCAACCTTTCAAGTAATTCTTTTCAAAAACGCCCGGAGGCATCTGGGCGATTTGGAATTCGATCATATTTTCAAAGGCATGCATAAGCGGTGTAAAGTCGCGCTCGGGTTCAAGCAAGCGAAGCGAATGATAACCAGCCTCGACTGTCGATAAGCTATTCTCAGAGGGCGCCTTACGAATGGTGTAGTGCCCTTGTAGTTGCTTAGGCAACTGCACGGTTGGGAGTGGATGTAAGTTGCTTGAGAGTTGCCACATTTTGTACGCTTTTTTCCACGTACCATCGAGCAAAATCAAACGTATTTTCTTAGATACACTATGACTCGCTTGAGTGATTTCAGAAATGCATCGTGACTCTTCTGATGGGTAAAGAACAAAATGTTGATATGACTCATCCGCTAATAAGTGATTTAAGGCATCATCACAAGAAAAGTCCTCTCCTATCAAACAAATACAGTTATCTAAACTCAAATTGAGAATCCGTGCCGTACCAAGCGGACGATGTTCTTCACTCGTGTGCTGAAGAATGATAAGTTCTACCTCGCTTGCCAGCGGTACAATCCATTGGCAAATACACGCTTTTTGCGATTTTCCACAACGAGAACAATAACGAGACATAGAGTGAACCTTTATACCTTGCTGAGTATTATCAGCGTGATCTGTTTGATACTTCAATTTGAACCAATGGCAAGCCTAACCGAGTGGCACAGCTACAATATACGCCATGGTGAATGGTGGCGAATCGTAACAGGAAATCTCACACATACCAACTTTGCGCACTTAGGAATGAACCTCGCCGGATTGTGGATCATTACTTTTATTTTTCGCCCAAGCACTCGTAACTTCCTTATCGTTTTTTCAATCTTATGTGCATGTGTTGGTGCGCTGAATTTGTTTACCAACATGTCGGTGTACGTGGGTTTATCCGGCGTATTACACGGATTGTTTGGATTTTGGGCGCTCAGAGAAGTCTTTGAAAGCAGAAGAAGCAGTGTGTTGTTAGTCGGAGGGCTAATCGCCAAAGTAGCATGGGAGCAGGTCTATGGCCCATCCAGCAGTACTGCTGAGCTTATCGGTGCAAACGTTGCTATTGATGCTCATATGTTTGGCGCACTCGGTGGGTTAGTAATGGCTTTACTGGAAAAAGGCCTTCGCCGTCGTTTATTCGGATAAAAAATCCCGAACCACGAAAGAGGGGCTGGTTCGGGAAAGCAGTAATAGGGAAACAGATATTGTTCTGAATTCAGACTCAATATCTGCAATACATCAAGCTACAGTAAAATGCGGTCTTCGTTTTTCTTAACTGTCGCTTCACCTATGCCTTTTACGCTCTTCAAATCTGCTGCCGTTTTAAAAGGGCCATGTTCCTCGCGGTAGTCCACTATACTCTGCGCTTTCTTCTCACCTATACCTTTCAACATGGTCGCAATTTCTTCAGCAGTGGCCGTGTTGATATTTACAGTAATTTCAATTCCTTCATATTTGTCAGTGGCTGAATCCGCAGCCATGCTAAAAGGTGCAAAAACAAATAAGCACAATGTCAAAATCCATTTCATATTGAACATACAATCTCCAAAATAGTAGGCTAAAAACAGTCGTCGAGAGCGAGTCACTATCAAGTTTGCAATGGAAAGCAATATGGTTATGCATTTAACAAACTGAGATGACCCGGAATTCACAACGGCCGCTATCACTTAAACGCGCACTAATTTAAGTAATGCCTATTGATGATTGAAGTTCATAAAGACAAAAATAAAACGGACCGCTTATGCGGTCCGTTTTATTCAACATACAAATTACACTAATTGTGCTTAGTTGCTCACAACAAAGTACTCAATGTCAGTATTTGCACGCAGTACGGCTAGTACAGATGATAAATCTTGCTGAGAAGATGCACGCTGCATTTGCATCGCAACTTGATCTTCTAACTCACTATCTAGCTCTGCATTTACAGCATCAAGCTCGATGATAATGATGTTACCTTCAAGATCTTTAGACTGACCGTATACTGGTTTACCATCGACTGGTTTTGCCATCGCGAATACCGTTGTTGCTAACGGAGAACGACGGTCTACTGTCTCTTGTTCACCAAAGGCAAGATTGTTTTCAGCAAGCACGTTCGTCTTACCTTCTTTCAATGCCGCAACGACTTGTGTTCCAAGTTCCATCGCTTCTTGCTCACCTTTAACACGAGATAGCTCTGCAACAACCTGATCTTTCACTTCTTCTAGTGGAAGAACTGTCTCGTCACGCGCATCTTCAACACGAACAACGATAATATGCTCAGGCGCAACTTCGATAGCTTCAGAGTTTAGGCCATCTTCTTTAACTTCAGGACTAAGGATAGCTTGCATTACCGCAGGGCTACGAAGCACTTCAGGTGCATCAACCTGAGAAATAAAGTCTGTTGTCTTCACTTCTTGGTTAACCGCTTGAGAAGCATCATACAATGAGTCTGGGTATTCAAACGCTACACGCTCAAGCTCATTTTGCAACTCGTAGAATTGATCGATCGCTTGTTGGTCCACCATCTCTTGTTTGATTTCAGCAGCGACTTCTTCAAATGGCTTCGCCACAGAATCTTTTAGCTCTTCAAGCTTGATAATGTGATAGCCAAAGTCCGACTTTACTAGACCCGACGTATCGCCAGGATTCTTCAGTGCGAATGCCGCTTCTTCAAAAGCAGGGTCCATCACATCACGCTCAATCCAACCTAGGTCACCACCGTTTTCAGCGCTGCCAAAATCGTCAGATTTCTCTTGAGCAAGCGTCGCAAAGTCTGCACCCGCGTTTAGCTCATCTAGGATAGCTTGCGCTTTTGCTTCATCGTCCCCTTCTACAAGAATGTGAGCGACACGGCGTTGCTCTTCTGAAGAGTATTTGTTTAAGTGCTCGTCGTAGTACTTTTTCACCTCAGCATCAGAAACATTAACTTGTTCCTTTAGCGCTTCAGCTGACAGTTCGATGTAAGAGACTTTAACCTGCTCTGGACGTGTAAAGTTGTCTGGGTTTGCTTTGTAGTACTCTTGAATTTCTTCGTCGGTCAATTCAATATTTTTCGCAAACTCCGCTAAGTCGATCTGAATCGTGCGAATATCACGAGTTTGAGTGAACAGCTTGCCTTCTGCTTGTACTTCACCCGGCAGAATAAATTCACTGTTTTGTAGCGCATTCAGCAGTTGCTCACGAACCAATTCACGACGCATGTACTCAGCAAAAGAGTCTGGCGAAAAGCCTGCACGACGCAAAGAAGCTTGATAGATCTCTTGATCAAACTGACCATTAGATTGGAACTGAGGCATGTCTAGAATCATGCTACGCACTTGAGTGTCGCTGATTCGCAGACCCAAAGCTTCAGCTTGTTGGTCAAGCAACACGTCATTGATCATTCGATCTAAAACGGATTTGCGGAAAGATTCAACATATGCAGGGTCAGCCAGCATTTGAGAGAAGTAGTCACCCAACTGAGCTTGCATACGGTTACGCTCATTTTGGTATGCCATCTCGAACTCACCACGAGGAATCTCAGTGTTACCGACTTTCGCTGCAGAGTTGTTGCTACCACCAACGATGTAGCTACCTACACCTGCAAATACGAAAGACAGGATGATAAGTCCAAGGATAATTTTGACCGCGATGCTATTCACGCCTTCGCGTAGTCGATCCATCATAATTTAACTGCTCTCCACAATTGAAGCCTACTGCTTCTATCTAATAGAAATAATGGCGCAATAATATCAGAAAAAGAAATGCGCATCAGTATGATGCGCATAATTTAAGAAAGTTCGGCTCGAAGTTTGTAAATTTTTGTTCGAAACTTATTGTTTGAGCAAAAGTTAAGCAAATGGCCGGTTACAGAAATAACGCCGTGATTAATTACAAGCGTCTTTCAGTGCTTTACCAGCTTTGAAAGCTGGTACTTTTGCTTCTGCGATTTGGATTTCTTCACCAGTTTTTGGGTTACGACCAGTACGTGCAGCACGAGTACGAACGCTGAATGTACCAAAGCCAACTAGAGCGACTTGATCACCAGATTGAAGAGTTCCGCTTACTGCTTCGATGAATGCATCTAGAGCTCGACCCGCTGACGCTTTAGAAATATCTGCATTTTCTGCGATTTGTTCTACTAACTGAGTTTTATTCACTGTAATTTCCCCTTTGTGTCATCTGTGATTATTTTTGTGATGACTTTCGTTCCATTGTTAAGAAAATATGCTCCACCCCTTATTCATCAAGGGCTGGCAGCTATCGAAACTAACTTAGCGCCCAAAAAAAACGCTGACAAGCCTTTTTGGGCTTATCAGCGTAAACTTTTACTTATTTTTGCTACACATCACTATTTTTGAGACTCAAACTCAACGCCCGTCGGGTCTCGCTCTAGTGCGACTTTCAGTACTTCATCAATCCACTGTACAGGGATAACTTCCAGATCAGCGATAACATTATCAGGAATCTCTTCCAAATCACGCTCGTTATCTTTTGGAATTAGCACTGTCTTAATGCCACCACGGTGTGCCGCAAGTAACTTCTCTTTTAGGCCGCCGATAGGTAGAACCTCACCACGCAGTGTGATTTCACCCGTCATCGCTACTTCTGCTTTCACAGGGTTGCCTGTCAGAGAAGAAACCAATGCCGTACACATTGCTGTACCCGCACTTGGGCCATCTTTTGGTGTCGCGCCTTCCGGTACGTGTACGTGAATATCTTTCTTCTCGTAGAAGTCAGTATTGATACCTAGCTTTTCTGCACGAGAGCGAACCACTGTCATTGCTGCTTGGATAGACTCTTGCATCACATCACCAAGAGAACCCGTTTGTGTCAGCTTACCTTTACCTGGCATTGATTGAGTTTCAATCGTTAATAGATCGCCACCCACTTCTGTCCAAGCTAGGCCAGTTACTTGACCAATTCGGTTACTTTCATCCGCTTTACCGTAATCGAAACGTTGAACACCTAAGTACTCTTTTAGGTTGTCCATCGTTACCGTTACTGACTTGATGTCCTTATCCAACAAGATGTTCTTCACTGCTTTACGGCAGATCTTAGAAATCTCACGCTCTAAGTTACGGACACCCGCTTCACGCGTATAGTAACGAATGATGCCAATAATTGCAGAATCTTCAATGACGATCTCATCCGCTTTCAAGCCATTGCGCTTCACTTGTTTATCAACAAGGTGACGTTTTGCAATGTTCAGCTTCTCGTCTTCGGTGTAACCAGATAAACGAATAACTTCCATACGGTCTAATAATGGACCCGGGATGTTCATCGAGTTCGATGTCGCAACAAACATAACGTCAGAGAGATCGTAATCCACTTCTAGGTAGTGATCGTTGAACGAGTTATTCTGTTCAGGATCAAGGACTTCGAGTAGAGCCGATGCCGGATCACCACGCATATCTGAAGACATTTTGTCGATTTCGTCCAATAAGAACAGCGGGTTCTTCACACCAACCTTCGACATCTTCTGGATCAATTTGCCTGGTAATGAGCCGATATAAGTACGACGGTGACCACGAATTTCCGCTTCATCACGCACACCACCCAACGCCATACGAACATACTTACGGCCTGTAGCTGAAGCAATTGAACGACCAAGAGATGTTTTACCGACACCAGGAGGACCAACAAGACAAAGGATAGGACCTTTTAGCTTGTTGATACGGTTTTGAACCGCCAGGTATTCAAGGATACGTTCTTTGACGCGTTCTAGACCGTAGTGATCTTCATTAAGAACCTCTTCTGCTTTCGCTAAGTTTTTCTTAACTTTTGAGCGCTTAGCCCAAGGAACGCTGACCATCCAATCGATGTAGCTACGAACCACTGTTGCTTCAGCAGACATTGGAGACATCATCTTAAGCTTTTGCAGCTCTTGCTCTGTCTTTTCACGTGCCTCTTGAGGCATTTTTGATTCGTCAATCTTCTTCTGTAGCGTTTCGAACTCGTCTGGTGCGTCTTCCATCTCACCAAGTTCTTTCTGAATCGCTTTCATTTGCTCATTCAGATAGTACTCACGCTGAGATTTTTCCATTTGCTTTTTAACGCGACCACGAATTCGTTTTTCAACTTGCAGCAAGTCGATCTCTGATTCCATCTGGCCCATCAGGAATTCCAGACGCTCAGTGACGTCAACAATTTCAAGCACTTGCTGCTTATCCACCAACTTCAACGGCATATGAGCCGCAATGGTATCCGCTAAGCGTGCGGCTTCGTCGATACCATTAAGTGACGTTAGCACTTCTGGTGGAATCTTCTTGTTTAGCTTAATGAACCCTTCAAACTGATTAATCGCGCTGCGAACAATCACTTCTTGCTCACGCTCATCCAATTCTGGCGTAACAACAAATTCAGCTTCCGCTAGGAAGAAGTCACTCTCTTTAAAGTGATTGATTTTTGCTCGCTGCTGGCCTTCGACCAATACTTTTACTGTGCCATCCGGAAGCTTCAAGAGCTGGAGAATGGTGGCTACCGTACCTACGTCAAATAGGTCGTCAACCGTAGGCTCGTCAGTATCCGCTTGCTTTTGTGCCACAAGAAGAACTTGTTTGTTGGTTTCCATCGCCGTTTCTAGACAGCTAATCGATTTCTCACGACCAACAAACAATGGAATAACCATGTGTGGGTAGACCACTACGTCACGTAGAGGTAGTACCGGGATCTCGATACGCTCGGAACGTTCCAAGTTCATATAATTCTCTCTTCCGCTTTCACGTTTAACGTATTACTTAAGGCAGTATATGGGGGCTAATTGTTTGGATTCAATAAGAGAAATAAAAAAAGGAGGTAATTACTTACCTCCTTTTTCATTATGGCTGAATTTACTCTGCTCCAGCTGCCTGATTGTCTGCGTTACTGTAAATAAGCAGTGGCTCTGACTCGCCATTAATGACGGACTCATCAATCACGACTTTACTAACGTCTGTTGCAGATGGTAATTCGTACATGGTTTCAAGTAGCACGCCTTCAAGAATCGAGCGTAAGCCACGAGCACCTGTTTTACGCTCCATTGCTTTTTTCGCGATAGCGCGCAGCGCATCTTCACGGAATTCAAGTTCAGCGTTTTCTAGCTCAAACAATGCTGCATATTGCTTGGTCAGTGCGTTCTTCGGTTCACATAGGATCTGAATCAACGCTTCTTCATCAAGCTCAGTCAGTGTTGTTGTTACAGGTAGACGACCAATGAATTCTGGAATGAGGCCGTACTTCACTAAGTCTTCAGGTTCAACTTGAGTAAATAGCTCACCTACCGTCTTCGATTCATTCTTCGAACGAACTTCAGCACCAAAGCCAATACCTGTACCTGTTGCAACACGCTGCTCAATCACTTTGTCTAAGCCAGCAAAAGCACCACCACAGATGAACAGGATCTTAGATGTGTCCACTTGTAGGAATTCTTGCTGAGGATGCTTACGACCACCTTGAGGTGGAACCGATGCAACCGTACCTTCGATAAGTTTTAGTAGCGCCTGCTGAACACCTTCACCAGATACGTCACGCGTAATAGATGGGTTTTCAGCTTTGCGTGAAATCTTATCAATTTCATCAATGTAAACGATGCCGCGTTCTGCTTTAGCTACATCGTAATCACATTTTTGCAGAAGCTTTTGGATGATGTTTTCAACGTCTTCACCTACGTAACCGGCTTCGGTTAGTGTCGTCGCGTCTGCCATTGTAAATGGCACATCCAAGAATCGAGCTAATGTCTCCGCAAGTAGTGTTTTACCGCTACCTGTAGGACCAATTAGAAGGATGTTACTCTTACCAAGCTCCACACCTTCGCTCGTTGTATCACCATTGCGTAAACGCTTGTAGTGGTTATATACCGCAACTGCGAGCACTTTTTTCGCGTAATCTTGCCCGATCACATAGTCATCAAGGTGTTCACGGATCTGTTTTGGCGTTGGTAACGCTTCAGATTCTTTCTTAGGGAGAACATCCTTGATTTCTTCGCGAATAATATCGTTACATAAGTCGACACACTCGTCGCAAATGTACACTGACGGACCTGCGATTAGCTTGCGAACTTCGTGCTGACTTTTGCCGCAGAAAGAACAGTACAGCAATTTACCGCTGCCACTTTCTTTGCTTTTATCTGTCATTCGCTAACCTCTTAGCCTTTACTCTTCATGAATGAGTGTATATCAATTTTTGCCAAAATGCGCTGGCTAATTACTCGCCACGGTGGCTTAACACTGCATCCACGATACCGTATTCCACAGCCTGCTCTGATGACATGAAGTTATCACGATCAGTATCGCGCTCAATGACTTCAAGAGGTTGGCCTGTATGTTCTGCTAACAACTTGTTTAGCTTCTGTTTAATCGTCAGGATTTCCTGAGCATGGATTTGGATATCAGAAGCTTGACCCTGGAAACCACCCAATGGTTGGTGGATCATTACACGTGAGTTAGGCAGTACATAACGCTTACCTGGCGCACCACCTGCAAGCAGGAAGGCACCCATTGAACATGCTTGACCCATACATACTGTGCTCACATTTGGCTTAATGAACTGCATGGTATCGTAAATAGACATACCTGCTGTTACGCTGCCGCCTGGAGAGTTGATGTATAAGAAAATATCTTTATCTGGATTTTCAGATTCTAGGAAAAGTAGCTGAGCCACGACAAGGTTTGCCATGTGGTCTTCCACTTGACCCGTTAAAAAAATCACGCGCTCTTTAAGCAGACGTGAGTAGATGTCGTAAGAGCGTTCGCCTCGGGAAGTTTGTTCAACCACCATTGGTACTAGCGCGTCCATAATTGGCGACATTGCATTTTTTTCTTGGTAGCTCATATTCTTATGTCCCTAAAATAAATGGCCCGGATGATGACTATCATACGGACCATTGTTAGCAGAATAGTTAACGTTAAGTCAACCTTCTACGCAAGATATTGCTTATTAAGCAGCAGGTTGTTGTTGGTTAAGTAGCTCGTTGAAGCCTACTTCTTTCTCAGAAACCTGTGCTTTAGCGATGATCGCGTCGATTGCTTGCTCTTCTAGAGCTACGTTGCGCATGTTGTTCATCATTTCTTCGTTTTGCTCGTAGTAAGCAATAACTTCTGATGGATCTTCGTATGCAGTAGCCATTTCTTCGATTAGAGCTTTAACTTTCTCGTCGTCCGCTTTTAGCTCTTCAGATTTGATTACTTCACCTAGTAGAAGACCAACAACTACGCGACGTTTAGCTTGTTCTTCGAACAGTTCACGTGGAAGCTGAGCAGCAGCTTCTGGGTTACCACCGAAGCGTTGTGCAGCTTGTTGACGTAGAACTTGGATTTCTTGCTCGATAAGCGCTGATGGTACGTTGATGTCGTTTTGCTCAACTAGACCGTCAATCGCTTGCTCTTTGATGCGGTTCTTAACAGCTTGCTTAAGTTCGCGTTCCATGTTCTTACGAACTTCAGCTTTAAGTGCTTCAACACCACCTTCAACAACACCGAACTTAGCAACGAACTCGTCGTTTAGTTCTGGAAGTTCACGAGCTTCAACTTTGTTCACTTTGATTGCGAACTTAGCTGCTTTACCTTTTAGGTTTTCAGCGTGGTAATCTTCTGGGAAAGTCACGTCGATGTCGAATTCCATACCAGCAGTTTTACCTGCGATACCGTCTTCGAAACCAGGGATCATGCGACCAGCACCCATTTCTAGAGGGAAGTTCTCAGCTTTACCGCCTTCGAACTCTTCACCGTCGATAGAACCAACGAAGTCGATGCTTACGCGTTTGCCATCTTCTGCTGCTTCTTCAACTTCAACCCAAGTTGCTTGTTGCTTACGTAGAGTATCGATCATCTCTTCTACGTCTGCATCTTTAACTTCTGTTAGTGGTTTTTCAACAGTGATGCTCTCTAGGCCTTTAAGCTCAACTTCTGGGTAAACTTCAAAAGTTGCAGTGAAAACTAGGTCTGAACCTTCTTTGTTCTCTACAGGAGCGAAAGTTGGAGCGCCAGCTGGGTTGATTTTCTCTTTAACGATAGCTTCGATGAAGTGGCGTTGCATTACTTCACCAAGAACGTCTTGACGTACTGCTTTGCCGTACATCTTAGCAACCATTTTTAGAGGCACTTTACCCTTACGGAAACCATCGAAACGACGGTTTTTAGCGATGTTGCGTAGTTCAGCTGTTACAGCGTCTTCGATGTTTGCAGCTGGAACAGTAATGTTTAGACGGCGCTCTAGGCCCTCTAGCGTTTCAACAGTAACTTGCATTATATATAAACCTCTAAAGTGGCTCGGTTTTCCGAGCGTATGAGCGAAACTCAGAGGAGCTTACGCTTCATCCTTGTGTAGTGTTCTGTCCGAACACCTAATTTAAAATCGAGTATCGATACTGGTTGTCAGTACCGGACTAATCAGTGATATCTTCGATAAAATAACCAAAGGTATCTCCTATTAGCCTCAGGACAGAATTTTTAGACGCGACATTCTAGCGATCTGTCGCAACCCTGTCGAGCCAATAGCCACTATGTGGACATTGTCTGCGCTAAATTCTCGAATGCTGACCCATTTTTTCTTCAAAAATGCGATTCAGACACCGTCTAAGCATCGCCAGCATATCTAGAATGGGGACAATAGCGACTTTTTCAAGAGAATCGACCGGTTTTTTTATCGAAAAGCCTAAAAAGAGATCTTGCTCTTGTTTTACTCCACAGAGTTGAAAACTAAATCCCTAATCCTTCCTACAAACTATTAACATTTTCTTACGTGACCAAAGGAAGTTGTAAGGAGTGTAAGGATGTCGCAAAAAAAACGGATTCTGCTGACATTTTTTGCTTTCTATTTCCTGTGCGCAATTATCGGTGGCCATTGGGTTTGGCAGACCAGTTATCAATCTCTACTTGATAAACACCAATCACAGCTGGAGCAGTTTTCTGGCCATATAAAAAATAAACTCGATAAGTACGCCCATATCCCAAATCTTCTAGCTAAAGATGATCCTCTTTATCAAGCGCTTCAGCACCCCAACAACAGTGCGCAACTGGAAATCACTAATCGGTATTTAGAATCCGTTAATGGCGTGATTGAAGCAGCGGATACGTACTTAATCGATCAATGGGGTACAACGATCGCAGCCAGCAACTGGCGTAAAGAGCGCTCCTTTATCGGGCGAAATTTTGCATTTCGCCCTTATTTCAAACAAGCCATTGTAGGCAAAAGAAGCCAATACTACGCACTGGGCTCAACATCTGGTAAACGTGGCTACTACTATTCTTATCCCATCGTATACGCTGGCGGTGTACTTGGTGTCGTCGTGGTGAAGATGGACCTAAGTAAGATAGAGGACAACTGGCAGCAACCTAACAGTGTTTTTGTCGCCAGCGACCCATACGGAATTGTTTTCATGAGTAGCCGAAGTGAATGGCTACTCAAAAGCTTACAACCACTGACAAAAAAAGAGAAAAAGCAAGTTTGGGCAAGCCAACAATATCTTGATGCGCCAATTGAAACGCTTGGATTAGTGGGTAGTTTGGACGAGGTGCATTCTGAGCTTAAACAGGGTTACCCATACAATAAAGGAACCTTGGTGGTCTCTTCGCTGCCCCTTCCCGAACTCAAACTGACTATTCGTGTGCTGTCTCCTAAACAGTCGATCGTTTGGTTCACCATGGGTTACATCTTTGTACTCACTCTAGCATTCATGGTTTTGTTTTTAATTGGTCAGCTTATCTATCACCGTCAACAGCGTCACTTGCAACTTGAACGAATTCAACAAGAAGCCAATCAAAAGTTGGAATATCAAGTCATGGCACGGACTGCCGAGTTGCAAGCGGAGATCGCACAGCGTATCGATACCGAGCAAACTTTACGCGTTACTCAAGACGAATTGGTGCAAGCAGCGAAACTCGCGGTGTTAGGACAAATGTCGGCCAGTATCAGCCACGAACTGAATAATCCACTTGCGGCAATTCGTAGCTTTGCGGAGAACGGCAAGCTGTTTCTAAAAAAAGAAAAATATGAGCGAGTGGAAGATAATCTCACTCGCATTTCTGCTCTCACTGACCGTATGGCAAATATCAGTCAGCAACTTCGCTCTTTCGCCAAAAAAACCAGTGGTGACGAGTTGGCTCAATCTCGATTGTTCCCTGTGATTGCCTCTGTAAAAGAACTGATGAAGCCCGCATTTAAATCAGGGCGCGTTACGTTAGAAACAAATTTGCCAGAGCATGATGTTGAAGTGCAGATCAATACTATTCAACTGGAGCAAGTGTTGGTCAATTTACTGACTAATGCGATAGAAGCACTCAAAGAACAACAAGACAAACAGGTAGAATTATCTGTAGAACACGATGAGCACACTGATTTGGTTTGGATTCATGTTGATGATAATGGCCCAGGGCTTGGCTCTTTCTCACTTTCTGATTTATGTGAGCCGTTTCTAACCACTAAACTGAACGGTTTAGGTTTGGGTCTCTCTATCTCGCAACAAATCTTAGCCAGTATGAATGGAAAATTATGTGCCCATAATCGAGAACAAGGCGGCGCTCGATTCTCATTGTGTTTACCTATCACTTCTTACAACACTGAACCATCAAAAGGATAAGATCATGTGTCAGGTGTTTTTTATTGATGATGAGGCCGATCTCAGAATCGCTATAGAACAGACCTTTGAACTGGCGGATATCGACGCCAAGTTTTTTGTGGATGCAGAATCGGCTTTAATAGCGATGCAGCAAGGAGAAGAAGCTGGCGTCGTGGTCACTGATATCTGTTTGCCGGGCATTTCTGGTATGGATATGCTGACAACTTTGACTCAACGCGATGCAAACTTACCCGTCATCATGATCACGGGACACGGTGATATTTCCATGGCTGTGCAAGCCCTTCATCAAGGCGCTTACGACTTCATTGAGAAACCTTTTGCGCCAGAACATTTGGTTGAAACGGTTAAGCGGGCGATTGAGAAGCGCAAACTAACCAATGAAAATGAAAAACTGCGCCTGTCACTTAAAGCCAGTAAAACCCTTGGTCCACGAGTTATTGGTGAAACCTCTAGCATCCAAATATTACGAGAGACCATCACCCAAATCGCCGATACCGACGCCGATATTTTATTGTTTGGTGAGACCGGTACAGGGAAAGAGTTAATCGCTCGCTCTTTACATGAGCAAAGCTCTCGCCGGAACCAAAACTTTGTCGCCGTAAATTGTGGAGCGGTTCCAGAGAACTTAATTGAGAGTGAACTCTACGGCCATGAAAAAGGCGCATTCACTGGCGCCGAAAGCCGTCGTATCGGTAAATTTGAGTTTGCACAAGGCGGCACACTTTTCTTGGATGAGATCGAGTCGATGCCTATCCAAGCCCAAATTCGTTTATTGAGGGTATTACAAGAGCGCGTGATTGAGCGTGTCGGTTCCAATGAATTATTGCCTTTAGATATTCGAGTGATTGCCGCAACAAAGGTCGATTTAAAACACGCAGCTGAAGAAGGTACTTTCCGTCAGGATCTCTATTATCGGCTCAATGTCGTGACCTTGGATCTCCCGCCACTACGCGAACGAAAAGAAGATATTCCCGCCCTCTTTCACCACTTTCTGTTGGTAGCAGCTTCACGTTATGGCAAAAGCTCACCTAGCTTGTCACCCCAAGATCTAGCGCAACTGATGAGCCATGACTGGCCTGGCAATGTTCGAGAACTCAGAAATGCTGCAGAGCGTTTTGTGCTATTGGGTAAGTTAATTCAGTTGGGAGAATCGAACCCAGTCGCTAAGTCTTCCTCAAGCCTTGCAGAGCAAGTAGCGGAGTTTGAGAGAGCAGCCATTGAAGGCGCTTTATTAGAAAACAACGGTAGTATTAAACAGACAATGTGCCAATTGAATGTGCCAAGAAAAACCCTTTACGACAAGATGCAGCGCTACCAAATAAATAAAGACCTTTACAAATAAAACACGTTCAGATAACTGGCATTATATTCAACTTGAATCATAATTTTTAACAACAGGTTTATCATGGTTGTTACAGATATGAACGAAAAAGTGAGAATACCGATTGTTACAGATACCGTGCTCGTAGACGGTTGCTATCAAGAAGAGAGAAGATTCGGTGAAGAGCGTCGTAAAAATAAAAAGAGGTGGCGACACTATGAACGTCGAATTAATTCAGACCCGCGCAAAACTTGCTACAAGTCAATAGACGAAGAGGTGTGAATTCTCACACCTCTTTCTACTTTCTGGCTTCCATTACTTGGTAATGATCTCCGGCCCCATCAAGGTAGTAGGCAACCAAGTCGAAACCCATGGTACATATGTGACGATAATTAGGAACAAGAACATCACTCCAACCCAGGGTAATGCTGCCTTCACTACGTTCATCATCGACATTTTGGCAACACCAGCGGTCACAAATAAGTTAAGACCCACGGGCGGCGTTATCATTCCTATCTCCATATTCACCACCATCATTATGCCCAAATGAATTGGGTCTATACCTAATGCAATCGCAATTGGGAACACGAGCGGCGCAACAATGATCAACAAGCCTGATGGCTCCATGAACTGACCACCAATCAGCAACAAGACGTTCACCACAATCAAGAAAGTGATGGGTCCGAGACCAGCCGAGAGCATCGACTCGGTGATCATTTGCGGGATGCGTTCTTCCGTTAAAACATGCTTCAAAATTAAGGCATTAGCAATGATGAACAGCAGCATGATGGTGAGTTTGCCCGCTTCATACAGGGTGTGTTTCGTGTCTTTATGAACAAAGGTTTGGAAGATTTTAACGAGCGCAGGTTTAGTGTTTTTCTTGTCTGCAAATGGCCCCATGTCTTTGTATACAAAGTTAGCAATAAAGAATGAGTACACAGCAGCAACCGCAGCGGCTTCTGTCGGCGTAAAGATACCGCCATAGATACCACCAAGAATGATGACGACCAACAACAAGCCCCAGCTTGCATCCTTGGCGGCATCAAAAGTTTCTTTCCAACCGACAAAAGGTTGCTTTGGAAGGTTCTTGATTCTCGCGGCAATGTAAATCGCGATCATCAACATGACACCCGCCAGCAAACCGGGAATCACACCACCAAGGAACATACGTCCAACTGACACATCCGTTGCGGCTGCATACACCACCATCACAATCGAAGGTGGGATCAAAATCCCTAGCGTACCTGCGTTACAAATTACCCCAGAGGCAAACTCTTTTGAGTAACCGTTTTTGATCATACCTGCGATAACAATACTACCTATGGCAACAACCGTTGCAGGTGAGGAACCTGACAACGCGGCAAACATCATACACGCTACAACCGAAGCCATCGCCAAACCGCCGCGGAACCAGCCTACAATGGCAATGGCGAAACGAATGATCCGCTTTGCTACGCCACCCGTCGACATAAAGCTTGAAGCCAATATAAAGAATGGAATAGCCAATAGCGTGTAGTGGCCCGCGAATGCATTAAACAGCGTTTGAGCAACTGACGCTAAAGAGGCATCCGAATGCATTAAAAGGAAAAGAACACTGGAAAGGCCCAGCGAAATAGCAATTGGCACGCCAACCAGCATAAAGCCAATTACCATCAAAAATAGAAATAAGATATCCATGGCTTATTGCTCCTTGTTTTTAGCGTCTTGCGAGGCCTTTGGAGCCATTACGTCTTCAGCGTCACTCATCTCAGCTTTAAGAGATTCGAGCTCTTCCTCCGCTTCATGTCCTGCAATCAAGCGATCGAGCTTACCAGTAGCGATTTGCCACGTGACTTGAACAAATCTAAACGTTAGTAGCGCCATTCCAAGTGGCAAAGCGAAGTAAGGAATAAAACGTGGCAGCTTTTCATAACGCTCTCCCTCATTTAACCAGTCGGCCATGAACTGGAGTATTTCAGGCATCGGAATATCGTCCGTTTCATACCACGCTCGGTCGGTAGCGAACGGATACCAGTAGTTCCAAGCGCCAATTAACAGCAAAATAGAGAAGGCTAAGCAACACATTGCTGCAAAAAGCGCCAGGGCTTTTCGTTTACCTTCCGGAACGATGTTAATAATGACATCGACACCAATATGAAAGTGTTTTTTCACACCATAAGATGCGCCAACCAACACCATCCATGCGAACATGAAAACGGTGAGCTCAAGCGCCCAAAGAATATTGTCGTTAAAGACATAACGAAAGATGACATTGGCAAAGGTCAGCAAGGTCATGGCACCCAAGAAGAAAGCAATCAAAGTCTCTTCAATGGCATCGGTGATTCGTCCAGCCTTGGCAAAAAAAGTCTGTTCCATAATTACATCACGTCGTCTGTAGGGGGAAAGAGCCCCCTCAGTTTGAGAGGGCTAAATGTGCTAGCTGTTATTATTTTTGGTTAGACGCCAAAGCGGCTTCGATTAGGTCAGAACCAATGTCTTTTTCGAACTTCTTCCATACTGGTTGAAGTGCAGTGACCCACTCTTGGCGCTGTTCTGGCGTTAGAGTACGAACCACACCACCGGCTTCGATGATATTGTTCTTATTCGCAAGGTTTACTTTGGTTGACTCAGCATTACGCTGCGCAGTTACCTCTTGAATAATGGTATTTAACTGCTCGCGCTGATCATCTGGTAGGTTTTTCCAGAAGTCGTTTGACGTCACAACTAAGTAATCCAGAATTCCGTGGTTCGTTTCCGTAATGCCATCTTGAACTTCGAAGAATTTTTTGCCGTAAATGTTTGACCAAGTATTTTCTTGACCATCAATAACCTTAGTTTGCAAGCCGCCGTAAACTTCTTTGAACGACATTTTTTGTGGGTTAGCACCTAGCTGCTCAAACTGAGCAACGAGTACATCAGACGCTTGAACACGGAACTTAAGTCCTTCAGCATCAGTTGGAGAAATGAGCGGCTTGTTGGCTGACATTTGCTTCATGCCGTTATGCCAAAACGCAATGCCTTGTAGGCCACGACGTTTCATTGAATTTTTCAGCTTTTCACCCGCTTCCGAGTTTTGGAAACGGTCAACCGCGTCGACATCATCGAACAAGAAAGGAAGATCGAAAAGGCGGTACTTCTTGGTGAATTTCTCAAACTTAGAAAGAGAAGGAGCAGCGAGTTGAACATCACCATTCAGTAGCGCTTCCAACACTTTGTCATCATCATAAAGTGTTGAGTTAGGAAACACCTGCATACAGACTTTACCGTTCATCTCTTCGTTGACGCGCTTTTCAAGTAACGAAGCCGCGATGCCTTTAGGGTGTTTGTCCGCGTTCGTTACATGGCTAAACTTGATGACCGTTTCACCCGGGTCACAATTTGCGGCAGCATTAAAACTGGTAACAGCAAGTGCAGAGACAGATAGTAGAGTTAGAGGCTTAAACATTATTATTCTCCTTGTTGAATCACATCCCATCCCGTCCATGAGTAACTAGGTGTTAGGCGATGGGTACGGATGTTCAACAAAGAGCAATTAATGGACCATGTTAAAATTTATATTCATTTCAATAAATTAACAAAGCCCATCAACATGAATCAGAAGTGTAACGAGTGAATTCCACCCAAGAAAAAGATACAAATGGGTGGGAAATGACCCATTTATGAAGAACAGCTTATCTCCATTTTCTTCCCCCATTCCGGTGGCAATTTCGCGTAATCATCAAACTCGGGTTGCTCATCAAATGGGCGTTTTAACAGTTCGGACAATCGGTGTAATTCGCTAAAGTCCCCTTCTTCCGCTTTATCAATCGCCAACTGAGCCAAGTAGTTACGCAAGATGTATTTGGGATTGGCTTGACGCATCTGTTTGCAACGATGTTCGGTTGAAATCAGGCCCCCTAGTTCATCAACCTCTAGCTCACACCGAGCTAAATACAGCTCAAGCCAAGCTCGCGCTGCTTCTCGGTCGAGAAATAAATCGATTACGGCTTGGGAAGGCGCATTATCAAGGTTTGAAAGTGTTCTGAAGAAGCGAGTGTAGTCCGTTTTGTTCTGGTGAAGAAGCTCAAACATAGCTTCAAACAAACGCCCGTCTTCCGCTATCTTAGTTTTTAAGCCCAACTTCTCACGCATGAGGCGGCTGAACTGCTGGCTTAAATGAACTTCAAATTGACTCAACGACGATTCTAAATCTTCTCGTTCAACGAGTGGCGATAGCGCATGCGCCAGTGCTGACAGGTTCCAAAGCGCAATTCTAGGCTGTTGATCAAATGCGTAACGACCCTGGTAGTCTGAATGATTACAAATGTATCCCGGCTCATAATCATCAAGAAAGCCAAACGGACCATAATCAAAAGTTTGCCCAAGAATTGACATGTTATCGGTATTCATCACACCATGCGCAAAACCAAAAGCTTGCCAATATGCGATCATCTCGGCTGTTTTAGTCACGATGGCGTCAAACATCGCGGCATATGGTTTCTCCGCCGATGCACAATCAGCAAAGTGCCACTCAATCACCTTATCCGCCAACAGCTTCTGCTCTGCTAACTGGTTGGTGTAAAAGAAATGCTCAAAGTGACCGAATCGAACATGGGTTTCAGCCATTCGAAGTAACAAAGCGCCCGATTCCGTTTTTTCTCGATAAACAGGTGTATCACTGACCATCATACCGAGAGCACGTGTCGTGGGAACCCCAAGGCCCGCCATGGCTTCACTGCACAGGTACTCACGGATAGTTGAGCGTAATACCGCTCGCCCATCTCCCATTCGCGAGTAAGGCGTTAGCCCTGCACCTTTGAGGTGAAGATCAAACCAAGTACCATTCTGATGCTCAATTTCTGCCAACAGTAATCCACGTCCATCGCCCAAATCTGGGTTGTAAACGCCAAACTGATGGCCTGCATATTTCATCGCAAGAGGACGAAATTGTTCGAATTCACTTAGCCCAGAAAAAACCGCCAATAACTCATCGTTTTGCTCTTCTGGTAAACCAAACTGCTGTGCAAACTCACCATTCCAAGCGACCCAGCGAGTGTTGTCCAAGGGTTGTGGCTCGACCAACGTATAGAACGCTGACGGTAATTGACTAAAGCGATGGGTGAAATTGACCCGTTGCCAAATGGACATGTAGGGTTCCTTAATAAAAAGAAGTACTGTTGTGAGTATACGTGTGAATGTCCCTGTCATTCAGCCATGAAATGGGCATGGGTATTTTGCGTGAATAACGCGAAGGCGGCAGGAAGGTATCAACCTGCCGCAGACCGTCTCCTAAACGGAGGTAGCATGTAAAAACGATCAAAGGGTTAAGCGGAAAATTCTTCACCCGTTTTTGGTGGCTGTGATGGCGTATCAAAACGAGCGCGTTCGATATCCACTACCGTTTTATAGCTCAACGATAACAATGCCAGCTGGTACGCGCCAAAAATACCATAGGCCACACCGACGAAGCTCAACATAAAGAGATTCGTAAAGTGGCTAAAGATCAGCTGACTGAGCAAGCCCGCACCCAATGGAATTAGTCCCATCAAAATGAATACTTGTTTGTTGTATGCTCTGCTCTGGTTCCACGAACGACGCAAACTGCGCGGCTGATGATCCATTGCAGTCGCTGGCAACACAAATGACCATCGCGCCATTACCCAATAGCCAGGAATGCTTGCAATCGTTGTGATAATAGCCATAGCAACAAAGTCGGCTTCACCACTTTCTGCAATGTAGATAAACGACAACACAAAGATCGGCATACCAATAACGAGCATCATCATCAGTCCAAACAGTATCCACCAGCCTATGAAACGGAATTCTCGAGCTGACAAACGAAATACATCCAACGCAGAGTGCATGTAATCGCTGGCTAAATAAATTCGATGCACACGCACAGCCGCCATAGCGGCAACAAGTGGGTACAAAATAATTGTGACGAAATAAAATCCTGCGACATTGCCTTCTTGAACGTTCGCTTGATCTTGCCCCGTCATTTCAGGATACATAAAAGCAAAAATTGAGTGCACGATAATCAACGGAATACAAGCAATAACAATTGCGAGTAGATTCCTTCTGACCATCACTGCCGCTTCTCGGCATATTTCCGAAACAGAAAAGCCCTCGGTAGACATATAACATCCTTAGTTCATAAAAATCGGCCCCTAGGGTAACCGCAGAGTAGAAAAATCGCTTTAAAAATAATGAGAAACACATCTCATAAGACAATGAGAACGAAACCAAAATAGATCAGATAAAAAATAAGCCACTCAATGTGAGTGGCTTATACCGCAATTCAATACCGTTTTAGACGCGACGTCGCCAGCCTAATGTTGCAAGTAACATCAAAGCCCAATAAGAAACACTGCCGCTACCTTCAGAGTTCTTGAATGTCGTTGTCTTCAAAGAAGCAACAACCGTCACGATAACTTCCCCCGTAGCAGTGGCACCATGACCGTCTGAAACCGTATATTGCAGCTTGATGCCGTCAGTAGGGCTATCCGGTGCTTGAAAACGGATTTTGCCATTCTCTACACTCGCACTTCCCACACCCGTTACGTTCTGTACGCTTTCTACAACCAGTTTATCGCCGTTCACATCCGAATCATTGCTCGCTGCATCAATCAGAATACTTTCACCAACGGCAACGGTCGCCGTATCTGCAAGCGTAAGTGGCGCTGCGTTTTTCATGGTTAAATCGACGGTAGCACTGGACGTTTCATTACTAGGATCAGTCACGGTTAAACGGAATGTCAGAACCTCACCCGCTTTTGCACCTTGAGGCACCGTAAAGCTTGTGCTAACACTGGTTGCATTGCCAAGAGAAACTGAAGTGCCAGCCAACTGCTCCCATTTATAACTCAACACGTCACCATCAGCATCCGTACTATTTAACGCAGACAACGTGACTCGCTGCCCAACCGTCATGTCTTTATTATCAACATCAATCACGGCCACTGGCGCTTCGTTGCTGCCAAGCACTTCCACCTGCACATTCACGATTGAAGATGAGTACGCACCATCAACCGACAACAAACGATATTGGAAAGTGTCCAGACCAACGAAGTTAGCTTCAGGTTGGTACTGGTTGCCAGAGATGGTGCCGTGCTCAGGCTTCTGCACAATGTCCACATTGAACTGATACCCTACCGCCATGAAATCATTGTCCATCAGGTTCAGTTTGATTGGCGTATTTTTATTGGTTTGTAACGAATCAGATTTCGCTTCAACCAAGTTGCTCGCATCCACATTTAATAATGCTGCAAACGGAATATAAGAGAACCCGGCTTTTTCTAGACCAAACGTGCCAATCTCACTGTAATCACCAGTCCACATTACAGGTAGGGAGGCTTTTTCAGTTTTTAGCAAGCGGCCGAAGTCAAAGTTTGCATCAAATTGACCGCCTTCCAATTCAACGACCAATAAATGCTGACCCGCACTCAATTGGCTTGATTGAGGGAATAAAATTCGAGATGACTTTTGGAAGTTACCTTGCTGTAAAAGCTCAGCGTTGTTTTGATTCAATATTAATCGATAGCCAATGTTTCCAGAAAATGGGAATCGCCAAACTCGATAAGTCATGTCACTTTGAGCGCTATCTCTTTGCGCGTAAAGTTGAAGGCCATCAAGCTCTGTATCACTATTCAAGTCCAGTGACACCGCCAGAGTGTTACTCCCACTCGCGTACACATAACCTTGATGAAGAGAGTTCAGCCATGCTGATTTATTTGGTTCGTTTGTATGCTCAAGAGAAAAGCTACCGCCGTTGGTGTTGCTGGCAATGTTGGAAATACGAACCCCAGTATCAAACCCTGTGATCGCTCTCAGACCCGGGGTCGATGTATCTGAAATGACATCGCCACCATTAGGGTACAAATCGTCAGCGTCACTCCTACCATCATTTTCTAACTCATTCAGACCATCAGCCTGCATGATTTGAACCTGCATCGCGCCAACATCATTAAAGCGGTTCTGGACATTGACCGACGTCGCCAGGATACCTTCAGCCGCCAATGCTCGGTCGTAACCGCTAAAGGTGCGATTTTCCAAGTAAACACGTGGGCCAAACTCTTTCAAGTACGGGTCGAGATACACCAGCTTGACATCGTCGTTGTTCACAGAAATAGGCGCTGGACTTTCATGAGTTACCGTTGGTACAACAAAACCAGCAGCGTGTTTGCTCCATGCACTCATGTTCACCGGAGTGTCACCAGCGTATGAATCTCCCGGTTTCTGCGCCCATGAACCGCCACCCATCACGCCCCAAGAGCCGATCGAGGCATCACTGTTCCTTGCGTACAAATCCGGTAAGCCAAGCATTAAGTGGCCAAGCTCGTGTACGATCACGCCCAAGGTCGCTTGATGATCAACTTGATAGTCAGCGAACACACAATAGTCTGTGATCTTTTTACCATCTAGTGTGACATCATCGTGAGAGAATTTGTGCGGCCAAATAGCAGGACGGTTGAGAACCCCTGTTGAACGATCGCCCCCCGCAAAAATAAACATGACAGAGAGTTCTGACGGTTCTACGGTACCATTTTGATTGCTGTCGTAGGCCGAAAGATTAAAGTATGGATCCAGTTTTTGATAAGCCTCGGTGAAAACCGCATTCAACTTGGCGGTGCATGTCTTATCAGTAGAACTAGAGTGACAGTTAGGGTGGCTTTGTGCCACAGTCACATCTATCACACCGTCATTGGCGGTGCCGTAACTCTCAAGTGCAGGAACAACTTTGAATTTACCTTGAGAGTTTTTATCAAAGTAATCCACAACGCTTTGACCATTGGTATTAAATACGCGTTGCTCAAAATCGTGCACCATTGCTTGGTCATCAAACGAAACTTGCACAACCAATAGGGGCTGCTGCTTCACCGTTGAACTGCTCATCGCCTGGTAACCTTGCGCCGAACGCAGTAGGTTTTTTCGTGCCATCGGTTCAATGGTTTTTAGAGAAGATAATTGCGGTTTAACTTGTAAATCCGGGCGAAACCTCGCCGACTCAGGTGGCTCACTCGACTGCGTTTTCACCACACCTGTCGAGATCAATATTGGCGTGTCTGACTCGCGCTGAATCCGCGCGAAAAACCAAACGCCGTCTTCCTGAAGTAAGGCATTGCCCTGCTTATCTTCAAACCAGTGGAAATCTGCCGTTCCACGTAGAATTGCCTCACTGGAACTACCATCGCTCAACGCAATAGTATGCCAAACCGGTGATGGCGGAGTAGTTGCCATGCTCTTCCCTGCAAGAAGCGCAGTTAGCATAGCCATGGCGAGTGTGTTGAATTTCAAAGTACGACTCCATCTTTTCGATTCGTTAATTAATACCAAGCACAACAAACACAAAGTAACCCTATGGGCATAGAGTAAGACTGAGTGACTATTGACGAAGGCTGGTATCAATTCGCTCAGATAACACGACGTAGTTTGGTGTCACACTACAAAAGCGTCGGATTCCAAAACGCTGTTATGAGCGTAGCTTCTGAGAATATAAATTGAGTGAATGAATAGTATCGAAACGAAAGGAAGAAGAAATGAACTTCTACGAATTTGTAGGTAAAACTGGGCAACATTCCACATATTCTATAAATGTACGAGCACTGCTATTAATCAATGCTCGTAATGGTCGCGCGGCCATTGTTTAACGCTATATTAACCTGTAAGAACGGCGTCTTCTGGGTATTTGACCAAGGTAGGTTCAGGACGTGCCAACATATAGGCAAGCGTGAGCGGCCCAATACGACCAATGATCATCACCACGATCATAATGTATTTACCAGGTTCAGAAAGTTCCGCAGTCAAACCGGCGGTGAGCCCCACTGTGGCAAATGCGGAAATGGTTTCAAACATAACTTTATCAAAGCTGGCCTTCTCGGTAAGCATCAATAAAAACATTGCGCTTGTCAGGATGGCTCCGCTCACAACGATAATTGCCAATGACTTAGTCACAGTTTGCCAATTTATGGTTCGCTTAAACATAACCACATGTTTCTTTTGGCGTAAAAAGGTCCACGTAGCCATAAACGCAACAGCAAATGTGGAAACTTTAATACCGCCCCCCGTTGAGGTGGAACCCGCTCCAATTAACATCAGAACAATCATGACCAGTAAGGCCGGCTGGGTAAACAACGCCAAGTCAACACTATTAAACCCTGCCGTTCGCGCACTCGCAGATTGAAAGAATGCCGCCAACCATTGCCCTGTTGCAGGTAAAGACGCCATTGTGTTTGGGTTGCTTCGCTCAAGTAACCAAAACATCATCGTTCCGACTAAGAGCAATATCGGTGTCGCAATCAGCATGATTTTGGTGTGAAGATGCAAAAAGTGGAAACCTTTGCGCCAGTTTAGCCAGATGTCACCCACAACAGTAAAACCAAGCCCGCCAAAAATGAATAGCCCCGCCAGTGTAAAGATAACCAACGGATCATTCACAAAGCTCATCATACTGTCAGAAAACAGCGCGAACCCAGCGTTGTTAAATGCAGAAATTGCATGAAACAAGGCGTAAAACATACCAGTCTTCCAGCCCATTTCAGGGACCCAGCGGATAGAGAGAAAAATAAACCCGATCGTTTCTGCAACAAGCGCGAAAACAACAATCCGCTTTACTAGTCGGTTTAGATTGACTTGCCGATCTTGCCCTAATGCTTCTTTCGCCAGCGCTTGTTGACGCAAACTCAAACGCACGCCGAACATATAGAGTAAGACCGCCGACAAAGTCATCTGCCCCAACCCACCGATTTGCATTAAAAACATCAGCAAGATTTTGCCCGCAAGCGTAAAGTGTTGCCCAGTATCGACAACACCAAGCCCTGTCACACTAATAGCGGACGTTGCGGTAAACAAAGCATCCGTTATCGACAGTCCCGTAACAGAAAAAACTGGCAAGGTTAGCAATACCGCAGAAGGCAGTAAAACACCGAGAAAACTGAGCAATATAATTCGCGGTTCGTTGCCTTTCGCTTTCTCTTGTTTACCATCTGGTGCGTAAAAAACACCTTTCTGATGAAAATACGTCATAGCGATTTTAATTTATTTGCGAGCGCATCTTGAGGGCCGACCACAATAATTAGGTCACCAATTTCTAGTGTGGTATTAAGGTCAGGTGCCTTGGTAATTTCTGGGCCCCGTTTAAACCCTAGCACTTGCACGCCATCGACTTTGCACAGAGCCAAATCACTTAGTGTCTTACCCATCCAACGAGAGCCAATCACAAACTCCGTCATAGCTAAGCCACTGCCTAATGGGTGGAACTCAAGAACCCGTTTATCGAGCATTTTACGCGCGACACGTATCCCCATGTCACGCTCAGGCATGATAATGTGGTCTGCGCCAATTTTTTGCAGAACACGAGCTTGGAAACGGTCGTTGGCTTTAACCCATACTGACTTTACTCCCGCCTCTTTAGCAATCAATGTCGCAAGAATACTGGCATTGACATCCGCTCCGATGGCAATCATCACCATGTCGTAATCATCAAGTTTGAGCTCAGCAACCGTCTCTTCGTGAGTACAGTTAGCCACAACCGCCTGACTAACAAAACTGGCGGCTTCTTTAACTCTGTCTTCGTTGATGTCAACGGCTAAAACTTGAGCGCCTGAATCTTGTAACTCTTTACACACTGCCAAACCAAATCGGCCAAGACCAATAACGGCGAATTGCTTATCACCTGTTTTCATTTGTGCCCCATCTTATGCATTCATTAGCAAGCAAAAAAGTTTGCGCCCATTCCTTACCTTGTGCAAACCTGCGGACAGATAATTGACAAAAGCTTAACGCACCTTGATTCACTTTACGTGTTAAGCGTATGACACTGATTAACTTTTTTCCTCATTACCGAATAGAAACCGTCGCGATGGCTACATAATTGGATGCCTTAAAACGCAAAAAGCCGCAAGAATGCGGCTTTTAGATCATGGGATAAACTGGCTATTTTGATTCGCGCTTATCGTGCGGTTTACGTTTATTCTTAGGCACGTAATTTAAAATTGAAATTGGTACTGGCTTTCTTGGCGCAAAACCTTCAATTTCCACTCGCTCTAGCAAGTGCCCTAAACGACTTTCAATCATGCAGAGGTTCTTAAAGTCGTCTTTTGAAACCAGTGATATCGCCTCACCTTTCGCGCCAGCACGACCTGTACGACCAATACGATGTACATACTCATCCGCCGGGTAAGGTAAATCGTAGTTGATGACAACTGGCAGATTATCAATATCAATACCGCGCGCAGCAACGCCGGTTGCGACTAAGTACTGGATTTCACCCGCTTTAAACTTTTCTATTAATTCCTGGCGAACACGCTGATTACGGCCACTGTGGAATGCTTCTGCCACAATGCCACGTTTCTCAAGTTGGCTTACCAGTTTGGCTGCGCCGTGTTTAGTTTCAATAAATACCAGTACTTGCGACCAGTCATTTTCTTTAAGCAAGTGACTTAACAGCGACGACTTCATGTCTTTATCGACGGTCGTGATCCACTGTTTAATATTTGATTTTGAGGCACTGTGCTTTGCAATCGTGATCTCTTCAGGATCAATAATCGCATTTTTCGCCAAGTCACGAACAGGGTTAGATAACGTCGCTGAGAACAGCAAACTTTGCACATGTTCTGGCATACAGTCGACGATTTTGTCGATCGCATCGATGAATCCCATATCCAACATTTTGTCGGCTTCATCAAGCACTAGCATTTCCACTTCATCAAAGTGAATCGCGCGTTGACCGTACAGATCAATCAAGCGCCCAGGCGTGCTTACCACAATATCGACACCCTCGATCAAGGCTTGTTTTTGTGGTGCATAATCCACACCACCAAACATCGCCATTGAGCGTAATGGTAAGTTTTTACCATAAGCTTCAATACTTTGATGAACCTGAAGCGCAAGTTCGCGTGTTGGCGTTAGGATAATCGCACGAGCGCGTTTTTTACGTTGCGTTTCGCCTCGACTAAGCTTTTCTAAGATTGGCAGAACAAAACTGGCCGTTTTACCTGTGCCCGTTTGCGCTGCTGCAATTAAATTGCGGCCACGCAATACGATTGGAATGGCTTTTTGTTGGATAGATGTGGGTTTTTCATAACCTAGCGCTTTTACTGCATCAGCAATCGATGCGCTTAAACCAAGCTTAGAAAATGGCATAGAAAGGTCTCAACAGAGGAAATGGGCGCGTAGTGTATCAGAATCCCCGTGAAGTAACAGAAGGATTCATGCGCGAAAAACTAGGAACATGACACAATCTTAGCCCATGAAATTGGGCTGCAAACCTTTTTCTAATTTTTTCCTCACTTTGTAGGAAACATCATTAAGCGTGATTTTCCCCGTTTTGTGGCGGTCGATACCTGCATTCTGTAGATAGGCAATTGAGCCTTGTCTGAACAAAACGAAAGACGGCGGTTTACCAATCGCAGCAGGGTAGAGAATGGCCATGTAAGCATCTTCTAAGCTATTAATTTTATTTCGATAGGGCCAATAGTACGCTTTCACATAGTCAAGTTGTTCAAGCGCGCTCATTCTCGCAAGAGTCTTTGTGTTCACTCCTAATGACTCTGCGGTAGAGGGCATAAATTGAATTAACCCTGTAGCCCCGCTTCCGGAACCATTTTTGATGCTTGGACTGAAAGTTTCAGCAGTTTCAAATGCCATGCACGCCATAAGATGATTATGATTGATCTTTAGCTCTTTACTAATACGGATGACTTTAGATTTGAACTCTGGAGAAACTTTACCTCCCCACGCTACCGCGTTCTCGGGATCTGCAATCGAAGAGACCGTTGATGCGTCATGTTCTTCGACAATTTTAGAAAGTAGAGGAAGCGTTTGGCGTAGTCGATGGCTCGAACTCACCAAGCGAATTGATTTGGTAAGAAACTTGTCTTTTTTTTGGTGTAGTTTTTGGAACTTTACTAACTTATACAGTTGCTTATAAACCGTTTTCACAACGAAGCCAGATGTAGGGAACACTCCCAGAATGTAATCCATTTCCTACAAATTTAATATAAATATCAGCAACAGGAATTCTAGATGTGATCAATGTCACCATAAAAATTCTCAAATTCGATACACACCGATGTAAGTGGTCAATGTGTCTCCAACACGCTAGAAGTAAAAGTAAAGAGGCATTAAAAAGGTCTTACCAATTTTTTTGGTAAGACCTAGGTTTACTGATTCTCGGATAAGCGAATGTATATTCTTACAGTTCAGCTTCCCGAACCAGTTCTGCAAGCGTCGACAAACGCTGCTCACTTTGTTTTACGTAAGGATTATTCGTATCCCAAGCATATCCAGCCAAAATCGCACTAATCATCTGTTTAATACGTGGGTTCGGGTTTTGATAGAAAATCACATCTTGCAACGTGCCGTTGTACCAGCCTTCCACATAAGTGCGGAATGTGTTCACTCCCACCATTAAGCGTTGCGAGTACTCTTCTTGCCAACCAACCTTTTCACCATTCAGCTGACGAACCACGCAGTCCGCTGCAAACTCTGCCGATTTCATGGCGATAGTGACACCCGATGAAAATACAGGATCAAGAAACTCACCTGCATTACCAAGCAACGCGTAGTGCTCTGTCGCTAAACGTTTGACGTTAGCAGAATAGCCACCCAACTCGCCTGCTGGATTCGGGTAATTCGCATTTCGCAACAAAGAAGCCAAACCCGGCTCTTCATTGGCTAACTGCTGCAACGCTGCAATCTTATCTTCTGGGTATTGTTCGAAAAATTCTGGCTCACCCACCACACCAAACGAACAAGTACCATTAGAGAATGGGATTAGCCAGTACCATACGTCGTGATTTTCAGGATGAACTGAAATTAAAATTTTGTTGCGGTCGTATTCCGGCTCTTGGGGAGAGATATGATCTTCGATATGGGTAAAGATCGCTTTTCTAGGCGGAAGACAAGAAGGTTCTTCTAGCTCCAACAAGCGTGGCAAAACACGCCCAAAGCCACTTGCATCCAACACAAAATCTGCTTCGATTTGATAAGCCTTCTTATTTGAGTCGAGCACTTCTAATCGAGACTTTTTCCCTTCAAACACTAGATTGAGCAGTTCATGCTGATAGCGAATCTCTACGCCTTGCTCTTCAGCGCTATCTGCCAATACTTTATCAAAGCTGGCACGTTGAACCTGAAACGTCGTGCCCGGTCCTGGCGTGTATTTGTTTGTAAAGTCGAACTGGGTGTATACGCCATTACGACGAAATGCAGCACCATCTTTATACTGGAAGCCAAACTGCTTTACTGCATTGGTCATTCCTGCTTGTTCAACAACTTCCATACATGCAGGGAGTAGGCTTTCTCCTATGGAAAAACGTGGAAAAGTCGCTTTTTCTAAGACAACAACATCTATGCCACGCGATTTTAATAAGGCAGAAACGGTTGAACCTGATGGCCCCGCTCCTACGACAACAACTTGCTTGAGCTCTGTTTTCATTCTGAATTTAGTTTGCTTGTAGTTTTAATAAGGTATGACCAAGGCCAATATTGTCGGTTCTTTCAACGACAGATAAACCTGCCGCTTCGACAATTTCTAAGAAATCATCACTGCGATAAAAGCGACTATTACCGTTAGCTAAACAGGTAAAATAAAGAGAAGTGGCATTAAGGCTATAGGAAGCTCCCGCGTATTTTTGAGCATCCCAAAACAGCTCCAATACGTAAATAGTATCTCCCTTCGTTAACTGGGCTTTAACTTTTTTAAGGATATTGAGGATCTCAATTGGGGAAAAGCAATCCAAGAACTGGCTCATCCACCATACGTCAGCATGCTCAGGCAATGTTTGTGCTTTATCAAGCATGTTTGCAGGGTATGGACGTACACGCTCGACGAACTGGTTTTCTGAAACATTCTTCATCGCTACTTCTAATTGTTGCGGTAAATCAACAATCGTCACTTGAACGTCAGGGTCATGTTTACAACACTGAATCGCCCATTTTCCCGTATTTCCGCCAATATCCACAAGATGCTTTGGCTTGCTTGCAAATACCTCTTTAAGCAGAAGTGGGAACGAGCGATCCGAATAGAAATGATCGAACTTAAACCAGCTCTGTTTGGCTTGTTCTGGTAACGTCGATAGACCTTGATAGATGGTCTCCCAATTGCCCAACTCTTTCAAACCAGACGGTTTACCTTCTTGAATTGCTTCCGTCAAATGCATCATCGCGGCGTAACAAACATCTGCCGTAAAATCCATGTTTGCATTCGTCATACCATCATGAAGAAGGTAAAAACCAAGGTTTGCAAGCGAATAGTTAGGTCGTTCCCATAAAACAATATGCGCACTAATCGCCATATCCAACAGTACTTTAACACCATATTCTGATACTCCCGTTTTCTCGGCAATATCTGTGGCACTCATGCCTTGTGCGCCAGCGCTGTCTAAAGCGGCTAAAATACCTAAATCTCGAAGCGTTTTGGCGGTCTGGAACACGATTGGTGCAAAAGATAACTTCTGAGCTTCTGTCTTCGCTTCAAAAGCATTAAAAGGGTCATTATTTTGATTTAACACGGAAAAACCTAACTGCAATTAATAGTTTTATTGTTGAGATTGATTGCCCAACAATGCAATAGCTCGCTGAATATCAACATTCAAGTTGTTTACCCAACGATTGTAATTGCGGTGGATTTTGCCATCACTTGCTTTGAGATTTACTGAGTTGAGATAAATAATTGAGTAATATTTATTATTGTATGGGATTTTTACTTCTGCAGAGTGTTTACGAACGTGGATTTTTGCAATAAGAACACCAGGGCTTACTTCTTCGATCGTCCAGCCTCGGTTAGTTGCTGATTGCACTATGGCCATTTTTACTTGTTTATTTTGAAGATCATAAGCAACTGGAGTATCCTCCACATTCATTACAGGTTGTACTCGTCCACAACCAACAAGAAGCAAAGTTAATAATAACGAGACATACAGCTTAAAACGCGACATGATAATTTCCTTTTTATTGTGAATTTGGGTCAACCCCAATTTGTATCGAGCTGTAAAATAAACAATTTAACCCAATATGCCAAACTCGAAGATCAACATTTCGTTCAATATTGATGCGTGGACAGCGAATTCATTCGGTTTATCCGAATCCAATGAATGGAAACAATGGGCAACAGAGATAAAATGGCCAGAAGATGGCAAAATCAATGTTGCAAATATTCCTGCGATGATGCGCAGAAGAATGAGCCCACTCAGTAAACTGGCGGTACAAACTGCAATCGAAATGCTTAATCAACATCAAGTTGATTACCTTGTATTTTCAAGCCGTCATGGTGAACTGCATCGCAGCGTCGCACTAGTTGAAGATATAATTAATGGAGAAGAGGCGTCTCCGATGGCTTTTTCTCAATCGGTGCACAATACCGCCGCAGGGCTTGCCACTATCGCAACTAAACAACCCATTCCCCTAACTTCTATCGCTGCGGCAGAAAACACATTCCAAAGCGCAATATTAGAAGCATGGCTGTTTTTGTCCGACAATCCTGACAAAAAAGTACTGCTTGTTGATTTTGATGAGCCTATGCCTGACTCTTATTTAGAATATGAAAACCAACAATACCAAGGGTTTGGACTTGGCTTAATACTTTCTCATGGAGACAATTTCGCGATACAAAGCTCCATAAACGCAGAACGTTCCGGTCATCCTCTTCCTCAAGGTTTAGTATTTTTGCAACAATACTTGTTAGATAAAAGCCAGTGGACTATTTTCGCTCCGCATCAAGCTTGGGAATGGCACAAAAAATGACTCGCTTAAATCAGTATTGGCGTGTGCTAGCAACAGGCTTTTGTTTTTCAGTATTTGGGTTAGGTGGTTTAGTACTGAGTTTCATTGTTATTCCGACCATTCGTATTTTTGTTTCAGACCAAACGGAACGCGAATATAAAGTTCAGGGTGCGATTCGATATTCATTCAACACATTTTGTAAATTGATGAAGCTAAGTGGCGCAATCGATTATCAAATTATTGGTGCCGATATTCTTCAACAAGATCGTAATTGTTTAATTGTTGCCAACCACCCTAGTTTAATCGATTACGTTCTCATTGCTTCACAATTAAATCGCTGCGACTGTTTAGTAAAATCGGCAATATGGTCGAATCCTTTTATGAAGCACATCGTAAAAGCAGCCGGATATATTCCCAATGAAGCACCGGATGATTTATTAGCACTTTGTGATGAACGATTTAACAAAGGCAACGTGTTGCTTATATTTCCTGAAGGAACAAGAACAACACCAGGTGTAGAGCCGAAATTACAACGCGGTGCAGCACAAATTGCGGTAAGAACAGAACGAGATTTAAGAGTTGTCCATATTACGGTAACGCCAAGTTTCCTCACAAAAGAGAAAAAATGGTATCAAGTACCGGCAACAAAGCCCTTTTTCAGGGTTGAAGTTAAGGATAAAGTTGAGATTACCCCCTTTATAAAGCAAACTACGTCGCCGACAATAGCGGCGCGACGCTTACAACAGCACCTAGCTGAAAACATTTTTCCAGAAAACTTTTATTAATAAGCAGGTCCCAGTGGAACAGTTACACAACGACATTAAGCAACTTATTATTGATGCTTTAAACCTTGAAGATTTAACCGTAGATGATATTGAAACGGATGCACCACTTTTTGGTGATGGACTTGGCTTAGATTCTATCGACGCGCTTGAGCTTGGACTCGCAATAAAAAAACAATACAACATCGTTATTGATGCCGACGACTCAAATACGCGCGAACACTTTGCGTCTGTAGCAAATCTAGCGAAATACGTTTCTTCTCAAACTAATGAATAAGTTGTAGGTATATTCATGACTGATGTAAATAAAGATCAAGTATTTGAACAAGTTAAAGATGCGCTTGTTGAGCTGTTCGAAATTGATGCAGCCGACATTCAATCAGATGCGCACTTATACCAAGATCTCGATCTTGATAGCATTGACGCCGTTGATTTGGTCGTACACCTACAGAATGTCACTGGCAAAAAAATCAAGCCGGCAGAGTTTAGTACAGTAAGAACCGTCGACGATGTGGTTAACGCTGTTACTGAGTTATTGAAGGAAAGTTAATGCGCCAATTGCTGACTGGTCTGTCTGCAATTGTACTGTTTGCCTACCCCTTCGCCGTCTATTTCGGTATAGATAAATTTGGCTTGAACTTAGTTGGGGGCTTGTTAATTGCTGCGTTACTTTTGCGTGTTTTCGTCGCAAATAAGACCCCACTAAAAGAGTTTAAGTTCTTGGCGCTCGTTACGGGCGCTGTTGGCATTGTCCTAATTACGCTTGGCATGGTGTTTAAACAACATGGGTGGCTTCAGTTTTACCCTGTCGTTGTCAATGTATGTATGCTGTGTGTATTTGGACTGAGCTTAAAACAGCCGCAATCGATCATAGAGAGGCTTGCTCGCTTGCAAGAACCCGACCTTCCGGCTAGTGGCGTGACTTACACTCGCAAAGTGACGATGGTTTGGTGCGCCTTTTTTACGCTCAACGCTGCTGTTGCACTCTATACCTGTTTCCTACCAGTAAAAATATGGACGCTTTATAACGGCCTCATCAGCTACTTACTTGCTGGTGGCTTGTTCGCTGGAGAATGGATCGTGCGTCAATTTGTTCGAAAGGAACACTAATCGTATGAATACAACGTATTCGAGCTTTACCTCCCTAGCGACCTTGTTCATCGCAGAGAGGTCTGAGCAATCCCCAGTCTCTTACGAGCGCGACACGGTTATCACGTGGGGTGATTTCCAGCAGCACGTCGCAACACTTGCTCAGCAGTTAGAAACCCAACCAACGCAAAACATTGCGTTGTGTTTTGGCAACAGCTACCTGTTTGCCGTTGGCTTTTTTGCTTGTAGTTATGCAGGAAAATCCATTGTATTACCTGGTAATTACCAACCAGAAGCACTCAAAGAGCTCAGTGAGCACTACGATTTGTTGCTGCATGATGCCGATGTCTCGGTTCCAGAACTGGTGAGCTCGCTTTTGATCGAAGCTCAATCATTGCTAGAAACCACCGTGATTAACGAGTCAGAGGCCAAACAACCTTATTTTTGGCGTGAATTAAACCTGGCGGAAATACCGGTAACGCTATTCACTTCGGGTTCAAGCGGCACACCAAAAGCCATTGCAAAAACGCTGAAACAGCTCGACATCGAAGTTTCTATTCTAGATAACCTATGGGGCGACACGGTTGCCAGCACACGCGTTGAAAGCACCGTTTCTCATCAACACATTTACGGCTTGCTGTTCCGCGTATTGTGGCCTTTGTGCTCTGCACGTCCATTTTCAGCACACAACCTTGAGTTCCCAGAGCAAATTGTCCATCACGCTGATGCTGACACCACGCTAGTAAGCAGCCCTGCGTTACTAAAACGACTCAGTGAAGAGCACAATCCGGTTGCGATTCGGTGTGTATTTTCTTCTGGTGGCCCCTTGCCAAACCAAGCGGCGCAGCACAGCCAGCAGTTGTTTGGGTCACTTCCTATTGAAGTTTTTGGCAGCACAGAAACCGGCGGCATCGCTTACCGTCAGCAGCACGTAGCCAGCACTCCTTGGACGTTATTCCCTGGTGTTGAAGCCGAGCTTAACCATGAGAATTGTTTAAAGCTCCGCTCGCCACACATTGATGAAAACACTTGGTACCAAACTGCGGATGAATGCTATTTCCATGATAGTATTTCTTTTGAATTGCGTGGACGCACTGACCGAATCGTCAAAGTCGAAGAAAAGCGTATTTCCCTTGTCGAAGTGGAAAAACGTTTAGAGCAATTGCCGTGGGTTCAAGAAAGCGTGGTGATCCCAATGGAAGAATCTGGTCGCCTCACGTTAGTCTCGATCATCGTACTTAACGATAAAGGCAGCGATGTGCTTAATGAACTTGGTAAAGGCAAATTTTGGCTTGAGCTTCGCAAGGCACTGCGCAATTGGCTAGAACCGATCGCTATCCCGAGAAAATTCCGAGTGGTCGACGAAATTCCATTGAACAGCCAAGGCAAACGCCAAGTTGCTGAAATTGAAAAACTATTCCAATAAAGCTAGTAACATGGATAAAAGAAAACCAACCATTCAGAATATTGAAGTGAGTGACCACACCGCGGAGCTTTCGCTGCGTGTGGATGCTGACATCTTAGATTTCCAAGGTCATTTCAGTCACTTTCCTCTTTTACCCGGCGTCACTCAAATTGACTGGGCGTTGTTCTGCGCCGTTCAATATTTGAACACTCCCAAGGTATTTAAAGGAATGGAAGTCATCAAATTTCAAGAGCCGATTCTGCCAAACGCCGACGTTTGTCTCTCACTCTCTTGGGACAATGAGCGCGAGAAATTGACCTTTAAGTACACATCGAAAAACGGTGAAACCTTGGTGACTCACTCTTCAGGCAAAATGAAACTGGGTGAGTCACGTGAGTGATTACCGTCCCTGCTTTTTAATTCCTTGCTACAACCACGGCAGCACAATTGCAGACGTGGTTGCGTCGTTATCCTCTTTCGATTTGCCAGTGCTTGTCGTGGACGACGGCAGCAATGAAGACACCAAACAAGCGCTTTCAGCGTTGAGTGAGCAAGGGCTGATAAAACTGATTAGTTTGAGCGAAAACCAAGGTAAAGGTGGCGCGGTGATGGCTGGCCTACATCAAGCTCACCAACTTGGTTTTACGCACGCCATTCAAATCGACGCAGATGGTCAACACGACCTAGAAGCACTACCAAAATTGCTCAGCGCCAGCGAAACAAAACCAGATAACCTGATTTCTGGCCAACCGATATACGACGCGAGCGTACCTAAAGCCCGTCTGTATGGTCGCTACGCTACGCACATTTGGGTGTGGATAGAAACCTTGTCACTGTCTATCAAAGACAGCATGTGCGGTTTTCGCGCCTACCCAGTGGCGAAAACGGTCGCCGTGTTGAACAAGTACAACATCGGCAAACGCATGGATTTTGATATCGAGATTCTGGTGCGAATGTACTGGGAAGGCGTCGATATTGATTTTGTTCCAACGCGCGTGATCTACCCTGAAGGTGGCATTTCCCACTTCGACGCATTGTGGGATAACGTCAAGATAAGCTGGATGCACACTCGCCTATTTTTTGGCATGTTGCCGCGTATACCCTCGCTACTCGCCAGAAAGCGCCGTCACACAGACGACAGCAATGCCCACTGGTCGAAACGAAAAGAACAAGGCACGATTTTAGGCATCAAAACCTTGCTCGCGGTTTACCGCTTGTTCGGTAGAAAAGCGTTCGACCTGATTTTAAAGCTAGTCATGCGCTACTACCACTTCACGGGTAAATCTGCCCGTGAAGCGTCTGAGGTTTACCTGAACAACTTACAGCACTACGCAGCGCAGCAGAACATCGCACTGCCAAAGCAGTTGGACAGCTATCATCATCTGCTTTCCTTTGGGCGAACCATGCTCGACAAACTGGCTGCCTGGCAAGGTGACTTTAACGTCGATAACCTAACCATTCACGGCCAGCATCATTTCGAAGAGATGGCGCAGAAAAAACAAGGCGTGCTCATTTTAGGCTCGCACCTTGGCAATATCGAACTCTGCCGCGCGCTTGGTCGTCGACACTCTCATGTCAAAATCAACGCCTTGGTATTTACCCAACACGCTGAACAATTTAATGCGGTAATGAAGGCGGTAAACCCAAACTCGGAACTGAATTTGATTCAAGTCAGCTCAATGGGACCAGACACCGCGATTCTGCTTCAACAAAAAATCGAGCAAGGCGAATGGGTGGTGATCGTTGGCGATCGCACTTCTACCAGCAAAGAAAATCGTGTCGTTTGGGCAGATTTTCTTGGTAAACCAGCGCCATTTCCGCAAGGCCCATTCATGCTGGCCTCGGTATTAAAAGCGCCGGTTTATCTACTCTTCGGCCTACGCGACGATGAAGCAAACACTCCGCATTTTAATGTGTACTTTGAACACTTTAGTGACCAAATCACGCTACCGCGCAAGGAACGTCAGCAGGCACTAGAACACGTTGTTCAACAGTACGCACAAAGATTAGAACACCACACACTGCAAGCGCCGTTACAGTGGTACAACTTTTTTAACTTCTGGACTTTAAGTAATCAGCCACATGACAAACAACAATAATCACAACATCACTTTTGGTGCCCAATCTTTAACCATCGAAGATGTCGTTGCCATTGCTCAAGGTGCAAAGGCACACATGAACACCTCGCCAGAATTTACCGCGAAAATTGATCGTGGCGTGGCGTTTCTGGAACGATTACTGAAGGAAGAAGGCGTTATTTACGGCGTGACCACGGGTTACGGCGATTCATGCACTGTGGCGATTCCACCTGCTCTTGTGGATGAACTTCCGTTGCACCTTACGCGCTTCCATGGCTGTGGCTTAGGTCAAATCCTTTCTCATGAGCAAGCTCGTGCGGTGTTGGCGACACGTTTATGTTCATTGTCGCAAGGCGTATCTGGCGTGTCTCACGGTCTGTTGAACCAAATCGTTACGCTTATCAATCACGATATTGCGCCGCGTATTCCACAAGAAGGCTCTGTGGGCGCAAGTGGCGATTTAACGCCTCTGTCTTACCTAGCAGCGACCTTAATTGGCGAGCGTGAAGTGCTTTACAAAGGCGATGTGCGACCAACACAAGAAGTGTTTGCAGAGCTGGGCATTGAGCCAATTCGCCTAAAACCAAAAGAAGGTTTGGCGTTAATGAACGGTACATCCGTGATGACTGCCCTCGCCTGTCTTGCCTACAAACGCGCAGAATACCTAACGCAGCTGTGCACCAAGATTACCGCGATGGTCTCTGTGGGTATGCAAGGTAATGACTTCCACTTTGATGAAGCGTTGTTTGCGGTAAAACCTCATCCTGGTCAACAGCAAGTTGCGGCTTGGCTGCGTGATGATCTCAATGCTGAGCGTCCGCCACGCAATAGCGACCGACTGCAAGATCGTTACTCGCTACGTTGTGCGCCACACGTCATTGGCATGGTGCAAGACTCACTGCCTTGGCTACGTCAATTGATTGAGAATGAGCTAAATAGTGCCAACGACAATCCAATCATCGATGGCGACAATGAGCGCGTTCTGCACGGCGGTCACTTCTACGGTGGTCATATCGCAATGGCGATGGATACGTTGAAAGTGAACATTGCCAACTTAGCTGATTTGCTGGATCGTCAGATGGCGCAATTGATGGATTACAAGTTCAATAACGGCCTGCCGTTTAACTTAACCGGTGCAGAAGGCGAGCGTAAACCGATCAACCACGGCTTTAAAGCGGTTCAGATTGGTATCTCAGCTTGGACGGCAGAAGCGTTGAAAAACACCATGCCAGCAAGCGTTTTTTCTCGCTCAACCGAATGTCACAACCAAGACAAAGTGAGCATGGGCACCATCGCGGCTCGTGATTGCTTACGCGTACTTGAGTTAACAGAGCAAGTTGCTGCGGCTTCACTCCTAGCAAGCGTTCAAGCGGTTGAGATTCGTCGCCGTCATAACGAATTGGACGAACACCACATGAGTCAGAGTTTGCGAGTAATTCGTGACGCCGTACTGAGCGAGTTTGAGTTTGTGATTGAAGATCGCCCGTTAGAACAAGATTTGCGTCATTTCATTGAACGCATTCAGCAACGTCATTGGCCACTCTACGTGGAGGTATAATGCAAGAGCAGGTTCTCTACCCATTAGAAGCGGAGGTGACTATGGTCACCTCATTCCAAGATGCTGACCCGATGGGCGTGATTTATCACGGCAACTTCTTTCGATATTTTGAAGAAGCGCGTCGTGTGCTGATGGAGAAGCTCCAATACAGCTATCGCGATATGCAAGACTCTGGGTACATGTGGCCGATCATCGATACGCGCGTTAAATACGTGAAGGCGATTCCGTTTAATCACACCATTCGTATTACCGCGCAACTCACGGAGTGGGAAAACCGCTTACGTGTGGATTACGTGATTTACGACGCCGAAACGAATCAACGTATGTGCAAAGCGCATACAACGCAAGTCGCCGTATCCATTGAAAAGCAAGAGATGTGCTTTGTGTCTCCAGCAGTCTTTTTAGATAAAGTAGAGCAATGGCACAACCATGGGAGCCGGAACTAATGCAAAAGTGGTTACTCTCTTTTTTGTTGATATTTTCTGTTCCAGCACTGGCCACACCGACAGCAAACGTAACGGATTTGGCGTCGCTTCAACAGCAGTTGTCTCAGCATGAAATCGTACGCGGAGATTTTACGCAGCAGCGTCATCTGGAAATGTTTAGTCAACCTTTAACCTCTAAAGGTCAGTTCACACTGAGCAAAACACATGGCTTGTTGTGGCAACAAACAGAACCTTTCGCAGTCAATTTGGTATTGACGGAAAACAAACTTCGTCAGACTTTTGCCGACCAAGCTCCGAAAACGATCTCTGCAGAAGAAAACCCAATGGCGTTCTACTTTAGCCATGTGTTTTTATCCGTGTTCCACGGGGATACTTCTGCACTGCAAGAACAATTCACACTCGATTTTTCAGTTGAGAACAATCATTGGCAGCTCGTTTTAGTGCCCAAACAGTCGCCATTAAATGCGGTGTTTCAATCTATCACTCTTTCCGGTAAAACGCACATTGATCGCCTAACCCTACAAGAGCTGCGCGGCGATAAAACCGAAATCACGTTTACGAACCAGACCTCTCTACCTCAGGAACTCACGGATGCCGAAGACGCTCAATTCCGTTTCTAAACTCAGTCTTGGCACTCACACCTTTGCTCTGGTTTGGCTCAATCTCGTTGTTTTAGCGGGCGCGTTGCTACTCAAACAATGGGTTTGGAGTGCAGAATCTCCGATTGAGACCAACATTTTAAAACTGCTGCCGAAGAACCAACAAAACCCGGTGGCTGAGCAAGCCTTTGAGTCGGTCTCGGCAAGTATGAGCGACAAAGTCATTTTCGTGATCACAGCGCCGGACAAAAATGCCCTTTTTGCAGCGGCCGCTGAATTTGATAAGGGGTTACGCCAAAGTAATCATTTTCGCGATGTGGTAGGAAAAATCTCACCTCAAGAACAGCAAGCTTGGGCGAGTTACTACTTTAAGCACCGCTTCCAATTGCTGACGCCTGAACAACGAGAGCGTTTAAGCCAAAATCCAGAACAGCAAGTGCAGCATGTGATTCAGTCGCTGTACAACCCGTTTTCTGGGGTGACTGGGCAAGAGTTACAAAATGACCCTTTCTTGCTATTTCGTGATTATTTAAGCCAAGTTACCCAGCAATCGTCCTCTTTCCGATTGGATAACGGCTATCTGTCCGTCGAAAAAGGCGATGCTCAATACTTGCTTATTACTGCCGAACTAAAAGACTCGCCTTATAGCCTAACTGGGCAGCTTGCAGTCCCTGATATTCAAGCGCTAGAACAAAGCGTCGCGCAGAAATATGGCGCTGAAGTCGCACATACTGGCGTTCTATTTTACGCCGACTTTGGTACGCAAAGTGCAAAATCGGAGATCAGCACCATCGGTGTATTCTCTCTACTCGGTATCATTGCATTGTTCTTGCTGGTCTTTCGGAGTGTGATGCCGCTGTCTCTGGCACTGCTTTCCATCACCATTGGTTTGCTCGTTGCGTTGTCAGTGACAACGTGGATTTTTGGAAAAGTCCATCTGTTCAGTTTAGTGTTTGGCGCAAGTTTAATCGGCGTGTCTATCGACTACGCATTCCACTACCTAACCGAACGTCTTGCGGCGGGAAATGAATGGGATAGCGAGCAAGGATTAAAGCATATTTTCATAGCTATCACACTTGGCTTAATCACCAGCTTGATCGGCTATTTGGGCATGTTAGTGGCACCGTTTCCTGGTTTGCAGCAGCTTGCTCTGTTTTCATCCATTGGTCTGATTGCCGCTTACGTCACCGTGGTGGCTTGGTATCCGATACTGGCTCGTAACCCATCGCGATCCATTTCGACATTACCGGGACAATCACTGTTGGCGAAATGGTTAACGCTTTGGAATCAACCTCGAATTAAAGTCGGATTGCCGATGTTATGTGTGGTTGCGAGTGGCTTTTTCTTGCTGCAATTGAACTACGATGACGACATTCGTCTACTGCAAACGATGCCGAACGATCTCAAGCAGCAAGAAACCTTGATTACGACGCTTAGTGGCATGCAATCTTCGCAGCAAATGTTGGTCGTTACCGCCGACGATGACGAAAACCTAATGAAAAAGCTGGAGTCTTTGACGCCAACATTAGAAGCGTGGAAAGCGGACAGCACCATCGAAAGCTACCAAAGTCTGAGCCGCTACTTGAGCTCGGTGGAGCGTCAGCAACAAGACTATCAATTGATTCGCGATCTTTACGCGACACAATCCAGCCCACTAGCTTCCGGACTGAGCTTAAGTAAAAAGCCTAAAATGGACGCCGACTTTATCCCTGTCACGGTTGATCAGTACTTGCAAAACCCAGTATCAGCGCCTGTGCGTTTTCTCCATTTGGGTAAGATCAAAGGAAAATCTGCAACGGTAGTGGTGTTAAACCAATTGCAAGACTCCGCCGTTGTTAAGGCATTTGCCAAATCGCAGTCTGATGTTGTTTATCTAAACAAAGCTGAGGAAATATCCGCCCTATTTGGTGAATACCGAATCAAAATCATGGAACTATTGGCAGCCGCCAGTGCTGTGATCTTTCTGGTATTAATCAAGCGGTACGGTCTGCAACACAGTTGGCGAGTTTTACTGCCATCATTGATTGCTTGCGCCTGCGGTCTGGCAACGGCAGTCGCGATGGGAACAACATTAAACCTATTCAACTTGCTTGGCTTGGTGCTCATTCTTGGTATCGGGATCGATTACACTCTGTTCTTTGCCGAGAAAGCCCGCAGCGTGAGCACACTATTGGCGATCACCCTTTCGGCAATAACCACTGTGCTGTCATTTGGGTTGCTATCACTCAGCCAAACTCACGCGATTCACAGTTTCGGCATTACGGTGTTAAGTGGTATTTTTGTTGCTTGGCTGCTCTCTCCGATTGCGATTAAAACAGAGGAAACGACGTCATGATTTTTAACCATGCTTTTCGCTGCGCGACGTTAATCGTACTGAGTCTGTTTTTAAGTGCATGCAGCTTGGTCCCTCACCAATCGACGCCTCTGGTCGACATTGCCGAGCACACCCAAGTTAGCTTGCCCACTCCCGCAAGCTTGGGCTATCAGTTGTCTGCCAGTCAGTTAATTACGGCTTCTTGGGCAATAGATGGTAAAACCACATCTGAGCAACTTCCGGTACAACTGCAAGTGACCAACAACGAAGTGGTGTTGGCAGGCTTTTCATCCTGGGGGACAAGAGTACTCTCACTGTCTTACGATGGAGAACAAATTCAAACCGAAGTGCTCAACGGTTTACAAGGTTCGCTACCGCAGCCAGAACAGGTATTATTTAACCTGATGATCACGCTCTGGCCGAGTTCCGCTTGGGAAGGATCGTTAAATGAGGTAAGGTGGCGAATTATTGATAAAAATAATTCTCGCGCCATCTTTGATAGCGACGGTGAAAAGATCATTGAGATTCAATACAGCTCTTCTAACAAGTTAGAGGGTAAGATTGATTTTCATCACCTCAAACATCAGTTTTCAATTTCTATTCAAACACTGCAACATCAGATTAATTAAGAACAATTTAGAATAACAATATGCCTATTCGCTCTTCTCAACCTTTGTATATTCAGGCCTGTGGCTTTCACTCTGCCATGGGACAAGATGATGCGCTCATCCACCAGTGTTTATCGGGAGCGAAGCCATCCAACATGGTGGTTGACCGAGATATTTTAAATTCAGGCCGCCAAACAGTAATCGGTCGAATCGCACAGACGTTACCGCAATTACCACCCGCACTCAGCCAGTTTGATACGAGAAACAACCGCCTCGCACTTTCGGCTTTGCAGCAAATCGAAGGCGACGTGCGTGACGCCATTGCTAAATATGGTCGTGACCGTATCGCAGTCGTGATCGGCACCAGCACATCTGGCATTTCAGATGGCGAAATCGCATTTGGTGAAAAGCTGGCAAAGGGTAATTTTCCTGCCGACTACCATTACACCAAACAAGAGCTTGGCAACTGCAGCGATTTTATTGCCGCCTACTTTGATTTGAGCGGCCCACATTACTCAGTTTCAACCGCCTGTTCTTCTAGTGGCCGTGTCTTTTTAACCGCGCAACGCCTGATTCGCTCTGGCATTGTTGATGCAGTTATTGTGGGTGGTGTGGATACCATTTGTCGCCTCACACTAAACGGCTTTAACGGTTTAGAAGCTCTATCCGATACCCTTTGTAAGCCGTTTGACCAACATCGCAACGGCATCAATATCGGTGAAACCGCAGCATTAATGTTGCTAAGCAAAACACCTGCGCCCGTTGCTCTTCTCGGAGCTGGCGACAGCTCAGACGCACACCATATTTCCGCACCACATCCAGAAGGGTTAGGCGCAGAAGAAGCGATGAAAAAAGCGTTGGCCAATGCAGGACTTACAGCGCAAGACATTGGTTACATCAACGCGCATGGCACAGCAACGCCGTTAAACGATGCGATGGAAAGCAAAGCCATTCATCGCTGCTTTGGTGACTCCGTTCCCGTAAGCTCGACAAAGCCACTTACCGGACACACATTAGGCGCAGCAAGTGCAACGGAAGCCGCGATCGCTTGGCATATTCTCAAGTACAACCTTGATTTGCCAATACAACACTGCGAAACCAAAGCAGACGATATCCATATATCGTTAGTTGAGACGCCAACCAAACTGGGTAACAAAGCGATTCTCAGCAACTCTTTTGCTTTTGGTGGCAATAATATTAGTCTTATTTTTGGTTACGCTCATGACTAAACTTCCTCCCATCGAACAACTTTTGCCACACGACAAACCAATGATCTTGGTCGATCGTGCTTTGGATGTTCAACAAGATACGATTCACTGCCAGGTTGATATCGCAGAACACAACCCGTTCTTCGACTCGGCCTCTCAAACTGTGCCAGCTTACGTTGGCATTGAGTTTATGGCGCAATCTGTCGCGGCGTGGTCTGGTTACCACGCATTAATGAAAGAACAAGCGCCACCGATTGGCTTTTTGCTTGGTAGCCGTCGATACACGTCTGAATGCGATACGTTTTCTCGCGGACAGGTGCTCGATGTGTATGCTGAAAAAGTTATGGAAGATAACGGTATGGCGGTTTTTTCAGCCCGTATTGAGCTACAAGGAACTGTTGTAGCGACTTGCCAATTGAACGTTTACGTTCCATCAGAAGAAAAATTACAAGAAATGAAAATCAGGAGTCAACAATGACCCGACAAGTCCTCGTTACAGGTGCCAGCAAAGGCATCGGTAAAGCCATTGCCGTTCAATTAGCCAAAGATGGTTTCCAAGTCATTGTCCATTACATGGGCGATCAACAAGGCGCGCAAGACACCCTAAACACCATCGAACAGCATGGTGGTAGCGGTCGTCTTATCCAATTCGACATCAGTGACCGTGCAGATTGTCGTGAGAAGCTAGAAGCCGATATCGCCGAACACGGCGCTTACTATGGCGTAGTAAACAACGCTGGCATCACAAAAGATACCGCTTTCCCTGCGATGACCGAAGAAGAATGGGATGGTGTGATTCATACCAACTTAGACAGCTTCTACAACGTTCTTCACCCTTGTGTTATGCCAATGGTGCAAAAGCGCAAAGGCGGCCGAATTGTTACGCTTGCATCAGTCTCTGGCCTAATGGGGAATCGTGGTCAAACTAACTACAGCGCAGCGAAAGCGGGCGTAATTGGTGCAACAAAATCACTCGCGCTTGAACTGGCAAAACGCAAAATCACCGTCAACTGCGTTGCTCCAGGGCTTATCGACACAGGCATGGTAGACGAACACGTGAAAGAACATGCGATGCCGCAAATTCCTTTGCGCCGCATGGGAGAGCCAGAAGAAGTTGCTGGTTTAGTCAGTTACCTTATGTCTGACATCGCAGGCTATGTAACTCGCCAAGTCATTTCGGTAAACGGAGGCCTAGTATGAGCCATCGAGTTGTTGTAACCGGAATGTCAGGCGTGACTGCGTTTGGTAACGATTGGCAATCTGTCGAACCAAAACTGCGTGACTGCCAGAACGCGACGCAATACATGCCTTCTTACGAACAGTATGATGGTTTGAACACCAAGCTCGCGGCACCAATTTTAGATTTTGAACTGCCAAAGCACTACAAGCGCAAGCAAGTACGCGGCATGGGGCGTGTTTCCAAATTGGCGACCGTCGCAACAGAAAACGCACTGAGCCAAGCAGGTTTGATTGGTAACGACGTACTCACCAATGGTCAAACGGGTATCGCATACGGCTCATCAACAGGCAGTACTGATGCAATCGGTGCATTTGGTGTCATGCTGAATGAGAAAACCACCAAAGCGATCACCGCAACGACTTACGTGCAGATGATGCCGCATACCACAGCAGTGAACGTTGGTCTATTTTTCGGTTTGAAAGGCCGAGTGATCCCAACCAGCAGTGCATGTACCTCTGGCAGCCAAGCAATCGGCTACGCCTACGAAGCGATCAAACATGGCTACCAAACGGTAATGGTTGCTGGTGGCGCTGAAGAATTGTGCCCAACGGAATCCGCTGTCTTCGATACCCTTTTTGCCACCAGTCTGAAGAATGAAGACCCGAAAAGCACACCAAGACCTTATGACTCCGATCGCGATGGTTTGGTGATTGGTGAAGGTGCGGGAACGCTAGTTCTGGAAGAGTACGAACACGCCGTCGCTCGTGGCGCGAAAATCTATGCAGAAATCATCGGTTTTGCCAGCAACTGTGATGCCGCACACGTCACTCAACCACAGATGGAAACCATGCAAATCTGTATGGAAATGGCTTTGCAAAATGCGGGCATTCCTGCTGAGAAGATCGACTATGTATCTGCTCACGGCACTGCCACCGACCGCGGCGATATTGCGGAAAGCAACGCAACAGCGAATGCTCTGGGCAAAGTGCCAATCAGTTCACTCAAGAGCTACTTTGGCCACACACTAGGCGCCTGTGGCGCGATTGAAGCGTGGCTAGGTTTAGAAATGATGCACACAGGCTGGTTCAACCCAACGCTCAACCTAAAAAACCTCGACGAGCAATGTGGTGATTTAGACTACATCGCCGGACAAGGCCGAGAGCTGGACGTGAAATATTTGATGAGTAACAACTTCGCCTTTGGCGGCATCAACACCTCCATCATCTTTAAAAAGATGTAATGCCCTTAGTAAATGCAAAAGCGCTGGTTAACCAGCGCTTTTTTGTTGGTTGCCTATCAGGTTCATATATCACGCTGTAACGGCAAACAAGACATTACCATTCCGCGATACAAAGGCGACTTTTAACACCACGAATTTGTAATCCCATCGCTTCAAAGACATGCTCAAAATCTTGACAAGATGCAGGCACATTAGGTAGCGACAATGAAGCCTCGGTAAAAAACGTCCGACTCAAATTATCCGTCTCTCCCCAAGCTAACTGCCACCAATCCAAAATTCGCGGCTTGGATGCGTTTAATCGATAGCTAGCAGGAATACGATCACGCTTGTTTAGGTTTTCAACCTTAGATGTTGGTAGTAAGTTCCACTTATCATTGTTGGGCCAATAAGCAAATGGCAAACAGTGATCAACGTGATACTCATTTCGTAATTTGCTTCCACTCCATACACTGACAATGTCGCAATGGCTGAGCTTCAACTGTTCAATTCTCTTTCGCACGACTCGCGTATCATGGTCTTTATCAATCCAGACCAAACAATCATGATACGTTTGCAGTGGAATACCCCGCTCTTGATTAGACCGAAATCGTTGCATTTCCATAATCCATTGGTTGACCACCAGCGGCTCAATCCAAGAGTTATACAATCGAAAACAATCCCAAAGGCTTTCATCCAACACAAACAGCCCATAACCTTCGAGGAACTCGCTATCCACAACAATTGAACGTTTTGGCTTCTTAGCTGAACGAATCATTTCAAAGTAAGGGTTTGATTTATCACCTTGATAGGTAAAAGTGACGGGACCATCTTTTATGGTTTTTAAGCTGTCTTTTATCGCTTTATCAAGCGCCACTGCATCTTCACCAAAAAATGTCGTGCCTATAGCAAGATCATCAGGACTTAAATGGGAAAGTCTGCCCCAGCCATCGGGCTTTATAAAACCTAGCCCTTTAGACGAGTTCGAGCCTTGCTGGATGTTCTCTTTATCGATTAAACGCTTAAATTGACGAATCCAATATAAGCCAACTAATCCTAATGGGATTGCAACTTTACCTTCGCTGCGATCAACCACTGCACCAGAATGAGCGTCTGCAATACGTAGTAAAGTACGTAGTAGTGCGAGCTTATAGGTAGCCGATTTGGAATCATTGACGATAATGTGGCGAACCTTATTCAGATCACCGGAACCATCATCAGGCAAAGACATCACTACAGTTTGCCAAGATACACCCGTTCGCTTTAACTGATCGTCATCGAGAGATACGTTTCTCACCATTAAAGCGCTATTCTTTGCAAACTTTTCGAGCTCTTCAACCGATACGGGATAAGCTTTACGACCGTCAGAAAAGTCACCGTGACGAAGGCTAATCACCAATCGACCATTAGGCGCTAACAAATTTGCAAGTTTGCGAAATGCACGTTCACGGTGCGTAGGCGCAAGATGCATCCATACCGCACTGACAAGAATTAAATCGAAGCGAAAGCCAAGATTAATGGTTTTCTCAAGCTTAGGTAATGCATCTTCAAGCCAAGTAACGGAATCGCCACAGTAAGACTTACCAAGCCTTAGAAGTGCTTGAGCAGGCTCGATCGCAACAACTTCACACCCATGCTCAGCCATCCATTTCGCGTCTCGACCAGAGCCCGCGCCAACATCTAACACACGATCTCCAGCCTGGGGCCAGAAGACTCTCCAACTCGCGTGGACATCCTCAAACTGGATCGATGTGTATTGCTTCGCGAAAGAGTCGGCGTGTCGGTCATAAAAGTTAGAAGTGGCAGGCATAAAGGTTAACGAAAGGTAATTAATATGCGTCCATATTAATTGCTAGAAATTGCAATGGCTAGAATGCCATTCAAAAGTTGTAGATAGAGTGGCAATTACAGCCAAAAACCTAAAAACGACAAAGCCCCGACAACTCAAAGAGTTATCGAGGCTTTTGAATAAATGGCACGCCCTATTGGATTCGAACCAATGACCACATCCTTAGAAGGGACGTGCTCTATCCAGCTGAGCTAAGGGCGCGCTACAGGGACAGGATTATACGAGTTCAAACGGGTAAATCAACGGGTTTTCATAACATTCTGATCTGAATGCCTAAAAAAAGTCCATTAAAACGCTTAATGTTCAAAAACACCACAAAGCAAACGTTTGCGTATGGATGTTAATAAGAAATTCTGCGACAATGCGCCGCAGATAATCTGCCTTCTTAATTTATAAGGAAAGTCATGACTGCTCAAAGTATAGACGGAACTCTCATTTCCCAAACTGTTCGATCCGAAGTGGCTGCACGTGTTAAAGCACGTGTTGAAGCTGGGCTACGTGCTCCTGGTTTAGCAGTGGTTCTAGTTGGTGAAGATCCTGCTTCTCAGGTTTATGTCGGTAGCAAACGCCGCGCATGTGAAGAAGTTGGGTTTGTTTCTAAGTCTTTTGACCTTCCTGCGTCTAGCTCAGAAGAAGAGTTACTAGCTCTGATTGATGAATTAAACAACGATGATGAAATTGACGGCATTCTAGTGCAATTACCCCTTCCTGCGGGCATAGACACAACACATGTTTTAGAGCGCATTCACCCAGAGAAGGACGTGGATGGCTTCCATCCTTACAACGTTGGTCGTCTTGCGCAGCGTATTCCAAAGCTTCGCTCTTGCACGCCAAAGGGCATAATTACCCTACTCGACCGTTACAACATTGAGCTACGTGGTAAACATGCGGTTGTGGTTGGTGCATCAAACATTGTTGGTCGTCCAATGACACTTGAGCTGCTGCTTGCGGGCTGCACAACAACAACATGTCACCGTTTTACCAAAGACCTAGAGAGTCATGTGCGTCAAGCTGACATTGTCGTGGTTGCGGTTGGTAAGCCTAACTTCATCCCTGGTGAGTGGATTAAAAAAGGCGCAGTGGTGGTCGATGTCGGTATTAACCGTCTTGACTCAGGCAAACTAGTTGGCGACGTGGAGTACGACAAAGCACGTGAAAGTGCGAGCTTTATTACTCCTGTTCCTGGTGGCGTTGGCCCAATGACCGTCGCAAGTTTAATTGAGAACACGATGCTCGCTTGCGAACAGTTCCACACAGACAAATAACGTAAAACTTCAGATACGAAAAAGGCTCCGCAAGGAGCCTTTTTGCTAATTGTTGATATCTATTTCAATTACAGACTTAAAATCACGCCCGCAATCGAAGCGCTCATTAAGTTCGCCATGACACCAGCGATAATCGCACGGAAACCATGCTTAGAAACAAATGCACGCTTTTCTGGTACCAAAGAGCCCAACCCACCAATCAGCATCGCCATGCTTGAGATGTTTGCAAAGCCACACAAAGCAAACGTCACGATTGCTTGTGAGTGTTCACTAAGTTGAGACTTCACTTCTGCAAGCTGGATGAAAGCGACGAACTCATTCACAACAATCTTGTTACCAATCAACGAGCCTGCTGTGGTTGCTTCTTGCCATGGTATACCCAACAACCAAGCGACCGGCGCAAACACAAAACCTAGGATGAGCTCAAAACTTAATGGTGTCCCAATCAGATCACCTATCCAACCTAACATACCGTTTAGCATTGCAATGACACTAATAAACGCCAGTAACGTACCACCGACCGATACAGCAATGCGTACACCCGCCATGGCACCATCGGCTAATGCTTCTACTACGTTGGTTGCACGTGGAATTTCAACTTGGCTAATGTCGATATCTGCTGCTTTATCCGTATCTTCTGGCATTAAAATTTTTGCCATCAACAAGCCGGCAGGTGCCGACATAAATGCAGCTGCAATAAGATAGTTGAGGTCGACACCCAGTGATGCGTAACCGACCAACGTTCCGCCAGCAACTGACGCTAAACCACCTGTCATAACTGCAAAGAACTGCGAGTCAGTCATGTGTTTTAGGTAAGGCTTTACCATCAATGGTGCTTCAATGGTACCGACAAAAATGTTTGCTGTTGCAGACAAAGACTCCGCACGACCGATACCCAGCAGCTTTTGAATACCACCACCGATAAAGTTAATGATTTTTGGCATCACACCAATGTGATAAAGACCTGAGATAAGAGAGGAGAAGAAAACGATGATACCCAGAACATTGATCGCAAAGGTGAAGCCCCCTGTCGCCAAATTACCGAATAAAAACGCAATGCCCTCTTGACCATAGTTGATCAAATTCGACACAACACTGCTCACTGAATTCAGCGCATCTCTTCCTGCTGGTACATATAAAACCAACAACGCAAACAGTACCTGCAAAGCAAACGCAAACGACACCGTTCTCAGCTTTATATTTTTTCTATTTGTAGAAAGTAGCCATGCTAGGAATAGTATGGCTACGATACCAATAATTGAGTTCATAAAATGAATCCGACAGAAGGGGGATATGGAAGGCACCGGATTGTATAGCGGACTCAAAATGCTGCAAGTTGAGGATGTTAACAGTGTGAAAAGTTTAAGAGACCAATAACTGACCAATAAAATAACCACTTGAATTTATTGAAGATAAACGTTTGCTTATTTTAATTGTTTCCATATGGAAAATATGTTTCTGGTTCAGGAAAAATTTTTGTGAAGTGAATCACTTTATGTGTCGTTCTACAACGTCATTGATCCTGTTATTTAGGAATAGAGATGTAAGGTGCTAAACGTTGGTCCCAATGACAAGGGTTGCCGATCTTCTGTTTGATAAAGTTAATCACTGCGGATATTTTTTTTGGCATATGTTGGCGGCTTGGGTATACCGCATAAAACGGCATCGACTGGCTGGCTTTCCAGTCAGGTAACAGCTGTATTAACTTACCCGTTCTGAACTCATCACCCAGCAAGTAAGTGGCAAGGTAGGCAATACCCCAACCTGCAATAGCCGCGTCCCGGACGGCTTCTGCCAGATCCACTGAATAGTTACCCGAGACTTTTACGTTCAATTCTTGCTGATCTTTGGTAAACGCCCACCCCGTATAGTCACGCTCCCAGCTTCTGTATATGAGGCAGTTGTGAGCAGATAGGTCATCCGGTTCTGTTGGCGAGTCATGTTTCAATAAGTAATCTGGCGATGCCGCAACAACAAACTGGCAATCCGTCAAACGCTGCGCAATGTAACCTTCAGGCAAATGCTCGTTGTTGGTTACCCATAAATCGAGCCCTTCGGCTAACATATCGACCTTATAGTCAAACAGATGTACTTCCACTTGAAGTTGAGGATACAGTTCGCGTAACTCTTGAATCGCTGGAATAATGTGTAAGGTACCAAATGATTGCGACAACCCAAGACGTACCAAACCTGCCACTTCATCCCGCTGGGTTTCCATCTCTAATGTGGCGCTGCTCACCGCTTGTACCACTTGCTCACAGTGATGAAAAAAGGTTTTCCCTGCCTCTGTCGGCGTAAAGCTTCGCGTAGTGCGTTGAACAAGCTTGATACCAAGAGACGCTTCTAACTGACTCAACTGTTTACTCACATGAGACACCGACACGCCTAAGCTCTTTGCAGCAGCTGTGAAGCTTTTGTGTTTAAGAAGAGCGGAGAAAATCACCATTTGTGCGGCACGTTCAGATAACACGCTTTACCTCGATTTGGTTATAGAAAAAACAAAGGGCTCCGAAGAGCCCTTGTATTGAAGACTGGATGCCGAATTGTTTGTGGCAGATCAGTATTTAATGCGGTCAGCCAAGTGGCTCACAGCAAGTGCGAAGTAGTAAGAGCGGTTCCACTTCATCAATACGTTGTAGTTATTGTAAACCAGATACGTACGACCATTCTCGTCGTCCGGCATGATCAACCATGCTTTGATGTCTTCATCCAGTTTTGGCAACGGGCTACCGTCATATTTTGTGATACCTAATTGGCTCCACTCTTGAAGGTATTTGCCTTTTTCAGCCGTGCGCCCTTCCAGGCTGCGATCAATATTTTTAGGAACCTTAACTTGGCGACCCCAAGTATATTTATCATCCCAACCAGACTTGCTCAAATAGTTAGCGGTTGATGCAAACACGTCCGCTTCAGATTGCCATATGTCTTTTTTACCATCACCGTTGCCGTCAGCAGCAAAACGAAGGAAAGAGCTTGGCATAAACTGGCATTGACCCATCGCACCAGCCCATGAGCCTTTAAAGTTCTCTAGCTCAATATGGCCTTGATCGAGGATCTGCAGTGCCGACATGGTCTCTTTACGGAAAAACTCTTCACGACGGCCTTCAAATGCCATTGTGGATAGTGCATCAATCACTTTAAAGTTGCCGGTAAACTTACCAAAGTTACTTTCAACTCCCCAAAGTGCCACAATAAAGCGCGGGTGGACACCGTACTCATCGCCTATACGCTTTAGCTCAGTGTAATGCTCTTTGTAGAGTTGTCTGGCTTGCTTCACCTTCCACTCAGGCACCGCGCGAGGAATGTACTCATCCAATGTCAGTTTCTTTTCTGGTTGGTTTCGGTCCGCTTTTACTGCTCGGGGCTTGTACTCAACATTAGCAAAAGCAGCACTAATGACCTGCTCTGAGATACCTTTATCACGAGCTTCAGCACGCAGCTTATTCAAGTATTCATCAAAACCCTCGCTACTTGCAAAAGCCGAGGTACACATACCAACGCTAAGCATGGTAGCCAGTATCTTTTTCATATTGCCCTCCTTGAGCAAGGCAGAAATCCCAGATGAAAAACGATGACGTTATTCGCCTTTCTGCTGGGCTTTTTGTTCTTTGTACTTTTCTAATAGGTTCTCCGGCGGCGGTGGAACCTGAAGAAAGAAGCCATCATTTTGTAATGAAGCCTTCACTTTTTCGATATCAACTTGTGCCAATTTACGGCCATCAAGTTTAATCGTCATGACAGCGATAGGCTTACCGAACATCTGCATTAAGGTGTCAGGAACCTGTGAAAAATCATCCTTTTTCGGAATATAGAGATAAGTACCTTCTTTTTTCGAGCTTTTATAAATAGAACAAAGCATGACACGCCTTTTATGCTGATTTAGCCGCGTTGAGTGCGGATTAGGTTGTAAACGTCAAATTCTCGCAAACTTAATAGCAAATTTGAGATTAATTCACCTATTTGCCCACGAGAGAACTTGCTGCGTCAAAGGATGAAATATAACATGACATACCTAGTTTAAGGCAACGCTCTTTCAATAAAGGCAAGAAGTCCACGATGACCCATTCACCAGACCTTAAAGGTAGCAGTTTTACATTGTCAGTTTTACACCTTTCTGACAATGAGATCGCAAAGACTGTCGAATTTTTGCAAGAAAAAGTTTCTCAAGCACCTTCTTTTTTTGCATCCGCGCCTTTGGTAATCAATATAGCAAAAGTACAAGGCGACATTGATTTCCCTAAGCTTAAACAAGGCATCTCAGATGCCGGTTTTATTCCGGTCGGTGTAACGGGCTGTAAAGACAAGCGTGTACAAAACCTTGCTTCCGAAGCTGGCTTCGCCATTATGTCGGCGAGCAAATCGCCAAGCCAAGCACCTGCCAAAATGGCACCAACGAAAGTAGTTCGTACGCCTGTCCGCTCAGGACAACAGATCTACGCAAAAGATGGTGATTTGGTGGTGCTAGCGCACGTAAGTGCAGGTGCTGAAGTCATTGCTGACGGCTCTATTCATATCCATGGCACACTTCGAGGTCGTGCGATTGCAGGAGCAAGTGGTCAGCAGGAAGCGCGTATTATTTGCCACGATTTACAAGCAGAACTGGTATCCATTGCGGGTGACTACTGGTTAAGCGATCAAATTGAAAGCGAGTACTGGCAAAAGAAAGTAATGATCAGTAAAGCCGATGAATCATTACATTTAGAAGTTCTCGCGATTTAATCTAAAAAGGAAAAAAAATGGCACGCATTATTGTAGTAACGTCTGGTAAAGGTGGCGTTGGTAAAACCACTTCAAGCGCAGCCATCGCCTCTGGTCTAGCTCTTAAGGGAAAAAAGACCGCGGTGATCGATTTTGACATCGGTTTGCGTAACCTCGATCTAATCATGGGCTGTGAGCGCCGCGTCGTGTATGACTTTGTAAACGTCATTAACGGCGAAGCGACATTAAACCAAGCGCTGATCAAAGATAAGCGCACGGACAACCTATTTATTCTTCCTGCTTCTCAAACTCGTGATAAAGACGCACTGACAAAAGATGGTGTTCAGCGCGTATTCGGTGAACTTGATGAAATGGGCTTTGATTTTATTATTTGTGATTCACCAGCAGGTATCGAGCAAGGCGCGTTAATGGCCTTGTACTATGCCGATGAAGCCATTGTCACAACGAACCCAGAAGTCTCTTCTGTACGTGACTCTGACCGCATTCTCGGTATTTTAGATTCTAAGTCACTGCGTGCAGAACAAGGGCTAGAGCCAGTAAAACAGCATCTGTTACTGACTCGCTACAACCCATCTCGCGTCACTCAAGGCGAAATGCTAAGCGTTGAAGACGTTGAGGAGATCTTACATATTCCACTACTGGGCGTGATTCCAGAAAGCCAAGCCGTGCTTAACGCGTCAAACAAAGGTGTGCCAGTCACTTTTGACGATAACACCGATGCGGGTATGGCTTATTCTGACACCGTTGATCGCTTATTAGGCAATCAGGTTGAATTTCGTTTCCTTACTGAGGAGAAGAAAGGACTCTTTAAACGACTCTTTGGAGGCTAGACATGTCATTATTAGAATTTTTCCGTCCACAGAAGAAAACTTCTGCGAATCTAGCTAAAGAGCGTTTGCAAATCATTGTCGCAGAGCGCCGCAGCCAAAATGATCCTGCGCCGTCTTACTTGCCTCAATTAAAAGAAGACATCTTGAAGGTGATCAGCAAGTACGTGGCAATTGATCCAAATATGGTTGACTTAACATTTGAGCACAAAGACGACGATATCTCAGTTCTTGAGCTGAATGTGAAGCTACCAGACGAAGAAAAGTAATCAGTTTCTCTCGCAAGACGAATGCTCTAATTAGAACGAAAAAGGTTGGCATCGAGGCCAACCTTTTTCATCTTTCATTACTTTAATGCTTTGTTCATCTTGTCGCCGAGTAAATCCAAGCGCCACCCTTGCATCAAATCAGGCAATACTTCTGGGTCACGATCTTTTTTCCAAACCCAACTGATCAACTGGTTGATCTGCTTTTTAGAGGCAAGGAACTCCGTGGCTAAACCTGACTTCTGCGAAGCCGATTTCACCAAGTCTTTCATATTTTTGAAGACCTGCTTGTAACCCGGATAGTCCATTAAACGCTCAATTTTCGCAGGATACTCTTCAGAAGGTGTTTGCTTCGCTTGTTTAACAATCGCGGCAATCTTCGCGCCATGGCGGTTAATCGCTCGGATATCAATATCTTCTGCTTCCATCTTCTTAAAGTTCGTTAAACCAAGACGAGCGACCGTTAATAGATCACCTTCTTTGAAGATAAAGTTCAGCGCTAAATCTCGTTTGATTGCTTCACGATAACGCCACGTCGCCAATGGCTTTAAAATCGCCAGCTCAGAAGGTTTTAATTGCCAAGCGCCCTTAATATCAAGGTAGGCATTCTCTTCATTGGTTACGCGAATACGTTTCGAAACGAGTAAATCACTTTCTTGCTGTACAGCTTCCCACCAACCTGCTTGCGTCACCTTATCGAACAGCTTTTCGTATAACGGTAACAAGTAATGAACATCTGCGGCAGCATAATCTAATTGCTTTTGTGTCAGTGGACGAGCCATCCAGTCGGTACGTGATTCACTTTTGTCGAGCTCTACGCCTAAATATTCTTCCACCAGCGATGCGAAGCCTGTCGATAGGCCGTGACCGAGAAAAGCGGCCATCAGCTGCGTATCCACCATAGGGAATGGTGTACAACCAAAAGCGTTTTGGAAAACTTCTAAATCTTCACCACATGCGTGCAGCACTTTTAGCACAGAAGTATCTTTTAATAGCGCTACAAACGGCGTCATATCCGTTAATTCAGTCGGATCAATCAGCGAGAGGCGATTACCATCGAAAAGCTGAATCAGACCTAACTGCGGGTAGAAAGTGCGAATACGAACGAATTCGGTATCCAGCATCACTACGTCTGCCTCTCGGGCATGAGTGCAAACCTCTTCTAGGTCTTTGTTTTTAGTAATAATTTGATAGTTCACATACTTCTCGCTATAAAAAATGCCAGCAAAACGCTGGCATTCTATCATTTTTTAAATCTCTCGACTCGACGAAATCGGCTTATGCGCTTTTCTTCGCAAGTTCAGCGTCATTCTCTTCGCGTAAAACACGACGCAAGATCTTACCGACATTGGTTTTAGGTAAGTCTTCGCGGAACTCAACCAACTTCGGAACTTTGTAGCCAGTTAGGTGTTCTCGACAATGCGCGATCACTTCGTCTTTGGTCAAGCTCGGATCGCGTTTCACGACATAAATCTTCACTAATTCACCAGACACTTCATGCGGCTGGCCAATAGCAGCAACTTCAAGTACTTTGCCGTGTAGTGCTACAACGTCTTCGATTTCGTTCGGGTAAACATTAAAGCCTGATACTAAGATCATGTCTTTCTTACGGTCAACGATATGCAGGAAGCCTTCGTCATCGAACTTAACGATGTCGCCGGTTGATAGCCAGCCGTCTTCGTTAATCGTATCTTTCGTTGCTTCAGGTCGTTGCCAGTAACCTTGCATAACCTGAGGACCACGAACTTGAAGTTCGCCAGTTTCAGTATTCGCAAGAGCGTTACCTTCTTCGTCCACGATACGAACTTCTGTTGATGGTACCGGCAGACCAATAGAGCCATTGTATTCAACAAGATCATGCGGATATGCCGCCACCAACGGAGAACACTCTGTTAGACCGTAACCTTCGAGCAAATAGCAACCCGTGGTCTTTTGCCATCTTTCTGCCACTGAGCGCTGCACTGCCATGCCGCCGCCAACGGCTAAACGTAGATTACTGAAATCCAACTCGTGGAAATCTTCATTATTGACCAATGCATTAAATAAGGTATTCACGCCCGTAATCGCAGTAAACGGATGCTTTTGTAGCTCTTTCACGAACCCTGGAATATCTCTAGGGTTCGTAATAAGTAAGTTACGACCACCCATTTCAACAAACAGCAGACAGTTTACGGTAAGAGCAAATACGTGATACAGCGGTAATGCTGTCACGACTAATTCACGCCCCGGAGATAAAACCGGTCCGTACGCGCCTTTTGCCTGTAGAACGTTCGCAATCATGTTGCGGTGAGTCAGAATCGCGCCTTTCGCGACACCTGTCGTCCCCCCCGTATATTGCAGGAATGCAATGTCATCCCCAGACATAAACGGTTTAACGTATTGTAGACGACGACCTTTACGTAGAGCCTGACGCATTGAGATTGCACCAGGTAAATCGTACTTAGGCACCATGCCCTTAACGTACTTCACGACAAAATCGACAATCGTACCTTTCGCTCGTGGCAGCATTTGACCAAGACTGGTTAACACTACGTGTTTGACTGGTGTTTTATCGACAATTTGTTCTAACGTATTCGCAAAGTTAGACACAATCACAATCGTCGTCGCACCTGAGTCATTCAATTGGTGTTCAAGTTCACGAGGAGTGTAAAGTGGGTTAACGTTTACGGCGATACAACCTGCACGCAAAATACCAAACAACGCCACTGGGTATTGCAGTAGGTTTGGCATCATCAGAGCAACACGGTCACCCTTTTGCAGTTTTAACTCGTTTTGCAGATACGCTGCGAATGCGCGACTACGCTCTTCCAATTTACGGAAGGTCATAACCGAGCCCATGTTCATGAATGCTGGTTGGTCTGCATATTTTTGTACAGACTGTTCAAACATTTCTACCAAAGACTCATATTGCTCTGGATTAATGGTTTCAGGTACGTCACTTGGATAACGTGAAAGCCATGGTTTATCCACGATGTTACTCCTCGTTTATAACTGGCTAAAAAATAGCGTCCTTTTTATTTTGAAAGCTATTACAGCACAGCGAACGTGCTTGAGCACGCAACTCTCAAACACTTGTTTAAATTTTGTTAACTACACCAAGAATTCGCGTTGCGACCTCGAGTATTTGCTCTAAATGACAGTGATGACCACCCTTGACAGAAACCACTTGCGGTGGGTTCTCTCCCCAATCAGCTTGGTTAGATGGTAAATTCTGAAATCCTTGATCGCCTAATACAATCAAATGAGGACAACGTATTTGGCTGGTAATCGAGTTAGCATGCGCTTGCGCCATTCGGTAAAGCGACGCACATTTTAACTTGGCGTCATGCCGCCAATACCATTTATCTCCTCGCTGCTCTGTTCCACGCTCGACTATCGGTAGAAGTTGCTCAGCGGTTAATTGGTTGGCTTGCATGCGTAATTTTAACGCCAGATCGAAGGAGGCAATGGCTCGCTCTGGCTTGTTTTGCTGTCTTATTCGACTTAAAACGCCATCGCGAAGACGAGGCAAACTGTTAGTAGGATCCTCATGAAGAGGTCCTGCTCCCTCAATTTGCACAAGAGCTTCGACCTGCTCTGGAAACGCTGCACTATAGCAACTTGCGATTAAAGCACCAAGTGAATGCCCTACTAATATCAGTCTGTTTGGTGATAATTCGTCCAAAAACTGATACAAATCGGCAATATAGTCGTGAAAGGGGTAATAATTATCGTGAGATTTATGACTCGATAAACCGTGACCAAAATGATCGATGGCGAGGAGGTGTAAGTGAGGATTAAGTTGATTCAACTGCTCCATGAGCGCTTTAAAGCTGCCCGCATTATCTAACCACCCATGAAGAAAAACGACTGACAAGTCAGCCGTTTTCTCGTTCCCTATCTCAAGGGCTGCCATTTTGCCGGCAGGAAGCTCGAATTGACGCTCATGCATCGCAGATTATTTGACCTGTTTTATCACTTTACCGTCTTGCGGGAAATCATTACGCCACATGCGGCAGTTAATCGAGTAACATGGGTAAAAGTAGGTTGGCGAGTCATACATGCGTACACGTTCTTCAATTTTCCATAAACGGTACCCTTCCCCCTTAATTACTGGGAAGATGTAACCGTGCTCACCGATCTTTCCTTCTTCTTCCCCTGCTCCTTTGCCTACAACCGTCACCAAACGGCCTTCACTAAAGGCGACAGGCTCTAAATAGCCATCAAAATAGGCGACAAAACGCCCCGTAGGCTCTTCATCAATATCAGGTTTACCAGACTTACTGATAGGAAGGTTTACAATCTCTAGACGCGTTTTATCTTTAAAGTTATCCACTTTAGCGATGATTCCACCAAGGCGAACATCTTCACTCACTTGCCCCTGAGACTCAGCAAACGCTTTATAGTCTGTAACGACCAATTCTGTGCTTGCATTTAGCTCCTCTGGCAAAGAGCTACACGCAGACAAACCAACCGTAGCAAATAATGCGAGAAAAAACCGTCCAAAAACCTTCATAAACCACCTTTCAATATTAGTAACCCCAAGCTGGGGAGATCTCACACGTAAATATCGACACCAAGTAATTGAGCCAGTTCCTCTTTTTTAGCTCGATTCATGACATCCATGTACTGCTCCATTGCTTTACGTGCGCCCCCTTCAGGAAGGTCATATTGCACTTGAGCTCGGTGAATTTGGGACTCATCCACGTGTTTTATGGAGTGCGCCACGGCGTTAGCAACCTTTGAAGGCTGACCTACAGGCTGCTTTGTTTGTGATTTATTTACCTGCTTCTTTTGACTGGCTTTATGAGTGCGATTTGCACCGGGAATCAAAGAAGGAGGCAAGCCATTAATCGACGCCATAGCACTCCATAAAAATACAGGGCAAACGCCCTGCTTTTTGTCAGGTTAATGAAAAACGGACTATTCGCGACCAGGAAGTTTTTTCCATGTCACATTATCACGTAAATAAACAGGGCTCGAATCTTCGACCGGCACGGTATTACCCTTTTTAAATTCTTGTTCAGCAAGAATCACGATGTCTTGTGAATCAGGGTACAGAACGTCACTATGCGTCAAATTAAACGGTAGGTCTGCTAATACTTCTTGGTAAGCATCCCAACCAGTACCTGCTGTCGTCCACGTTTTGTCGTCTGCTTGTGCTTCTTCAACGAGACGTGCTGGTGGAATTACGCACTCTGCATCCATCTCTGCCCACTCACCGTTTGCTTGGCGAGTGTAACGTGCCCAGTAAACTTCACCCATACGTGCGTCAATAGCCACAGCGACATCGGTCACACCATGTAAGCGATAGCTACCTTGAGCCATTGCAGCCAGCGTTGAAACGCCGATCATAGGTAAGTCAGCACCGAACGCCAAACCTTGTGCGATACCAATACCGATACGAACGCCAGTAAAGCTACCTGGACCACGTCCAAACGCTAACGCATCCAGCTCTTGTAGAGTCAGGCCAGCTTCTTTGAGTACTTCATCAACCATTGGCAGTACTTTTTTGGTGTGATCGCGTGGTGCAACCGCGCTACGTGAAATCACTTGATCATTAGCCAACAACGCAACTGAACAGTTTTCAGTCGCTGTATCGATAGCAAGAATTTTTGCGCTCATTTAACTCTCTACAACTCTCATTTATTGGGTTATGCCTCAGCACTTGCGTCTGTGACAGATTGTTCTGCTTTCAGGAATGCTTTGATTCCATCTAAGTCTCGCGTCCTTGGGATAGGTGGTAGACTTCCGAGGAAAATACCACCATAGTCTCGCGTGACGAGGCGATTATCACAAATGATCAACGCACCGTGATCCTTCTGATCTCGAATTAATCGCCCGACTCCCTGCTTTAACGTAATCACTGCATCCGGGATTTGTACTTCAGCAAATGGTTCACCGCCACGTAATCGACAATCCTCGATACGGGCTTTGAGTAACGGATCGTCAGGGGCGGTAAACGGTAATTTGTCGATAATAACACAGCTCAGCGCATCACCTCTAACATCAATCCCTTCCCAGAAAGCGCCCGTCGCCACGAGTAAAGCGTTACCCAGTTCCATAAACTCCGCCAAGGTTTTCTGCTTACTCATCTCCCCTTGCATTAACACAGGCAGCTCAAGTACTTCTCGGAACTTCTCACCTAGTTCACGCATCATGCTGTGCGAGGTACATAAAAAGAAGCAGCGACCATCATTTTCTTCAATCACCGGAGCAAGCATTCGGACTAACTTATCCGCTAAGCCGTTACTGTTTGGCTCTGGCAAATACCTTGGCACACAAAGGCGCGCTTGTTTTTGATAATCAAAGGGGGACGGCAGAGAAAATTGCTTTGTAGGCTTGAGGCCAAGGCGCTCAGTAAAGTGCTTGAAGTCGCCCGATACGGCTAGGGTTGCTGACGTGAAAATCCACGCGCCTTGTTTAATCTCTATTTGCTCATGGAACTTGTCCGCGACAGAAAGAGGCGTAATGTGCAGAGCGAAATGACGAGGCGAGGTATCGTACCAGTATGAGTAACCGGTAATATCGACATCACATACCCGGTCGATACGGCCTTTGATCAAATTGGCTCGTTCAAAGGCGGTATCCAGTAATTGACTGCGCCCTAAGGCTATTTTGAGTACATCAATCGCCAATTCGAGGCTGTCAGTTAAGCGCAATAATTCTCGCTTAATAGAACCTGATTGCAACGCCTCACGCCAGTTGCCACGAAAGCCTGGCTCACCCAATACAATCCGCATGTCCATTGCGCTTTGCATGAGTTTGTCGCCCACTTTTTGCAATTGACGCATATCTTTGGCTTCGGTGCGATAGGCTATTTCAATGTCTTTGGCAAGATCGTGAATTTGGCGGCTTGAAACTGACTGGCCGAAATATTCGCTCGCAATATCTGGCAACTGATGAGCTTCATCAAAAATAAACACATCGGCTTCTGGAATCAGTTCACCAAATCCTGTTTCTTTAATCGCTAAATCAGCAAGAAACAAGTGATGGTTCACTACAACAATGTCGGAATCCATGGCTCGCTTACGCGCTTTCAATACAAAGCAATCAGTGTAGCTCGGACATTCTTTACCTAAACAGTTATCATTGGTTGAGGTGATGGTCGGAATGATCATGCTGTCTTCTGGCAGATCATCACAATCCCCAAGGTCACCTGTTTTGGTTTCTGATGACCAAGCACGCACTTTAACCAGTTGAGTTAATAACGTCGGGTCAGATTCATTGGTGTGGCTTTCGACCATTTGGCGGCTCAAACGATCCAAACACAGATAATTAGAACGCCCTTTTAATAACGCCACTTGACCATAAAAACCAAGCGCATTGACCATGAGCGGTAAGTCCCGATGGTACAACTGCTCTTGCAAGTTTTTCGAGCCTGTACTGATAATCACTTTTTTACCGCTCAACAGCGCAGGGACTAGGTAGGCGAAGGTCTTACCGGTTCCGGTTCCTGCCTCCACCACCAACTGGGTTTGATCTTTGATCGCACTGCTGACGGCTTCCGCCATATCGATTTGTGGCTGACGAGCTTGAAAGCCAGGAATGGCCTTACCTAACGCGCCATCAGAGGAAAAAGTTTTTGCGATCATGCTTGGTATTGAGTTTGAAAAATTATCGAGAGTATATCAGAGGAATAGGAGTGACATCAGCCCACAATCTGACCAGCTTGCGGCGACACGCGGATATTTTGTTGAAACCAACGTAAGAATAGATTATTTATGGTGAAACATGGCAGTACAGTTACACCCGCCAGGGAATAATAACAAATTCGTACGCTAAAATATTAATGCATGGAAGTACCTGATTTATGGAAAAGAAAACACTGTTGACCCACTGTTCTGACGCCCCGGGTCTCATCTCGAAAATTACTAATATCTGTTACAAGCACCAACTCAACATCGTTCACAATAACGAATTTGTTGATAATACCAGTGGTCACTTTTTCATGAGAACGGAGCTAGAGGGATACTTCAACGATCAAACGTTTCTTGCCGACTTGGACCAAGCTCTCCCGCAAGGTGCTAAGCGTAAATTGGTTGGCTCTCGCCGTAAGCGCATCGTCATTCTCGTCACAAAAGAAGCGCATTGTTTAGGCGATATTCTGATGAAAACCTACGATGGAAGCCTAGATGTTGAGATCGCCGCTGTGGTGGGGAATTACGACAAACTGCAAACTCTCACTGAGCGCTTCGACATTCCTTACCACCATGTGACCCATGAAAACCTTAGCCGTGAAGAACACGAGCAGAAGATGCTAGAAGTGATCGATCAATACGATGCTGACTTTTTGGTGCTAGCTAAATACATGCGCGTATTAACGCCGACGTTTGTTGAGAAATATCACCACAAAATCATTAATATTCATCACAGCTTCTTACCTGCTTTTATTGGCGCGAAGCCATATCAACAAGCTTACGATCGCGGTGTGAAAATCATCGGTGCAACAGCACACTTCGTGACTAATGATTTAGATGAAGGGCCGATCATCAAGCAAGACGTAATTCCTGTCGACCATACATTCAATGCCCAAGATATGGCGCAAGCGGGACGCGATGTAGAGAAGAACGTATTGAGTAAGGCTTTGAATAAAGTGATCAATGACCACGTCTTTGTTTATGGGAATAAGACAGTGATCCTGTAATCCCTCCGTACTAGTTACAACGATAGTGAAACCCGTCCAACTTGGCGGGTTTCAACTTTTCAGAAGATCCCCCCTCCAATTCTAACCATCAAAGTTAAACCGATACGTTATAATTTTTCATTTCTCCACAACTATTTACTGAGAGAATGATTCCGTTTATCATTTGCCCTCCTTATAATAAACCACGTTAATATTACGGAATTAAAATGAAAAAAACGTTAGTGGCTTTTCTGATTGGGCTGACTTTACCAGCAACCACAATCGCAGATACTCTTGAGCCTGTTCAGAATGATGTATCCACTCGCATTATCGGCGGCGAACCTGCCAACACTTCCGACTGGAAATTTATTGCTTCACTGGTACGTAAAGGACAACCTACATCTATTGGTCACTTTTGTGGTGGCAGTTTCCTAGGTGGAAAATACGTATTAACTGCTGCGCACTGTGTGGAAGGTCTTAATGCGGACGATCTGGATATCGTTCTTGGTCTTTATGACAAAAACAGAGAGTCTCAAGCACAGCGCATCGCCATTAAAAATATCTATTCACATGATGAATATAACAACATAACAACGAACAATGACATTGCTCTTATTGAGTTGGAACGCAGTGTCGACAGCGCGACTATTGCTCTTGCAACGCCAGAAGTTCTAGCTAACGTACGCGCAGGAGATAAAGTACATGTCGCAGGATGGGGAAACACCTCTACGACAGGAAGGGAATTTCCGGCTGTTTTACAACAAGTTGATTTAGAGTATGTGGATCGAGAGACCTGCCAAAACCTAAAAGGAAACTACTCTAATGTATCAGATGATGGCATCTGTGCGGGATACTATTGGGGAGGAAAAGATAGCTGCCAAGGAGATAGCGGCGGTCCACTCATCGTTGATGATAACGGTATCAACAAATTGCTAGGCGTGGTCAGCTGGGGGGATGGATGTGCTCAACCAAACGCTTATGGTGTTTACGCCAACGTCGCTCATTTTCAACACAATGGATGGATAGATAGCCATCGCAATACTATCAGCTTCACTAAGTACCGAGATCTTCGTTTCGTTGAGCGAAAAGCGCAGCAAGAGACCTTTACTATTCGTAATGACGATACTATCCCATTCAACATCTACCAAAGCACAATATCATACGGAAGTACCATCGAGAAAAGCACTTGTACTGGTACCTTAAAGCCTTCGCAAAGCTGTCAAATTACCGTCGGCTACCAACCTAGCTATTCGGGATCAGAAACAACGATAGAGCTCTTTACCGATCATCCGAAACTGTCCAGACTCACAACAACTTTCGAGTATTCAGGTGTAGATAAAGCAAGCAGATCAGTGCGTAATGCCATTCCGCTAGCAGACGCAAATGTTTATACCGGTCAAAACGCTTGGACGGCTGAAAATGGTGAACTGCAATCAGCGGATATGGGAGCTTATCCTGGTGTATCTGAGCTGGTTTTGACCGATCTTCCGAAGGGCAAACTTACCATGGATCTCAAAGTAATGTCCGATGGTTTTGATTACTTGTTCATCTTAGTTAATGGTGAAATTTACGATAGCACCAACCAACTCCTCGATTATAAAGAGATCCAGATCGATCTTTACAAAGCATCTAATACGATAACGTTTGAATACGTCCAACACCCGTTTTCAAGTGGCATTTACAGCGCGCAAGCATTTGTTCGCAACATAAATATGTCAGTCAGCACAGATAATACGGGCGATGCTGGTAACGACGTTAATAAAAAGTCTAGTTCAGGCGGCAGTTTATCTATTGGCCTACTGGTGTTAATGGCTGCAGGTTCATTCGTACGACGCAAAAAAAGGTAACGAGATGAAACATAGACTCAAGATATTCCTACTTGGTTTGGGCACTATCAGTTTAACTGCATGTTCAGCAAACGCAGGACTGCAAACAAACCAGACGTCTGAGCACCAAGCAATGATGGTAGAGACTTATAGGACAAGTGAGAGTCAAATTTCATTTATCACAGAGTCTAACGGCTGCAGTGAAAACGAGGACTTTAGCCTAAAAATAGAGCAAAGCTCACAGACAGAAGCTCTTATTACTATCGTTAGAGACAAGGCGGATCATTGTAAACGAATGCCGTTTGCCAAAACTTTTACACTGCCTTTAGATGAAGAGTTGAAAGGCAAAAAACTTTCCATTACCAACCCAAAAAGCAAGTCACTGGCTAAATAGTGATTCGCTTACGAAAGGGAGCCTCGGCTCCCTTTTTGCCTATCGCAACTCAGCAATTCTCACCCTAGCGTTTTACGCCTGCTCAGACTCCACAATACGCTTAAGTGAATGCGGGTGCAGTTTGATACAAATGCCTTGGTACTTAAACGCCACTGTTGGGTTATTCAAGCGTTCGCCATCCCCTTTCGGGCTCGACAGTTTGATCTTCACACCCAGCTCTTCCAACTCATTAAAACGCGCGCCAAACGCTGGGTAAGTGTGTTTCAAATCAGCAAGAAACTCGTCTGCAGTTTCGGCATGAGACGGAATCACAAACTCCACATGTTCCCAGCTTTCATTTGGGTAGATTTTGCCTTCCGCAGGGTATGGCAGTTCCAGACACTCAATCTTCCAACCACGGCTTTCCAACGCTTTATCGAATTCGATAACGATGATTGGGCGACCGTTGATTTTCGCTTGTGAAATCACCTTACCGTATTGATTCCATGCTTCATGCGCGGCTTTTGCTGTTTCAGTATCATTAATTCGCAGCGCAATATGGTCAGCTTGAGCAAAGCTCAGATCCAGTTTTAACAGGGATGCAAGCTCTTCAATCTTCGCCATAAATGCATCCAGATCTTGGATCATCAATTTAGGCGCTAGGCGTTTTTCAACTAGTTGAGTCGTCATTGTGGCTCTCTTATGGGGCGATTTATCTCATTACTCTGAGCGCAATAGTAAACGCAAACCAAACCACATTTCCATTCAATCGAAAAAGTATAAATTTCCCCAATTCCTCTCTGTATGAAAAGCAATAAAGTTGTTATCATTAGCCCCATTTTTGTGAACTCCAACAGAACTCGGCACTTACTTCGCCGAGTTCTTCGTCCTTGAATTGAAGGAAACGCGTGTGAATATCCAAGCACTTATTAATGACAAAGTATCTCAGGCTCTAGAAGCCGCTGGCGCACCTGCAGGCAGTCCTGCGGCAGTACGCCAATCAGCAAAGCCACAATTTGGTGACTACCAAGCAAACGGCGTAATGGGCGTTGCTAAAAAACTGGGTACTAACCCACGAGAATTTGCACAGAAAGTACTGGATGTTCTAGACCTAGATGGTATTGCAAGCAAGACAGAAATCGCTGGTCCTGGTTTCATCAACATTTTCCTAAGCGAAGAGTTCCTAGCAAAACAAGCGGAAGCAGCACTGGCTGACTCACGTCTTGGCGTTGCAGCAGACGAAGCTCAAACTATCGTTGCTGACTACTCTGCACCAAACGTTGCTAAAGAAATGCACGTTGGTCACCTACGTTCAACCATCATCGGTGATGCGGTAGTACGTACTCTTGAGTTCCTAGGTCACAAAGTGATCCGTGCGAACCACATCGGCGACTGGGGTACTCAGTTCGGTATGCTTATCGCAAACCTTGAGCGTGTACAACAAGAGTCTGGCGAAGTTTCTATGGAACTTGCGGACCTTGAAGGCTTCTACCGCGAATCGAAAAAACTGTACGACGAAGATGAAGACTTCGCAGTAAAGGCGCGAAACTACGTTGTGAAACTGCAAAGCGGTGACGAGTACTGTGCAGAAATGTGGAAAAAACTCGTTGATGTAACCATGATCCAAAACCAGCGCAACTACGACCGTCTAAACGTGTCACTGACTCGTGACGACGTGATGGGCGAGAGCATGTACAACGACATGCTTCCTAAGATCGTTGCAGACCTAAAAGAACAAGGTCTTGCCGTTGAAGATGATGGCGCGCAAGTTGTATTCCTAGATGAATACAAGAACAAAGATGGCGAACCAATGGGCGTTATCGTTCAAAAACGCGATGGCGGTTTCCTATACACAACAACAGACATCGCATGTGCAAAATATCGTTATGAAGAGCTAAGCGCAGACCGTGTGCTTTACTTCATCGACTCACGTCAACACCAGCACCTAATGCAAGCTTGGACAATTGTTCGTAAAGCAGGCTACGTACCTGAGTCAGTATCTCTTGAGCACCACGCGTTCGGCATGATGCTTGGTAAAGATGGTAAGCCATTCAAGACTCGTGCGGGCGGTACGGTTCGTCTTGCCGACCTTCTAGATGAAGCAGAAGTTCGTGCAGCACAGCTGATCGAATCTAAAAACCCTGAACTAGATGCGGAAGAAAAAGAGAAGATCTCTAAAACAGTTGCAATGGCAGCGGTTAAATACTCTGACTTATCTAAACACCGTACGACTGACTACGTGTTCGATTGGGACAACATGTTAGCGTTTGAAGGTAACACAGCACCATACATGCAATATGCATACACTCGCGTAGCTTCTATTTTCGCTAAAGCTGGTGTTGCTATGGACGCTCTCCAAGGTGACATCAAAATCACTGATGAGAAAGAGAAAGCACTTATTGCTAAGCTTATGCAGTTCGAAGAAGCGGTTCAATCTGTCGCTCGCGAAGGCCAACCACACATCATGTGTAGCTACCTATTCGAACTAGCAGGTCAGTTCTCTAGCTTCTACGAAGCATGCCCTATCCTAGTTGCTGAAGACGAAGCAGTGAAACAAAGCCGCCTGAAACTAGCAGCGCTAACAGCGAAGACCATCAAGCAAGGTCTGTCTCTACTAGGTATTGATACTCTAGAGCGTATGTAATCCGCTTTTACGTAGGTAGCTTAAGTAGCACAAGCTAAATGATGACAAAGGTTGACGTGAAAGCGTCAACCTTTTGTTTTATCTGGCGTATACTGATGTCATTCAATTCAAATCGGACAACATAATGAGTTTTGAACTGCACCCTCAACTGGCAAAAGACACCACCGTTATCGGCCACTTCCCACTGTGTGTGGCGCTTCTGCATAAAGATAACGCCGTGCCATGGGTTATCTTGGTCCCTAAACGTGCAAACCTAAAAGAGCTTCACCACTTGCCAATGCAAGAACAGCAACAGTTTTTGCTAGAGTCTCAAGCGGTAAGCCAAGCACTGGAAGCAACATTCCGTCCAGACAAGCTAAACCTTGGTGCGCTAGGTAATATGGTGCCACAGCTGCACATTCACCATATTGCTCGCTTCAAAGATGACGTAGCATGGCCGGGACCGGTTTGGGGGAACACCAAAGGTGAATTCCGTACAGAAGAAGAGCAAAACGAATTGCTTGGTCGCATTAAAAATGTGCTGTCACTGAGCTCTATTTTCCAAAAAGCATAAGCACTGCTAGCGAAAATAATTCGCCTTTGAATACGGCTGAAATAGACAGAGAAAGATTAATACGTATTTGTAACAATCTTTCTCATTTTTCTGGGATTATCACTAAAATAAAACTTGTTTAGACTACCAGCTCAGTTAGAGAGGGTCATCATGAAACAAATCTTCAACACATTCCGATACGTCAGCTGGATCGCCATTATCTGTTCTATGGCTGCTTCATTCTTGCTTTTTCTTATGGGCGCAGCAAAAACCTATTCGGCATTTGCGGTCTTCATTCTTAATCAAACACCTCCAGAAGCACTCGCACATTTAGATAAAGCAGACATCGCGATCGCATATTTGATCAAGTCACTGGATACGTTTCTTGTCGCACTAGTTTTGTTCATCTTTGCTCACGGCATCTACACACTGTTTATTTCCAACAAAGCTAAAGCGAAAACACAAGAACCGTCGGTTTTGCATTGGATCAGAACCCCAAACATCGGCCACCTAAAAAACATTTTGGCTGAAGTCATCATCGTGATCTTGTTTGTGAAGTTCTTAGAGCTCGTGCTGATTAACTTCGACAGCTTAGATTGGACGATCTTAACATTACCTATTTCGATTTTAGTTTTAAGTCTTGGTTTGAAGTTCCTAGGGTTAGGCGCGACTAAACACTCTGAAGAGCATTAATTTCGCTGTATTCACAAACAATAACCAGCAAAAGAAAAGCCGCATCATTGCTGATGCGGCTTTGTCGTTTTTACGTAATAACTTTTTAGGTGACTAATTTTGACAATCGCTACATGGTGACTGTCAAAGACAAACCATCTTGTTTAGTCACTGAGTAGCGAACACGAGTCACGTCATGAGCTTTATTAGTGTCGACTAGGCGGCTAATTTTGCCCTTCTTAATCCACACGTTTAACATCGCGTCGGCGCCATCTTCACTCATCCCAAACTGTTTAGCCAGATCTGACTGGGAGACGGTTCCTTTGTCTGCAATGTATTGATAAAGCTCTTTTAAAATCATGCTACTTGCGCCTCTAATGCACCGTTTTGTTTCTTACCAACTTGTTTGAACACGCGGTAGGTACCAAAGAAGATAGCAACGATCACAGCCATCCAAATACCACTTGTCACTGGGCTATCTGCGAAATGCGTCAATTGGTTGTAGAACGTCGCACATAGGTAAGCCAAGCCCATTGTCCAAACCGCGATAAAGCGTGCGAACTTATGACCAAACTCACGTACGTAAGCACCCATCGCCGCCACACAAGGAGTGTACAGTAGGATAAAGATTAGGTAAGCAAATGCGGCATTGCCAGAAGCAAACTGCGATTTAATGTTACCGAAGATAGAAGCATCGACTTCTTGTTCTTCGGCAACGGCATTTGAGTCAGTTAAGTCACCCACTTCAATGCCTAGTGGATCTGAGTAGCTCAAACCGGCTAAGTTTTCAGGGATACTCATTACTGCCTCTTCTAGGCTGCCCATTAGATCAAATTCTGCGTCTTCACCGTCACTTGGCGTGGTGTATAGACTGTTAAGCGTACCAACTACCGCCTCTTTTGCGAAGATACCGGTAATGATACCAACCGTCGCTGGCCAGTTATCTTCTTGAACACCGATTGGCGCGAATACTGGAGTTACAACTTGCGCAGCTTTAGAAAGCACCGAGTTTTCGCTGTCTTCATTACCAAAACTGCCATCAGTACCCAATGAGTTGAAGAAACTCAGAATAGCAACAACGATAACGATGGTTTTACCTGCACCAAGTACAAAGCGCTTTAGCTTTTGCCAAGTTTTGATCACCACGTTTTGTAGCGTCGGAAGCTCATAGTCTGGCATTTCCATTACTAGGCTATCACTGCTACCTGGGTAAAGCGTGTGCTTAAGGAAAAGACCTGTGAAGATCGCTGCCACAATACCAAGTAGGTAAAGTGCGAATACAATGTTCTGGCCAGAACCTGGGAAGAATGCCGCAGCAAATAGCGCGTATACAGGCAGACGAGCACCGCATGACATAAATGGCGCCATAGATGCAGCCAGTTTACGCTCACGTTCTTGGTCTAGAGTACGAGTTGCCATGATTGACGGTACGTTACAGCCAAAACCAAGAACCAACGGTACAAATGCTTTGCCCGGTAGGCCGATCTTCTGCATCACTTTATCTAGTACGAATGCTGCACGAGCCATGTAACCTGAGCTCTCAAGTACCGCTAGGAACAGGTACAAACACGCGATAACCGGAATGAAGGTTGCAACCGTCTGGATACCACCACCGATACCATCAGCAAGAACCGTCACTAACCACACAGGCAAATGACCGTCTAACAAGTGATGCCCACCATCAACCAACAATGCGCCCACACCAATGTCAAAAAAGTCGATAAATGCACTACCGATGTTAATCGAGAACATAAACATCAGGTACATAACAACAAAGAAGAAAGGAATTCCAATCCACTTGTTCAAAATAAACTGGTCGAGTCTTTCAGTCACACTACGACTTAACTTGCCTTCGCTTCGGCGAACTTTTTTACACTGTTCATGCAGATGCGTGTACTTAGTATCCGCGACATGCAAATCGATATCCAAATCTAACGTCGTAATGACTTCCAAGACTTTGCTTCTATCAATATCAGAAAGACTATTGAGCACCATTGTGTCTTTTTCAAGCGCACGAATCGCTAGTGCACGATGAGCGACGTTTTGGTCGTTAAAAAGTGCGGAAACCGTTTGAATTGCCGACTCCATCTTCTCACCGTAATGCAAAGACAATTCTTTAAGTGGCACTCCTTGAACGATGGATTTATGGAGCTTTTCTCTAAACTCTGCCACTTGAGTTTTATTGGTTGCAGATAAACTGACAACCGGACAACCTAACGTTTTCTCAAGCTCTGCAACGTTAATCATCTGACGTTCACGCTTTAGCGCATCCATCTTGTTGAGGACAACAATCATAGGGCGACCAAGTTCGCGAAGTTGCAGCGTCATATATAAGCTGCGCTCTAAACTTGTAGCATCCACCACGTTAATAATGAGATCAGCAGGATGAGTTAGAACCGCACGCGATGCGATGGATTCATCAATACTATTACTATCATTACCACTGTCTAATGAGTAAATACCCGGAAGGTCAGTGAGCAAAAACTCATCCCCAGCATGCTTGAATTGTCCCGTTTTCTTTTCAACCGTGACGCCTGCCCAGTTACCAACTTGCTGTTTTGCGCCAGTTAAACCATTAAATAGCGTCGTTTTACCACTATTAGGGTTACCTACGGTTAGCACTTGATATTGCATTACACTCGCTCCACTTCAATTTTCTGAGCAATTGTTTCTCGCAATGCGACAGACACACCACGGACTTCGACTTGTAAAGGATCGCCCATTGGCGCACGTCGAATCACTTTGACTTCTGTATTGGGAAGCAGCCCCATTACCATGAGTTTCTTTCTGATATCTGATGAAAGACCATCTAACAACCGAATCGTCACCGTATCGCCAGGATTAATCTCTGATAACTTCATAGTGGCCCTTAAGAGTATTGCTAATGAGAAATATTATTATTTAATAAGTTTAGGTTGCCAATATTACTCCCCTATACCCCTTCAATCCTTGTGTGAAATCAAAGATTCCGTAAATGTTTTCACGCTTTCAAACGTTAACTTCGTAAATTTCCTCTCGTTATTTACGTCAAAATTAACAATTAAAAATGACACCTAACGAAACAAAAATGTCACAAACCAAGATAGAAAACAAAAAATGCAAATTAAAACAGTGGGTTAATTAAAAAACAAAACGTTGTCGCTTTTCTCATATAAACATGGCGTTATTTTTATAAGAAAAATAAGTAACCTCTCGTATAGTTACTCCATCGAGAGGGCAACCTCTCTAATAAATTCCAGAGGTGGCATGGCAACATGTCACTCCGGCAGCAAGCGAAGGTGTCCTTGACACCCGTGGTATAGTCCCCCCGGCTATACCACGATATTTTTTTCACCTCTTTCAAAACTTCTTTACCTTATCCATCTTTTCAACACAGTTTTCGTTTTCACGAATGTCGCATGCCATCACTCCCCCAAATGAACAACGCTCTTTTGATACAGCAATACAACTGTCATTTATTTGTTGCAACTATCAGTAAATCATTCTCTTGAAGCCATTTATGCTTATTGCTATGAACATCGCGACTAACAGATAGAACGTGATCGTGCTTACGTGTTGAGAATGGATTTGTAGGCTAGATGTGATGAAGAAACAATGAAACTTACTGCGTTAGCAACTGCAGCAATAATAGAGCACTGTATGCAGCTCCCCAGCATCTTAACTATTAATTAGGGAGCGTATAATGAAGGTTTTCTAGTTAATTTCTTGGCTTTCTTGAGTCAGAGCAAACTTGGAAGGGGGCAAACCAAAATGCAGCTTAAACTTTTGGCTAAAGTAAGATGGATCATTAAAGCCACAGTTAAAGGCGACTTCACTGATTTTCTCACCCGCCAATAACTTTTCACACGCCGTTTCCAAACGAACCTCTGTGACATAGTCTTTTAACGTTCTTGACGAGGCAGATTTAAAACGTCTCTGTAAAGAGCGTTCAGACATATACAGCATTTTAGCAGCTGACGCAGTGCCAAATTCAGGATCATGGTAATGCTCTGCCACTAATTGATAGACTTTTTGCAACCACTCTTTCTCTGGTGTGACTTGATCTTCTGCAATAGTTACAGGATTGAGTTCTTGCTGCGGTTCATCCAGATAACTCCTTTCCTTCGCAGATGGCCATGTAATCTCGACTTTGTTTTGAGCATCAGAAGAGAAGACAGCCAAATAACCACCACTCGTTGTCACTAGTTGGGCAAGGTGGTCAATACTCAACTCAGAGTGATTTAAGTTAGATGGAAGCCCAGTCGCGACTTTATTAGGTAATTGCGTCCCGTAATCAAGAAAGCTCAATGACACAATATCATGTCCCTCTTCTAGCATAATTCTAACCGTTTGACCTCGGAAAGAGCGCTTGATGATATTGGCAAAAATGCTATTGAAAATAACATCAAGATTAAAACTTTCCAGAGCAACCCGGCTCTGCTTGCTCTCATCTTCTAGCTCTACCAAAATACCCGCTTTTGCAAAGTCATCTTGCCATACATCAACCACTGACTGAGTTATCTGACTCAAGTTGTAGTTCTGACTCCCACCACTTACATCACTTGGAACACTTTTGAGTTCATTTAACTGCCAATTCGTTTTAGCCAAATGATCCTCTGTCGCAGTATCCAGAGGCATAGGTAGTTTCGCCACAATAAAGTCGACGCTTGATTTTATGGATAGAGCTACATGGTCTACGAGTAGGTTTCTAACTTGAATCTGTTTACGTAATTGCTGGTTGCTCGTAAGCAACACTCTACTTTGATGTCTTAACTGATTCGTTTTGAGAGTCACTTGAGCTGCTAGATCACGGTTAGCCTGTACAACGTAGCGAGAGCGCCAGAAAACAAGTAATGCGACGACCGCAATACTAGCTACGACAAAGCCTAAAATAGCAAATCGCGATAGATACCAAGGATGAAGGACGATAAAGTGAGATTCTAAACCAACGACTCCAGTGGCAACTTGAGACTCATTACTGACCTGCAAGTGATATTCACCGGAACTAAGGTGCTCGAGTGTCAGTTGGCCCCCCTCTAACGTTTGCCATGGGTCATCGTTGTTCAATCGATAGTACAAATTTTGACTGTCTGGTTTTGGCATCACACCGAATAAAAAACTCAGCGAAGATCCATATGGCAGTGTGAGCCCATTCAGATCGGCACTACCAACTTGCAGAACTTCATTTTCAAGCACTACTTGGCTAACAATAAACTTAGACTCTGGGGGATTAGATACAAGCAGCTTGGATGCTTCTGCTTTTACGAGTCCGTACTTCGACCCCAGAACAAGCTCTCGCTCACCAATTTCTGTCTGCTGTATAACGCTACAAATACCAGGGAGGAACTCATTGTTCATTAAGCCTGATGACGATGAGTAATGTTTCACTAACTCACCCGAAAGGTGGTAATAGCTTAAACCGACAGAGGAAGCTAACCATACACCTTGCCTGTCTCTGATCAAGCAAGCAGGTCTGGCGTTGGGCTCACTCATTTCAACAACACGTTTTTCATCGCTTCGTGTATCAGTTTTAAACACACCATAAGATGAAGCAAACCACTGGCTGCCATCAACCGCCGTGGTCATGTCTAATGATTCACCAAACTTTTCTGAAAAACGGATAAACTGGATGTTGTCATTACTGTATTGGTATACGCCATGATCGGTGCCTATTAATAGGGCGTCTTCAGTATCATATAGGCGCGTAACCTTAGCAGGCAAATACTGACTTACTAGCCACTCACTTCCAAAGTTTCGTACGCTTTGTGCAGCAGTATCAACATTGTAAAGATGGTATCCGCTTGATACCCAAAGACGGTCATCACCATCAACGGTCACATGCTCTACGGCATGTCCAGCCATAACCTGTAAATAAGGAAATGTAATCTTGTTGAGACCATTTAGCTCAAATATTTCCAGCCCTTTTGAGGTTGCAAGCCAAAGCATGCCGTTTTGAAACGCAAATTCATTGATCTGCGACTCCAACTCTAAGACTTGGTTAATCCCACTCTTTCCTGAACGATAAATCTTTCGGTCATCAGCAAACCAAAGCGCACCATCAGGACCTTCAATAGTTTGCCGAATTCGTCCTGATAGGGTGTGTGAGTCATAACTACTAAAGGTCACTCGTTCAAATTTTTTACTAAATAGCGAGTAATAACGAATACCTTGGTTAGTCGCAATCCACATCCCTCCCATATTGTCGCTCAACAACGAATAAATCTTCGTGTTATCTAACTCTAACTCAAGAAAGCTTGCAGGCGCGACTTCGGTGACCTCACCTGAAAAAAATGAGTACAAATAAAGGCCATGCTCTGTCCCCACCCAATACTCTTGATTTGTCTCTGCGAATGTCAAAACATGTGAGCCGCCAATTCTAATCACTTCTTTATCAGGCTGGTAAATGTTGAAAATTAAAGCGCCACGCAATGTACCTATCAAAATTTCTCTTCGCGTGTGTGAATAATAGACTTTCTCAATGTAGTTTTGACCTGAGGCAGCGACATGGTCAAACTTATCACCTTCAGAAAGATAGAAGCCGGAAGTCGTTGCTAGTGCCCACTTCGTTTCAACTAGCACCGCATCATTAATGTAAACGTAGCTATTATTACTATGTTGATAGAGCTGCAATAGAGAGAAAGAGTTTAACTCGCTAGTGTCGATATTGTAGGTATAGAAATGCGCGCCATCACTCACCCAAATATAGTTCTTTGAAGACCCTATTTTTCTTATTTGTGAGCCTGGATTTAAACTAAAGACTAAACGTCGCTCCTGATTTGGATAAGTTCGATAGACCTCATTTTCAATAAAGGTCCAAAAAGCACCTTTATGATAAGCCAACTGCTTGGCCGACGTTTGTAGGAAGCTACCTGATTTAGGCAATATAGTTTGACCATCGTAAAACAGGACTCTCCCGTGTACGTCATGAATCCACAAACCGCCCTTTTCACCCAAGAACAACTTTTTAGCCGCGATAAAAGTACCCTTTGCCTGAGTTGGCAAAGGGTAAAAGATTGCATTTGCATTATGAAGCGCAAATGCTTGGTAGGATAAGATAAAGCCCAACAGAGCAAGGGCTAATTGGCGTAGCAAGACGAAAACCTTTTGTATCAATTTGTGCTCTGAAAGTGACCGTTCATCGTTTGTAAAACATGGATTTATACGGTTATTTTGAGCTGATAATTATTGGTAATGATATCTCAATTACTTTCTGAGAAAAGGCTCGCCTTACCAAAGGTTGTAATTCTTACTACTGGATCACGTTAAAAAGACTACTCCTACATTACGACAGCACTTAATCTGACTTTTTGTTCAAGCATTGCTCAAAACTATTCGCCATATTGTTGAGAAAAGTAAAGTAACTGCCAGGTTTTGCTTCAATTGTACTCCCTAACGGGTCAAGCTCGCCTTTAGCGACATCACTGCCTCTCATTACGCTCTGAACGACAGCCGGGGTAAACTGAGGTTCAGAAAATACACAAGCCACATCTCCACCACTTAGCTTTTGACGAATTTGAATTAAGGTCTTCGCTCCTGGCTTGCGTTCTGGGCTCACAGTAAAATGCCCCATTTGATTTAGTTCATAACGATCTTCGAAATAACCGTAAGCATCATGGAATACAAAGTAACCTTTGCTTTTTACTGGTGCCAGCTTCTGCTTTATCTGTTGGTCAGTGTCTTTTAGCTCGAGTTCAAACTTTTTGAGGTTCGCTTGATATTGAGCTGCATTTTCCGGATCAAGTGATACAAGTTGATTCACAACAGCCTTGGCCACTTGTTGTGCTTGGCTTACACCTAGCCAAAAGTGCGGATCATGTGAGCCATGATCGTGCCCATCATGGTCATGGTTGTGCTCACTATCAAATTCACGCAATTCTAGATTTGGAATTTGACTAATAGTCAAAGTATTCGATCTATCCGAAACAACTTTCTCTAGAAACGGTTCAAGATCATGTCCGTACCAGATAACCAAATCAGCCGAAGCGACCTTTTTAACATCCGATGGACGCAAAGCATAGTCATGGGGTGATGTGTTAGACTGCAATAGCACGTCTGGTGAAGTTACTCCTTGAGTAAGCTCTGTTACTAACAACTGAATAGGTTTGATACTCGTCAGTACCGTTACCGCCTGTGCTGGCAGTGTTAACATTGCTGAGGCAGCAAGAATTAATGCTCTTTTCATAGTTTTACTTGGGATATGGCGTGGAAAGTGAGATAATGTTACATTATAACATTATTGATTTGCAAATGAGTTTCATTCATGTCTTCCTTAGTCCATCTTGAGCAGTTATGCGTCGAGTTCGATGGCCGCAGAGTTCTCGATAACATTAGTATGGAATTAGAAAAGGGCAAAATAACTACCCTAATTGGTCCCAATGGAGCGGGAAAATCAACGTTAGTCAAAGTTATCTTAGGTCTTCAAAAGCCAACTAGCGGCAAGTTGAACCGACAAAGAAAACTGAAAATTGGTTACGTTCCTCAAAAGTTGAAGCTCAATGACTCCCTTCCACTGAATGTAACCCGCTTTCTAAATTTAGCAGGAAAATACAGTAAGCAGGAGTGCATTGATGCATTACGGCTTGTTGGCGCTGAACATTTACTTAATAGTAATATGCATCGCTTATCCGGTGGTGAAAACCAACGAGTGTTACTGGCTCGCGCTCTGCTTCAACGTCCTCAGCTATTGGTATTAGACGAACCAGCTCAGGGGGTGGATATCCAAGGTCAAATCGATCTCTATGACTTAATTGAGAGCATTCGTCACCGCTTTGATTGTGGCGTATTTATGGTATCGCATGACTTACATTTAGTGATGGCGAAAACGGACGATGTTATTTGTCTGCATCACCATGTTTGCTGCTCAGGTTCACCTGCCACTATTACTCAGCACCCTTCTTACATCGCACTATTTGGCAATGCAGCGAGAGAGTCTCTCGCGTTTTATCATCACGACCATGAGCACCATCATCACGATTTATCCGGAACGCCAGTAAGCGGTGATGCGATATCATGCTCCCACCATAAACACGGACATCACCATCATGATTGAGTTTCTCCTACCTTCTATTCTTGCTGGTATTGGTATCGCGATCATTGCCGGTCCACTTGGGTCATTTGTCGTTTGGCGTAAAATGGCTTACTTCGGAGATACCCTAGCTCATGCATCGTTAATGGGCCTAGCGCTGGGCTTCTTGCTCAACGTAAATCTCTACCTTGCGCTACTCGTCTGCTGTTTAGCTCTGGCCGTTTTGCTTGTCACTCTGCAAAAGCAACAACTTGTGGCTACAGACACGTTGTTAGGTATCTTGGCACACAGTGCACTCTCTATCGGTTTAGTATCGGTTAGCTTTTTGGAAAACGTGCGCGTCGATTTAATGAGCTACCTATTTGGGGACTTACTTGCCGTCTCTCCACAAGATCTGATGTTTATTTACGCAGGTGTTGTTGCGGTAAGCGCGTGTTTGTACGTCTTCTGGCGCCCACTGCTTTCTAGCACTGTCAGTGAAGAACTTGCCGCTGTTGAGGGCGTGAATACAGACTTAGTTAGATTGGTGTTAATGCTAATGGTGGGTGTAGTAATCGCAGTAGGTATGAAGTTCGTTGGCGCGTTGATCATGACTTCGCTCCTAATTATCCCAGCCGCAACAGCACGTAAAGTCTCTTCATCACCAGAGCAAATGGCATTGTTCGCATCCATTATTGGCTCTGTGGCAGTACTGATGGGGCTTAGCCTATCATGGCACTTCGATACACCGGCCGGCCCTTCCGTAGTGATCAGCGCAACATCCTTATTTATGCTGAGCCAGCTGATTAAAAGCAAAGCATAATCGCATTGAGTATTAAACGCGAAAGACCTTGCTAACAACAAACATAAATCCACGGAAACGGAAAAAGAAAAGCCTGCGAAATCGCAGGCTTTTTAATACTTATTAAGTAGTGTGGTCGATTACCAACCCGTCACTTCACGTAGACCTTGGCCAATCTCTGCTAGAGATTTCACAGTTTTAACGCCAGCCGCTTCTAGTGCAGCAAATTTGTCTTCAGCAGTACCTTTACCACCAGAGATAATCGCACCAGCATGGCCCATACGCTTACCAGGAGGTGCAGTTACACCAGCAATGTAAGAAACCACTGGCTTCGTTACATTTTCTTTAATGTATGCTGCTGCTTCTTCTTCTGCAGTACCACCGATCTCACCGATCATAACGATCGCTTCTGTCTCAGGGTCTTCTTGGAACAGTTTTAGGATATCAATGAAGTTTGAACCCGGGATTGGGTCACCACCGATACCAACACAAGTAGACTGGCCGAAACCTTCGTCAGTGGTTTGTTTAACTGCTTCGTAAGTTAGAGTACCGCTACGAGATACAATACCTACTTTGCCTTTCTTGTGGATGTGACCAGGCATGATACCGATCTTACACTCATCAGGAGTGATAACGCCCGGACAGTTAGGACCAATCATGCGAACGCCAGTTTCTTCTAGCTTCACTTTTACGTCGATCATATCTGTAGTAGGGATACCTTCAGTAATCGTTACGATTAGCTCGATACCCGCGTCAATCGCTTCTAGGATTGCATCTTTACAGAAAGGTGCTGGTACGTAGATGACTGTCGCTGTTGCGCCAGTCGCTTCTACTGCTTCACGAACTGTGTTGAATACAGGAAGACCTAGGTGAGTTTGGCCACCTTTACCTGGAGACACACCGCCAACCATTTGCGTACCGTATGCGATAGCTTGCTCTGAGTGGAAAGTACCTTGACCACCAGTGAACCCCTGACAGATTACTTTAGTGTCTTTGTTAATTAATACAGACATTATTTAGCCTCCGCAGCAGCAACAACTTTCTGAGCAGCATCAGTTAGCGACTCAGCAGCAATGATATCAACATCAGAATTAGCAAGAACTTCGCGACCTAGGTCAGCGTTAGTGCCTTCAAGACGAACAACAACAGGTACGCTTACGCCTACCTCTTTAACCGCACCGATAATACCTTCTGCGATCATGTCACAACGTACAATACCACCGAAGATGTTAACAAGTACCGCTTTCACATTGTCATCAGATAGGATGATCTTGAATGCTTCAGCAACACGCTCTTTCGTCGCGCCGCCACCTACATCTAAGAAGTTAGCTGGTTTGCCGCCGTGTAGGTTTACGATATCCATCGTACCCATTGCTAGGCCTGCACCGTTAACCATACAGCCAACGTTACCGTCTAGTGCTACGTAGTTCAGCTCCCACTGAGCTGCGTGTGCTTCACGCTCATCTTCTTGTGAAGGATCGTGCATTTCACGAAGCTTAGGCTGACGATACAGTGCGTTTGAGTCGATGTTGATCTTACCGTCAAGACATAGCAAGTTGCCTTCACCAGTAATCACAAGTGGGTTGATCTCTAGCAGAGCAAGATCGTACTGAGAAAACATAGTGCCAAGACCCATAAAGATCTTAACGAATTGTTTGATTTGGTCGCCTTCAAGACCAAGTTTGAACGCTAGCTCACGACCTTGGTAAGCTTGTGGACCTACTAGTGGGTCAATTGCTGCTTTGTGGATGAGTTCCGGCGTTTCTTCCGCAACTTTTTCAATTTCCACACCACCTTCGGTAGAAGCCATGAAAACGATCTTACGGCTAGCACGGTCAACTACCGCACCTAGGTATAGTTCGTTCGCAATATTTGAAGCTTCTTCAACAAGGATTTTTGTTACTGGCTGACCGTTAGCGTCAGTTTGGTAAGTCACTAGGTTTTTACCTAACCACTTCTGTGCAAACTCTTTAACGCCTTCTTTTGTATCGTGTAGCTCTACGCCACCCGCTTTACCACGGCCACCAGCGTGAACCTGACATTTAACTACTTTCTTGGCTGTACTAATACGGCCTGCGGCTTCAAAAGCTTCTTGTGGTGTATCACACGCGTAGCCTTCTGGCACAGGCAAACCGAATTCTGCAAACAGCTGTTTGGCTTGGTATTCATGCAAATTCATTTCGATATTCCGTTTGTTTTTCCCTTAAGGGATTTATTATTTCCATAACGCTGCAGTCTTGGCTGCTTGTACGTCTGTAGGGTCTTCTCAAATCAATCCTTCATCATGAGTTCTCATACTGAAGGATTCAAATGAAGGCCAAACGTTGAGCTAGTCTAGCCATTGAAATTTTTAACGTCTAGCTACCTACGATAACTAGACGTTTTAGCGATATTAAACGTCTAATAGGAGACGTGCTGGGTCCTCTAGTAACTCTTTAATCGTTACTAGGAAGCCAACTGATTCACGACCATCAATTAGGCGGTGATCGTAAGATAACGCTAGGTACATCATCGGCAAGATTTCAACTTTGCCATCCACTGCCATCGGACGCTCTTGGATCTTATGCATACCAAGAATCGCTGATTGAGGTGGGTTGATGATTGGTGTAGACATTAGTGAACCGAACACACCACCGTTTGTGATAGTGAAGTTACCGCCCATTAGCTCGTCTACCGTTAGCTTGCCATCACGACCTTTAATAGCCAGCTCTTTGATGCCTTTTTCAACATCAGCGAAACCAAGCTTGTCACAGTCTTTTAGGACAGGTGTAACTAGACCACGTGGAGTTGATACCGCCATGCTAATGTCGAAGTAGTTGTGGTAAACAATGTCATCGCCATCAATCGAAGCATTTACTTCTGGGTAACGCTTAAGCGCTTCTGTTACTGCTTTCACGTAGAAAGACATGAAGCCCAAACGAATACCGTGACGCTCTTCGAACTGATCTTTGTACTGCTTACGAAGGTCCATGATTGGTTTCATGTTCACTTCGTTAAACGTCGTTAGCATTGCCGTGTTGTTCTTCGCTTCTAGCAGACGGTTAGCGACTGTCTTACGAAGGCGAGTCATTGGAACACGCTTCTGACTGCGAGCCGCTGTCGGCACGTCAACCACTGCTGGCGAGTCTTCTTTTGACGCAGATTTAGCGTTCGCAAGATGCGCTTCAATATCTTCACGCGTAATACGACCACCAACACCAGTGCCTTTCACTTGGCTTGCTTCTAAGCCATGTTCAGCCAACAAACGGCGCACTGCTGGGCTTAATGCGTCATTACTTTCTTCGCTAAGCGCAGCTTTGTGACGCTTATCAGGAGATGCTTCAGTACCTTCTGTTTTGTCTGCAGTTGGTTCACCTGCAACTGCGCCTGGCTTCAATTTAGCAATGATTTGTTTAGAAAGTACTGTCGCACCTTCTGCTTCAACAATAGCTTCTAAAACGCCAGCTTCCGGAGCTGGAACTTCTAGCACAACTTTGTCTGTTTCGATGTCAACCAAAACCTCGTCACGCTCTACTGCGTCGCCTGGTTGTTTGTGCCATGTCGCTACGGTTGCATCAGCAACTGATTCAGGTAAATCTGGAACCAGAATTTCAATTGTCATATCTGTTTCTTCCTTTAACTTCTAATTCTTAATTCGAAGTTTTTGAGTTCACGTTCAGAGCGTCTTCAACCAACGCTTTTTGTTGTTTCAAGTGCACCGACATGTAGCCAACTGCTGGCGAAGCAGAAGCTGGGCGACCTGCGTATTTAAGATTTGCACCTGCAGGAATAGCGGCACGGAAGTTATGTTGGCTACAGTACCAAGCACCTTGGTTCTGAGGTTCTTCCTGACACCACACGAAGTCTTCAACGTTAGTGTATTGAGCAATTGCTGCTTGTACTTCTTCCATTGGGAATGGGTAAAGCTGTTCAATACGCACGATAGCAACATCGTCTTGCTCGTTGTTACGGCGCTGCTCTAGTAGGTCAAAGTAAACCTTACCAGCACAGAACACGACACGTTTCACTTTGCTTGGTTCTAAATCATCTACTTCTGGAATTGCAGATTGGAATGTACCATCCGCCAAGTCTTCAATCGTTGAAGTACATAGAGGGTGGCGCAGCAAAGATTTCGGTGACATAACAATGAGAGGTCGACGCATTGGGCGTACAACCTGACGACGAATCATGTGGTACACCTGAGCCGGTGTTGAAGGAACCACAACCTGCATATTTTGCTCAGCACAAAGCTGAAGGTAACGCTCTAAACGTGCAGATGAGTGCTCAGGACCTTGACCTTCATAACCATGAGGTAGAAGCATAGTAAGACCGCACAAACGCGCCCACTTTTGCTCGCCTGACGAGATAAACTGGTCGATAACAACTTGTGCACCGTTGGCAAAATCACCAAACTGTGCTTCCCAGATAGTTAAACCACCTGGTTCGGCTGTTGCGTAACCGTATTCAAACGCCAACACAGCTTCTTCTGACAATACTGAGTCAAAGACTTGGAATGGCCCTTGGTTGTCATGAATATTCGCTAATGGAATGTAAGTGCTTGCATCGGTTTGGTTATGAAGAACCGAGTGACGGTGGAAGAAAGTACCACGACCCGAGTCCTGACCAGAAAGACGAATACGCTTGCCATCGTCAACCAATGTAGCATACGCCAATGTTTCAGCCATACCCCAGTCAATAGCTTTTTCACCGGTCATCATTGCTAGACGATCGTTGTATAGCTTATTAACACGGCTTTGCAGTTTATGGCTTTCTGGGTACTGACACAGACGATTGCCTAGCTCAATAAGGCGTGTCTTGTCGTATTTTGAATCCCACTCCATATCCCATTCGTGCCCTAAGTAAGGGGACCAGTCTACAGAGTGCAACGCCATTGGACGCCATTCTTTAACAACCACTTCACCGCGATCTAATGCATCGCGATACTCATTGACTAACTGAGTCGCTGTCTCGATATCTGATTCATTTTTATCGATCAGAACATCTGCATACAATTTGCGTGGTGTAGGATGCTTTTTGATTTTCTGGTACATCAAAGGCTGAGTCGCATTTGGCTCATCCGCCTCATTGTGACCGTGGCGACGGTAACATACAAGATCGATCACGACATCACGCTTGAACTCGTTACGGTAATCCAATGCAATGCGAGTAACAAAAGCAACTGCTTCTGGGTCATCTGCATTTACATGGAAAATTGGCGCCTGCACCATCTTCGCGATATCGGTACAGTACATCGTAGAACGCGTGTCACGAGGATTAGACGTCGTAAAGCCTACTTGGTTGTTGATGACGATGCGTACCGTACCACCAACTTGGAACCCACGAGCAAGAGACATATTGAACGTTTCGGCAACCACACCCTGACCAGCGATTGCTGAATCACCATGGATGGTGATAGGAAGCACTTTGCTACCTTGATTATCACCCAAGCGGTCTTGACGTGCTCGAACTGAGCCCATGACTACCGGGTTTACGATTTCTAGGTGCGACGGGTTAAATGCAAGTGCTAAGTGAACATCACCGCCTGGAGTCGCAAAATCAGCAGAGAAACCTTGGTGATATTTCACATCACCCGTACCCCAAGTTTCGTCGTGTTTACCTGCGAACTCATCAAACAGGTCTTGAGGTTTCTTACCAAGTACGTTCACCAGCATGTTCAAACGACCGCGGTGAGCCATACCGATAACCACTTCACGCATTCCACTTGTACCCGCATGACGGATCAACTCTTTCGTCATCGGAATCAGCGCATCACCACCTTCTAAAGAGAAACGTTTTGCACCTGGGAATTTCGCCCCGAGGTAACGCTCCAAACCTTCAGCGGCTGTTAGCTCTTCTAGGAATGTGCGCTTCTCATCTTTGTTGAATGATGGCTGGCCTACGACAGACTCAAGGCGTTGCTGAATCCAACGCTTTTGCTCTGTGTCAGTCATGTGCATGTATTCAGCACCGATGGAACCGCAATAAGTTTTGTTGAGGGCTTCATAGATATCTTTCAACTTCATGGTTTCTTGCCCAACAGCAAAAGAACCTACGTTGAAAGTTTCTTCGAAGTCATCTTCGGTAAGATTATGAAAAGCAGGGTCTAACTCCGCCACGGTTGGGCGTTGCCATAGACCTAGTGGGTCTAATTCTGCAGCTTCATGCCCGCGGAAACGGTATGCGTTGATTAGCTGTAGAACTTTTACTTGTTTTGCATCGACATCTGGGTCACTAACTTGGACATTGTAATGCTTTGTTTCTCTAGCGAGTCGTCGGAAGTAGTCACGGACACGTGAATGTGGTTGTTCTGCCACTTCTTCTGATGGCTTAGGCAAGCCTTCAAAAACACGTTTCCACTCCTCACTTACCAGATCGGGATCACTTAGATACAGTTCGTAGAGGTCCTCTACATACGTTGCATTGGCGCCAGCCAAGTGTGAAGACTCGAGCCATGCCTTCATCACGCCGTTGTGCATATTTTCCCTTAACCAGTAGTTTTCACGTTTGCTTCGGTCTTTGCCGAGCTATAAGAGCCGACTAAAAATACGGTCGGCAATTTTTGTATTCTTTACTCGAATATTACTGAAGCAGTGAAGCGGTCATATCGGGTGATCCGCAACACTGCGACATTCCTAAGAGCGAGTAAATTAAACCGAACGATTAACCAACATCGACTTAATGTGACCGATGGCTTTCGTCGGATTTAATCCCTTAGGACAAACACTTACACAATTCATGATGCCATGGCAACGAAAAACGCTAAATGCATCATCAAGATCAGACAAACGTTCATCTGTTGCCGTATCGCGGCTATCAATTAGCCAACGGTACGCTGCGAGAAGACCAGCTGGGCCGATGAATTTATCAGGGTTCCACCAGAATGATGGGCAAGACGTTGTACAACATGCACACATGATACATTCGTACAATCCATCTAAATGCGCACGGTCATCAGGCGATTGTAGATTCTCACGTGATGGTGGTAATGCACCATCATCAATCAAGAATGGTTTAACTTTCGCATAGTTATCATAGAACTGCGTCATGTCAACGATAAGATCGCGCACGACAGGTAACCCTGGTAGTGGACGAATAACTATCTTATCGCCTTGTAGAGCAGATAACGGTGTGATACACGCTAGGCCGTTTTTACCATTCATATTCAAACCATCAGAACCACATACCCCTTCACGGCATGAGCGACGGAACGCGATGCTTGGATCTTGCTCTTTTAGCAGAATCAATGCATCAAGCACCATCATGTCTGAGCCTTCGTCTACCTCAAGGGTATACTCTTTCATGTAAGGCTTAGTATCCACATCCGGATTGTAACGGTATAAAGAGAAGTTTAATTTCATAGTCGTATCCTCCCTTTAGTATGTACGTACTTTCGGCGGGAAAGCTTCACGATGCGTTGGCGTCATGTTCACATCACGCTTAGTCATCGCTTCTGTTTCCGGATTGTAGATAGAGTGGCATAGCCAGTTCTCATCATCACGCTCAGGGAAATCGAAACGAGCATGTGCGCCACGACTCTCTGTACGGTAGTTCGCTGCAACGGCAGTTGAAAACGCGGTTTCCATCAGGTTATCAAGTTCTAGACACTCGATACGCTGCGTGTTGAACTCTGAAGACTTGTCCGCTAGATGCGCGTCTTTCAAACGTTCGCGAATCACTTTCAACTCTTCTAGACCGGTTGCCATCGCATCGCCTTCACGGAATACCGAGAAGCTGTTTTGCATGCATGCTTGTAGGTCTTTACGAATCTGAACTGGATCTTCACCACCAGTGCTGTTTTCCCAACGCATAGTACGCGCTAGAGACGCTTCAATATCAGATTCTGTTGCAGGACGAGCTTCCGCTTGCGCTGCTAGCGTTTCGCCAAGGTGCAAGCCAGTAGCACGACCAAAGACGACCAAGTCTAGTAATGAGTTGCCGCCCAGACGGTTAGCACCGTGTACCGATACAGAAGCAATCTCACCACATGCGTAAAGGCCTTGTACTTCCATCTCGCTACCGTCGGCCTTCTGCTTAATTGCTTGGCCAGAGACTTGAGTAGGTACACCACCCATCATGTAGTGACAAGTTGGAATTACTGGAATTGGCTCTTTCACTGGGTCAACGTGTGCAAATGTACGAGACAGTTCACAGATACCTGGTAGACGTGATTCAAGTACTTCTTTACCAAGGTGATCAAGTTTCAACTTGATATGTGGCCCCCAAGGACCATCACAGCCGCGGCCTTCACGAATTTCAATCATCATTGAACGAGCAACCACGTCACGACCAGCAAGGTCTTTCGCGTTTGGTGCGTAGCGCTCCATGAAGCGTTCACCATCTTTATTTAGAAGGTAACCACCTTCACCACGACAACCTTCCGTCACTAGAACACCCGCGCCAGCAATACCTGTTGGGTGGAACTGCCACATTTCCATGTCTTGCATTGGAACGCCTGCGCGAAGTGCCATACCAACGCCATCACCCGTGTTGATGTGCGCGTTAGTGGTCGATGCGTAAATACGACCTGCACCACCTGTAGCTAGAATGGTTGCTTTTGATTTGAAGTAACAGATTTCACCCGTTTCCATACAAATCGCAGTACAACCCATGATTGCGCCGTCTTGGTTTTTCACAAGATCCAAAGCGTACCACTCCGAGAAGATGGTTGTTTTGTGTTTTACGTTTTGCTGGTAAAGCGTGTGAAGAAGTGCGTGACCAGTACGGTCTGCAGCAGCGGCTGTACGAGCAGCCTGCTCACCACCAAACTCTTTAGATTGACCACCGAATGGACGTTGGTAGATGGTACCGTTATCGAAACGAGAGAATGGAAGACCCATTTTTTCAAGCTCGATAACTGACTCAGGACCATTTTTACACATGTATTCAATCGCGTTCTGGTCACCGATGTAGTCGGAACCTTTAACGGTATCGTACATGTGCCATTGCCAATCGTCTTTGTGCGAGTTACCCAGAGCAACGGTAATGCCGCCCTGTGCAGACACAGTATGAGAACGTGTTGGAAATACTTTTGACAACAAAGCACATGATAGGCCTTGCTCTGAAATTTGTAGTGCAGCGCGCATACCTGCACCACCAGCGCCGATTACTACGGCATCAAACTCACGAACTGGAATAGACACTTACGCACCCCACAGAATAAATAGACCAGAGAAGACATAGCCGAATAGCACGGCAATAACACCAAGTTGTAGTGCGCCACGTAGTTTCGCGCACTTAATGTAATCAGTTAATACTTGCCACAAACCAACCCAAGCGTGAATCAGGATCGAGACAAGTGCCAACATGGTGAATACTTTAGTGAAGGTACCACCAAAGAATTGGGTCCAAGATGCGTAAGAGATATCTGAAAATGCACAGAAGCTAATCAGATAAATCGTGTATAGCGTCATAATGATTGCAGTTGCACGAATTAGTAGGAAATCGTGTACACCATTACGACCAAATGAAGATACGTGTTTTACCATACCAAGATCCCCGCCAATAATGATAATACTGCTGTTGCACCAAACGCGACTTTAGCGCTCATCGTGCCTGAATCTAGTTCTTCAAAGTGACCTAGATCCATCAATAAGTGACGGATACCACCTGCGATGTGGTAGGCAAGTGCAGTAAGAATTCCCCACAGGATGAATTTTACGAAGAAGCTATCGACGATGTCAGCGGCTTCCATAAAACCCATTGGGGATGACAGAGAAATGGATAGTAACCACAGTAATATACCCACCGCAACAAACGTAATTACCCCAGACACACGGTGTAGGATGGATGCGATTGCTGTGATAGGAAAGTGGATGGTCTGTAAATCTAAATTAACAGGTCTTGACTTTCTTTCTTTCACGGGCTTGCTCACTCAGCTCCATTGAGCATTTATTGTTATAACCAATTTCAGCTTCCAAACGTACAAAAGTTAACATCTATTTAACAAATATCGCGAGTAACCACCCAGATAATTGTAAACAATTTGTTAACAGACGGAATCCAGCAACAAACCTCACTCTTTGTTTCTAGCCCCGAATTTATAAGGATTTAACTAAAATTTTCTTTGCCAATATACGGCGAGCAACATTCTAATACAATTGGTGTAACAAATTATGCTACATAGAACAGATTTTTAACGATTTTCATGAGAAAAATCATAACAAGTGCACACAAAGATGGAGAAAAATTGACTTTAAGCTTTAACAACAGTACAAAAATGGCACATAAACATCCTGGACGGATTAAATAATAAACAAAGGAGATTGTTATGGCGGATAAGAAAGCGACCCTTCATGTTGAAGGTCAAGCGCCAATCGAACTGCCAATTATGGACGGTACGCTAGGTACACCTGTAATTGACGTTCGTAAGCTGGGAGCCAATGGTTACTTTACTTTTGACCCAGGTTTTCTTGCCACTGCATCTTGTGAATCATCAATCACGTACATCGATGGCGGCAAAGGTATTCTTTTGCACCGCGGTTTCCCGATTGATCAATTAGCCAATAACGCAGATTACTTAGAAGTATGTTACATCCTTCTTTATGGTGAAGCCCCTACCCGAGAACAATACGAGCAATTCAAAACGACCGTTACTCGTCACACAATGGTACACGAGCAAATCGCAAGCTTTTTCCATGGCTTCCGACGCGATGCTCATCCAATGGCGGTAATGTGTGGTGTAGTTGGAGCACTTGCAGCCTTCTATCACGACTCTCTTGACATTAACAACGACGAACACCGCGAAATTGCAGCGTACCGTCTGCTGTCAAAAATGCCAACACTGGCGGCGATGTGTTACAAATACTCTATCGGTCAGCCATTTATTTACCCTCGTAACGACCTTAGCTACGCTGAGAACTTCTTGCATATGATGTTCGCAAACCCTTGCGAAGAATATGAAGTAAATCCTGTGGTTGCCCGTGCGATGGATAAGATTTTCACTCTACACGCGGATCACGAACAGAATGCGTCGACATCAACTGTACGCCTAGCTGGCTCTTCTGGTGCGAACCCATTTGCATGTATTGCCGCTGGTATTGCATCCCTTTGGGGGCCTGCCCACGGTGGTGCAAACGAAGCCTGCTTGAGAATGCTAGAAGAGATTGGCAGCGTCGATAACATCCCTGAATATGTAGACCGCGCGAAAGACAAAGATGACCCATTCCGCTTAATGGGCTTTGGTCACCGCGTTTACAAGAACTACGACCCACGTGCGACAGTAATGCGCGAAACGTGTCATGAAGTTCTCAAAGAGCTAAACATTCAAGACCCTCTGCTAGACGTTGCAATGGAACTTGAGCGCATTGCACTTTCTGATGAGTACTTCGTGTCTAAGAAGCTGTACCCGAACGTAGACTTCTACTCAGGTATCATTCTTAAAGCGATTGGTATTCCAGTTTCTATGTTTACGGTTATCTTCGCGATTTCTCGTACCATCGGCTGGATTGCTCACTGGAACGAAATGCACAGCGATCCACTGAACCGCATCGGTCGTCCTCGTCAGCTATACACTGGCGAAACACAACGTGAGTTTTCTCCACTTCACGAACGTGAATGATCTTTTAGTACGAAGATAGACAAGTAAATTACCACCTTCTAAAGAAGGTGGCTTTGTGTGAGCCCCCTAAAAGGGGGCCTTTGTTTAGTCCAGCGCCA
>NZ_JAWOVY010000018.1:0-105439 GCF_033340155.1 Vibrio sp. 1562
GGCTACGATGATTAACTGATGTAACCGATCAGATCGTAACTTCCTGATTTAGTTCCATCGAATTACGCAACAAAGCCTGTTTTTTCTCGCGTAACTCAGCCGCAATCTGTTGTTCTTTTATCTGCTCAATCCATTGATTCAAAATACGGCGAATGCGACCTAATGACGGCGCTTCAATACCGTAATGAAGACGAAGCTCTTCCTCAATCCTCAAGCATAATTGATGTGCTGCCTCTATCAATGGAAGCTCTTCTGGTAACGCCCGATGCTTATTAATTCGTTTTTCAGTATGCTCTACCATCCATTCAATAGCGCTCATTCGTGCCTTTGACTTTGAATGCTCTGGATACGCGTTGAACCAATATACGACACACACATCAAGTATTGAGTTTAACCCTTCAACAAGGCCTCTTAAGCCGTCGTTATAGGTTGATGCAACGGTAAAGTAACAGCAACAACGTAGGTCTTTCGCTTGGGTACTCAAGATCTTTTTTGAGAGTGTTTGAACCGTTTTCCACGAGACTCTCCCTGTGACTTTATTCAGGTTGTTTATTTGACGTTTAATTTCGTCAAAATCCTCAGAACCATTAGGATTAGAGCCGCTTGGGTTATTTTCATCGATTGGTCTTCGAGCGAAGTCGGTAAAAAACATAAGGAAAGTTCCAACTGATCATATAGAAGTATTAAGTTATATAGGATTTCACTACTGTTATATTAAATTATAAGCAGTGCACATCTGCCGCAATTCTATAGACAAAATAAGCGGATTAGATAATAAAAATTCATTAAAAGAAATTAAATTACTTTTAGTGTGATCTTTGTTCATAATATTAATATCAATAGTTAAGTCTATTTATAAGAAGAAACTTATATATGAAGATGAGAACGTTGATTAAAAAGTAACTAAATTGTTATCGGAGATTACGTTTTGTTCAATTAGCAATCAAATTCTGTTACTTCTATTTAAATAGAAAGATTTACTGTCTCGTCACTTAATCTGTAGTCGGTTCTTTAGTTTTTGTTTGTAGGTAAAACAACCAACCTGATAGTTGAAATGTATTAAATTATAGGTGTTTTTTTAGGCTTATTGAAAAAGAGAATATAATTGATATCTTTCGCCTCTAAGTAGAATATCGGTTTTCCTAGAGGGACGAAATGCTAAAACCAAGTCAAATTGGGCTGATTTCAGCCATGTGTCTATTTTCTTCTGTTGCAATGGCAAAAGGGGAGCGATATGGACTCTCTACCAGTATGTTGACTATCGATAGCATTAAATACGATGAAGGTAAAAGTGGTGAGCAGGATACGCTTAGGTTCGGCTTGGTTCATACTCGTCCTATTGATGAAAACAATAACCGTTGGCGTTGGTGGTTAGGGCTAAACTATCTAGCAGAAGATATTGAAGCGCCAGCAAACGGCTTATATCAAGAAGCGACGAACTATGAACTTCGTGTTGTTCCTCAATATGCGTTGACTTCTTGGAGTGTTTTCACGCCATATGTTGGTGCGGGCTTGTCTGTCGGTTACTCGCAATATTCTAATCGTTGGCAAGTAGACCAAGAGGGCTATCGTTATGAGAGTGTTGAAGATATCGACCAGTTTGAGTTAGGTGCGGTTGTGACCCTTGGTACTGCTATAAAGTTAGGCAGTAATCCTGACGCCCATATACAAATTATCCCGCAGGCCTCTTATATCCTTCCGGTTGTAAATGATGGAATTGGTGGGCTTGAACTATCAGTTTCTTTGCTCTTTTGAGGTTCGTAAATGTACTCAAATCAGCTAGTTTTATTTATCTCAAAGTGTCCAGAGGAATACACCGGTGCAAAGCATATTGAAATGCCTGAAAGTGGTGGTTCGATAGGTCGTTCCCCAAGCTGTAGCGTGTCTTTAGCCGATCACAACCGCTTTATATCGGGCACTCATTGTTTGCTCAGCGTGTATGGAGATACCTACTATATAAGTGACGTATCAACTAATGGCACAATGGTAAATGGGAATAAAATACTAAAAAATCAACCCATTGCGATAGTTGATGGCGACATCATTTCTTTAGGGCAATATGAGATTGGTGTTTCTCTTGAGCACGTTACCTCAACACTAGACATCGCCGCTGATATTGCTCCTGAGCGAGTATCTAGCGATCCTCTGGTTAGTCTAGGAGATGCGGTTGTCGAAGAGGAAGAAAAAGTCGGTGCCTTAGAAGATTTGTTTATGGAGACTAAACAGGATGACATTGATTGTCATGATCCTGTTGCTCACCTTAACTTTTCGATGCAGCGAGATGACGATTACTTAATTCGTGATAATGAGCGTACAGAATCTGAACAACCTAGAACCGTGGAAAGCACGCGTCAGGTGGTCGATGACAGTTTCAGTATATATTCCGAATTCGATCAGCCAAGCCTAATCCCTGAAGACTGGATGGCTGCGGAAACCAAGAGTAACGCATCAGTCAATGATGCATTAGCGCCAGAAAGCGGTAAGGCACATAGAGCCGATATTGCCTCAGCTGAGGTGATGCAACCTGGCACGGTAGCCCCAGATAGCACTATTCAAAGACAACATCGTACGCCTAATGTTACTGAGATGGTCGTAGAGCAGGCTAACACAGGGTCAAAATGGGAAGAGATGACCCAATCTTTTACGCCTTCTCCTAACACTAATCAGCAACTTCAAATACCTACGGCAGAGCACGCGATAAACAGTACGACGAAAGCACAAGTCGATACTGATGCGGCCGTTTGCTCTCAAGATATAGCGCAAGCGTTTTTTGATGGTTTGGGTATTCGAAATCCAGAGTTGATGACAAACGAGGCGCAGTTATTCAAGCAAATGGGCACTTGCTTGCGTTTATGTATTGATAACCTACAGAAAGAGTTGCACGAAGTGGAATCGTTAAAGGATGAGCAGAGTGCGAGTGAGGCTAACTCGAACATTGCAGAGCTAATGCTCACTTTGAATAGTCAGCAATTACTGGCTCCAAATGAACTGGTTGAACAAATGCTCGATGAGCTGAACGACCACCAAGTTATGTTTAACAAAGCACTGAATGAGCTCGTTTTAGAACAGTCTGAAACGAACGATCCCGTAGCATTTGCTAACAGGGTCGCTAGCCAGTCTTTGTTCTCAACTAAGTCAAAGCTGTGGGCCGAATACCTAGATTTCTACACTAATAATCGTCGCCTGCTTAATGAAACATCCTTAAAAGGGCTGATTAAGAAAAACTATAACAAAGTGATTAAGGGAAACCATGCGTAGTATCGCCGTATTACTCGGATTTGCCATGTTGTCCGGTTGTTCCATGTGGGATCAATTTAAAGAGTCCACAGGTATCACACCAGAAACTTCGTCGATTGAATTGGTTATTGAGGCATCACCTGTACTCAATGTGAGAAATGGGGGCCAGTCATCTCCAGTTATTCTCCGTCTTCACGAATTAAGTTCGCCAGTATTGTTCCGAAGCTTAGATTTCTTTGCCTTGTTTGAGAGCGATAAAGCGTCGTTGGGTGATGAGTACATCAAACGTTACGAATATCAAATACAGCCAGGTGGAAAAGTTCATGAAATGCTAACGCTAGACCCTGACACTCGTGCCGTCGGTTTTTCAGTGGCTTTTCGTGATATTGATGGTTCGTCATGGCGAAAAGTGGAAGTTATTGAAGAGAAGAGCGAGTACTACATCAAGCTCAAGTTAGAGGGCAGTGAGTTAATTTCTGATAACACTCGCGGCATTGAACAGGTTTACTTTTAAGGGATAGAAACATGTCTTTATACAATCCAGTTGTTTGGCAAGATGGAATGTTCATGAAGCCGCAGCATTTTCAACAACTCGATCGTTCGCAAAGTAAACTATCGAGCCTACTGAGTGCCAATGCATCGCCTTTGCATTGGGGAATTAAACGTTTAGAAATCAACTCTCAGTTACTAGCACTGGGTAAAATCGGTATTACTCGTGCTGAAGGTATTTTACAAGACCGGACACCATTTGAGCTTCCGTTGCTTGCCGAGCTGCCTGAAGTGAAAGATGTAGATCCTTCTATTGCCGATAAAGTCGTTTATTTGTGCTGTCCGTTACCATCGGAACGTTCTGAGTTGTTTGGTACCAAAAAAGACGGTGCGCGCTATACGATGGAATCTCAAGAAGCGGTTGACGCTTGTTATGATTCGGAAGACATGGCAAATATCGTCGTCGGTAAGCTTAACTTTTGCTTAATGTACGATCATGAAGATAAGAGTGCTTACACGTCTATTCCGATCTTAAAGATCTCAGAAGTGAAGCCTGATGGCAGCGTGATCTTAGATGATAGTTTCATTCCTACCTGTATCGATATTCATGCGTCGACAGTACTGAGTAAATTTGCGACCGAGTTTGCTTCTATGTTGAAGCATCGCGCGGAATCGATAGTTCAGCGATTAGGGGTGGTGGATCAACAAGGTGTATCATCGGTTTCTGACTTTATGCTATTGCAAGCGCTCAACCGATACGAACCCTTGTTTTGGCATTTCGCCAGCACAGAAGCTGTGCATCCTGAGTCTTTGTATCGAATTCTTCTTCAGGCAGAAGGTGAGCTTTCGACGCTGTGCTCAACGACACGCCGACCTATTGAGTTTACGAAGTACAATCATGGTGATCTTACTAGCTGTCTTTCTCGCGTCCTAGACAGTGCGAAAATGACATTGAGCGTGATGTCTGAGCAAAGAGCAATTCCACTGACCTTAAAAGATCAGAACTATGGCATCAGAACGGCAGCAATCCCTGACAATAAGATCATCGATACGACGACCTTTATCCTCGCAGTTAAAGCTGACGTGACCTTGGATGTCCTGCATACCCAGTTTGTCAGCCAAACGAAGATCGGTTCTATCGATAACATACGTGACTTGATTAACCTTCAACTGCCTGGGATTGAGATCAAACCAATGCCAGTAGTGCCACGTGCGCTGCCGTATCACGCTGGCTACACCTATTTCGAGCTCGATAAAACGGGCGAAGAGTGGATGGCATTGAAGAACACTGCTGCGATTGCGATTCACGTTGCGGGCGATTTCGCTAACTTATCATTGCAACTTTGGGCCGTTCGTCTATGAGTTACGCAGAAACCGACGTCACCGTAGTCTTATTCCAACCAGAGCCTGGCAAACCAATGGAGGTAATGCCAGCGCCTGACTTGTCGAGAAACATCGCAGTACAAGATCTATCTATCGATAACATGGGTATTAACCCGCTAGTGGACCAGTTCTCATGGTTGATCGCCAGTCTGTCTTGTATGTCTTCGATCCCTTGGCTTGATGACCCGATGCCATTTCGTGAACAAGTGGCACGTGAGATTCGAAAAGGCGAACGAAAACTTAATGAAATGGAGCTCGATCGTGCTTCGGTTCTTGTAATTCGTTACTGCTTGTGTGCGGCGATTGATGAATCTGTTTGTCGGCAAGAATGGGGGGCAAATAGTCACTGGAGCCAGAACAGCTTACTGTCTGAATTCCATAATGAAACGTCTGGTGGTGATAAGTTCTTCGTTATTCTCGACCGCTTAAAAGCCGACCCTCGCAAATACCGTCACGTTATAGAGTTTCTCTATTTATTGCTTCAACTTGGTTTCCAAGGCAAGTACGGCCGTGAAGAGCGTGGTAACGAAAAGTTAGCGGAAATTGGCAGCACCATTTATCGATTAGTGCGAGATGACCGCCTAGCAGAACAAGAAAAAGTTTCTTTAATCAACCTTAAAGCTAAATACCTAAAGAAGCCGTTAAAAAGGGTAATTTCACCCAAGCTGATCTTGAGTCTTAGTGCGATGACGTTTGCGCTTATGTATGCGGCAACCTACATCGTCATAGACTTAAAATTTCAGCAACTGCTTGAAGTGTATAGATAACCAGAAATCTAAAAATGAGATCTTCTGCCAGTTTTAGGGCTTATTGTGAATATCACTGGTCTTTTAGTGAAATTCACTAGTCATTTAGAGAGATTGCAATGTGCGATCTCTTTTATCATTCAATCAATAAAATTCAAATGGATTGGTTATGGGCGTAACAGTTGGTGCGAATGGACTTTCGATAGTTCATAAAGGCTCAGGTGGTGAAGCGAATGCAACGCTCCCAGATGTTTGTTTAACTAAGGTCGGCAAGCCAGTCGTTCCTATCCCTTATGGCAACAATGCTAAATCAGCAGACCTTGCTGGTGGGACTACGACAGTCTCTATGGATGGCGGTAACAGTGTCGCTATCAAGGGCAGTACGTTCTCAAAAAGTACCGGCGATGCGGGCGGTGACAGAAAAGGCGTTTCCTCAGGCACGATAGAAGCCGAAGCAAAATTCATTTCAGCTTCACCAACAGTTAAGTTTGAAGGTAAGGGCGTATGTCGCCTGTCCGATCAAATGACCATGAACAAAGCTAACACTATGTGTTTGGGTGGCGCACAAAACCCATCGGTTTCTGTGACGGAAGAGCAGGAAGGGACGTATACGCTGGATATAGAATGCAAATATCCAAATGGGCTCCCTTACTCTAATGCACAATTTTCTTTAGTCGAACCTTCAGGTGCTGTCATTGGGAGTGGAGTGCTGGATTCTAGCGGAAAAGCAACTGTTAATGGTCTCGCTCTAAAAGAATGCAAGTTAGTGCTCAGCGAAACTCAAGACTCTTATACGCCGAACCAATCTTTAGCTGAAAATATTGTGACGGAAACTTACCCTGATCCGAATGATTTTTGTACGTTTGTCGCAGGTCGCCGCTCGCCATTTTGGGAAGATCGTGTTGGGGTTGCTAATGACTGGGGGATATTGATGTCCCCATCCTTCAGTGATGATGACTTTAAAGATATTGTGTTAGAGCAAAGCCGTATATCGTCTCCTTATGCGATTAGTCAAAATCACTCTAAAGATTTTTCTGATGCTTATGTTTCGGCACTTTATCACATCCAAACTGATACTACTGCGCTAGAGAAATATGAACCTTTAGTTGAACTGCTCTTGGAGCAAGTGCACGAAAATGGCGATATATTGAGAGTCTTATATCAGGCTGATGTGTTTGAGCCTCCCTATGAATTATTAGCGAAGCTTCGCTTTTTAGGGACTGGAAATACTGTGAAGTATTTGCAGTTTGTTTTATGGACGTTGATAAACAATCAAATCTGTTCATACATCGATGAGCTAAACAGTGAAATCATCGGTCGTTTAGATTTCATACAAAGCCAAGCTTCTGCAAGATCGTTGAGTTCTGTTGAAGAGGGTATAAACGGTTATAAAAAAGCACTTAACCACTTCAAACAAGCACTTCCTGACGTCATTAGCCAAATTTTCGAAACCAAAAATGACACCCTAATTTCTATATCGGCAATGGCCCTTGGGAGTACCGTTAACATAGCGAGCCAATCTAGCTTTGCTACTAATTTAGGTAGGGTTAATGCGGTGGTGTACACGAAGTCAAACAACTTGAACCGCCCATCATTTGTCACTTTTGACGATAACTTTTCTGACTAGGACATTTAAATCATGGATGCAGTTTTTCCGATAGCGCAACGAGAAGGTGACGCTTACTACACGCTCAGTGATTTTACGAAATTGTTTGATCAAGCTAAGAGCGGTCGTTATTTAATAGGACAAGGGTACGGTTGGCATAGTGGCATTCACTTAACATCAAAAATGTTACCGTGGGGGAAAGGGCTCAGACCTATTCAAGCGATGCTTGATGGAAAAATAGTGGCATTTCGCATAAATCCTGATTACCTAACATCAACGTACCAAGAGCAAGAGTTTAAGTATAGTAATAACTTTGTGCTTATCGAGCATGAGGCTGTAAACCCCGAAGATAATGAAGATGTATTTAAGTTCTATACACTTTATATGCACCTTGCGCCACCTTCAGATATTGGCGCCAATTCATCTATAACCACGCGTTACCGTTTACAAGAAGCGAGAAATGTACGCACTTTCAAACATAGTGATGTGCCTACTAATTCTGGTGAAAAAAAACAGTCGATGTCTAAAGGAACATTACTTGAATACCTGTATGCAGAAGAGAAGGAGACCCATCCATACCAGATCGACAAAAATACCTACAAAATGATAAAGTGCCGTGTGGTAGAGAATGGTAAATCGGCAAGTGGTAGCGAAAAAGCACTGTTAAACAAGATTGTTTGGTTTGCTTCGGGTCTCAATAGTGACTTTGACATTTTAGAAGATTCCTCTGCTGTCCTATCAGAACCAGTTTCAGAACCTAAATGGATGTCGGACAAGGCGGCAATGATTAGGGACGGTAGTGTGGTTTCTTTACTCCCACTCCTATTTAGAGAGGGGATAAAGGTTTCAGCTGGGGAAGATATCGGTTACATGGGACTGCATGAGTACAGTAACGATGCAATTGGAACTAAGAAAGAAGATAATCGTGTGCATATCGAGATGTTCTCTTTTGAGGAGCCGCCCGAATTTTTAAAAAAACAGATTTCTCCCAAAAATGCGGAAGAAAATCCACTTGTTGTTCTCGATGGGGCCGATAGTAGCGGTGCCGTTGATATGAGTAATTCGTTTATTCAGCAATTACTTGAATCTGTGACAGAAGATCAAGTAACGGACTTCTCCTCGTTCACTGCTCGCGATGCCAAAGTATACTTAGACGGTAAGCGTAAACACTTTGAGCGATTTATTGTGAAACATCCTACAGATTGGCATACAGAGTCGTCACAAAGTCTTTATGAATCAATCCATCAGACCGCAAAGGAAGCTCTAGATATTAAGTGCTCCGCTGGTTTTGTGACTATAGAGGACTACCGTAACTCCCCATGGCGCGATCAAGTGATGGATAGCTTTGATCTTTTCTCGCAATTCGAACTGGAAAGAGCAGATAAGTTCTCATGGATGCAAGATTTACAAGGTGATTTGCAACTAAGCGGTGATAAGAGTCTTTGGCATTATTGGCCGTTCTCCTTATTCAATCTGTCTCCAAAACTCGTCGTGCAACTGGGTAAAACATCTGAAATTTATGAATCAGGTGGAAGAGGCCCGGGGGTTATTTCGTCAGGTAGAGGGGATCATGGTGGTAAATCATATGGTGTTTACCAGTTGTCGTCTAATCTTAAAGTTGTGCATCGTTTTGTAAAAAATTCTAAATATAGAGACCATTTTTGTGAGTTGACCGTAGGTAGTGATGCGTTTGATGAAACTTGGAAGCGTATAGCAAATAGTGATGCGGTTGGCTTTAGAAATGCACAGCACAAGTTTATAAAAGAAACACATTTTGACCCACTTTATAATAAGCTTATCTCAGAAGGTATTATCAAAAATACTAACGAAGCTGCAATACTTGACATGATATGGTCAACTAGCGTCCAGTTTGGTGCAAGAACATCTTTAATATCAAGAGCTGTTGGTAAAAGTACTGAGCTTTCTAGCAGAGAGATTATCGAGCTTGTTCAAAACTATAAACATGATAAAACACACTTACTTTTTAAGAGCTCCCCTACATGGTGGGGTGGTTTAAGACAACGTGCTCTTAGTGAGAAGATTAAACTTTTGGCGCTTTTAGACCAAAATGCAATTATAGAGGAAAATTAATGAAATTACTTGGCTTACTAGTATTACTTTTTTCATTTTCATCGATAGCTAGCGATTATACTGATAGCTACAAGCAGTGTACGAATAACTCCACAGGCTCTATTGATAAGGCTTTTAGTTGTATTGACAAGGAAATTGAATTTAATCAGTCATTGATCAATAAGGTTTTTGACACTAATAAAACCAATTCAGATATTGGTAGAATTTTAAAGATTATTTCTAATAATGTAGAAAAAGAGTATAGAGTCGCTTCTGAGTCATGTGCAATTTATGCTGAAATTTATCAAGGTGGTCAAGCGGGACAACTATTACAACGCCAGTGTTATCTTGACCGAATTATTGACATTAGAAAGTTTGTACTTGATGCTGAAGAGTTGACTAGTTTTAATTATGATGAGTGAAATCTATTTCAAAGTCATAATTGAGATTAGATAGTATATGATAATTTTTCTACTAACTTTTTGTATAATATCAATGTTGACACTGCCAAATATATATTTAGTAATGTAAAAACTTTTTAAGAATGATGAAGATGTTTGTTTTAATGCTAAATTAGATAAATAGTTCGCTTCTTTTGTTGGTTTGAGAACTGAAATCATAGTGAGAGCTCTGAAAACTATATGAGTGGTAAGACGGCGAATATAGGAGCTGAACGAATAAGGGTGAATATTTAAGTTAACATGTAAGGGATGATAATTTAATGTTTGCATGTTTATAAAATCAGTGGAGTGCGTTAATTCATTATTATAATAGAATTAAAAGTTATTTTTATACGCATGCAAAAAATTAAGAGTTAAAATTTAAAGGTGATATCCTTGCTTGTTAATCATAATAAGTGTTTTGGATTTTTACGCTTCCCATTTTTTGTAAACTCAGGCTGCGAACAAGACCCTTTTGTATTTACATGTAATTTGGAAAATAAAGGCGGTGGCTTGAAAGCTTGTTTTAATCAAGCCGAGAATTCGATGTACTTCGTTGTTGACGAAAATGGGTTGAAAACAGTTTATGCCCAACGAAAAGGGAAGAGTTTAGATAACTATAAATGGATAGATATTTCTCTTGAAGAACCTGAATTCATTCCTTTGAAATTTGAAGTAAATGAAAACAAGAATGCGTACTTTTCATTGACTAGAGGTGGTGGACGGTTGAGTGTCGTTGCTAGCTTCGTTGACATGATTGAAGATGAAAATGCTGTTGAGTACTACAGTGAATTGGGAACTGAAACAGCTCTGGATCCCAACGTTAGATTAAAAATAAAACACGTAAAGCCTAATGAGTTTGAAGCTTGGGATTAAATAGCAATAGATTCCAGTGAGAGCTTAAATAAAATTCATTGTAATAAAGAGTTAGCTTTTCTATAAAATTTACTCGAGATGTTTGGATAAGAAATGTTCAGATAAAAAGCGCCGAAAGGCGCTTTTTATTTTCTTTAAAATAAAGTATGGTCTCCCTCCTTTTAAAATGGTAAGTGTTGAATAATTATACAGTGGTTAGGTAAATGAATAAAATAACTAAACTCGCTTTGGCTTTGTCCGTATTGACATCTATTGTTGGGTGTCAACTGGTGTCAAATACGCCGATGCAATCGACAGCAACGAAGGAAATAATTGAAAAAGCAAAGGCAGAGTTTGATGGACAACGTTTTTATAAGTTGAATGAATATGATGAAGAAATCAACGTTTCAGATGACGGGGTCATTACCTTCAAGTCTTACTTACCACGCAGCGGCGGCTATGAATGGGTACCAATTGTGATACGCGATACTAGTTTTCGTGTTTCTTGCGATTATTTCAGTGAATATGTTGAAGCTGGAATGGTTGTTCAGGTTCAGTTTGTAGGTAAACGCGGGCGCATTGAAAATTACGACAAGCAACGTTGTGCAGAGTACGGTGAGCCAACATGGCAATAAGATCTATGGATAATTAAAGCGCCGACAGGCGCTTTTTATTTACGTTTTAGTTAACCGTTAGAAAAGATGTAGACCAATCTTCGGAAGATTAGGCAAGCAATGCGTAGTATCTGGTCACAAGTTGGTATGAACTTGCCTTTTAGAAAACGCTAATAAAATCGCTAAACAGCTACATGCTAATAGAACGACACCTAAGTTTTGTGCTGTTCCAGCCATCGCTAATCCCGTCCCGATCATGATGTAGTACATGAGCCCAAATAAAGCGCCTGCGCTACCTACCTGTTGTTTATAATCAACAAGTGCGTCACTGAGTATATTGGGTATCGCAATCCCATAAGACATGACGACTAACACCATTGGAGCAACAAACCAGATTGATTGGCTCAGAATCAACACACCGACTGATCCCAAACTAAGCAATACTGCTGAGAGCCAAAGTAGTTGGCTTTTTCGAACATTTTTAGACACTAGGGATTTGTTTAAATAACTCCCAAGCAGAGTGCCTAACCCCAGTACCATGCCACTGTATCCAAATTGTTCGGAGTTATACCCAAGTGCTGAGAAAGTAAATGCGCCAAGCTGGTAATAAGAAAATAGAGCAATGTTATACAAAGCAACCAATAATCCTGAGCGCCAAATTCGCGCGTCTCTTACCATTTCCCAGCTAAGTTGATGCAACCGTACTGGTGTCTGTTCCTTCTGTGTTTCAGGAAGCTTAATAACGTTATAAGCGAGCAATACTAACGCGATTAAAAACAAGGCAAAAAACACATAACGGTATCCACCAAGCGCTGTAAGCTGCCCGCCTAATAGCATGCCAACTACCGGGCTGATTGATATACCCATCCCCATTAAGCTAAAGACTTTACTCAGTTCTTGACCGTCAAACGCGTCACGAAGCATGGTCTGTGTGACAACGGATCCTACCGCGATACCAAATGCGCTTAGGGCTCGCGCGGCCATGACAACAGCAAAGCTTTCGGTTTGAGTTGCGAGTAAAGATGCGCAACCATAGATAAAGAGCCCAATAAGCATGGTGGGCCTTCTTCCCAGTTTATCTGCGAGAACTCCCCAAACTACAACGCCAATGGCAAAAGCTAGGAAGTAGATCGACAATGTTTGGGCTGCTTGTGCGTGGTTTACATCAAATGATAGAGCGATTGAGCTCAACGCTGGGCTATAGATGGTTTCTACAATTTGCGGAAACATCAACATAACCAGCATGAGCCATAAAGAGGGCTTAGTATTCATATTGTTACCCATCGTTAATGAAGTTGGCGGGCAGTATAAATGAGGCTATGATTGATCTAATAACAACATAAAAACCAAATACATCAATATTCGGACAAAATGGCGCTTATTAACGAAAAAACACAATTTGATGCAGACAAGATTACTAATTATGTAGTGGGAATTGCTGCGGATATTGGCAAGCACGACTCAGGTATGCATATGCACAAGAAAGGGCAGTTATTGTACGCACCTCAAGGTTGTATGAGTTTTGCTCTGGAAGACTCGATTTGTATTTTGCCACCGACAAAGGCGGTTTGGATCCCACCTAATACGCCGCATCGTGCACTAATGACGAATGTGGTGGCGTATCGATCTTTGTATTTTGATTGTGAGGAGTTTGCCTGTCCGAGTAAGATCACGATGATAGAAGTGAATAATTTACTCCAAGCTCTTATTGATAAAATGTCATTTTGGGAGTGGGATAAGCCTAGCAGCGAGATGGTAAATACGACGGCGCTTTTTTGGGAGGAGTTTTATGCTGCGAAACGTTATTCGTTTCAGTTGCCTTTGCCATCGCATCGGCGCTTAACAACGTTTCGTCGAGAGTTGGTTGAACCTTCATTTCTAGCTCCTTCGCTTACTACTCTTGCAAGCAAAGTTGGGGCAAGCACCAAGACGGTAACACGATTATTTAAGTCGGAAACGGGTATGAATTATCAAGATTGGCGGCAACAGTGGAGGCTTTTAAAAGCCGTTGAATTGTTATCAACGGGCATGCCAGTCAGCGCAGTTGCCGATTGGCTGGAGTTTTCGTCAGACAGTGCTTTTATTGCATTTTTCAAAAAGCAAACTGGACAAACACCTCTGACGTTTATGAAAACCAAGCCTTAAGCGTCAAAATGCTCACACTCTTTCTAGAACAACCCCCAGGTTCACAGGCTCAGCCTATAAAGCATACATAGACAGGTACCAACGTGCAGGTTACTTGTCTTTACTCTGCAGTTTGCGAAAGTATTGCGTGGTAAAATCAACAAAGGCTCGGATGCGTTTTGGTTGATGTCGGTCGTGATGATAAAGGAGTGAAAATTCCACACTCGGAATGCTCCAATTGGTAAACACTTCTTTTAGCTTGCCTGTCTGGAGTTCTTGTTGACAATAAAGTGCTGGCACACGGATGATGCCATTTCCCGCCAGGGCTGCTTTTATCATTACTCTGCCACTCTTACATCGTAACTGTCCACGTATCTGGTGTTCAGTTGACTGCTTTGTATTCGTGTTCTCAAATGCCCACCGTGTCACACTACCTGTCAAACAAACGTGTTTTTCTAAGTCCTTTGGATGAGAAGGATAGCCATATGTTTCTAAATAGTTTGGGCTTGCGTATGTCCCCATTTCCACATCGATCAGTTTGCGAGCGATAAAGTTGGAGTCGTCTAACTTTCCCATTCGAAAAGCGATATCGAATTCATCCGCGATTAAATCGACACGATGGCTGCTAAAATCTAAGTTAATGCTCACTTGTGGGTGTTGGATTAGAAATTGAGCAACGATATCTGCGACAACGTCTTCTCCTAAATAGCCCCCCACACAGTTGATACGAATGTCACCTCTTAAGTCTTCCACATCATCAACCACTGCCATAACAGCTTGATCAATATTGTGAAGGGCAGTTTCACACTGTTTATACAGAACCTTGCCTGCTTCGGTGAGGTTCAGTGTTCGAGTGGTCCTTTGTAGCAAAGTGACACCAATCTGTTGCTCCAGATTTGTTATTTGACGTGAAACGTGTGAGCGAGAAACGCCAAGTTGCTCTGCTGCTTTCGTGAAGTTTCCTAGTTGAGCGATTAGGACGAAAGAGCGAATATCCGCAAGGTTGATGTGTGTTTGCATGATGACTTCTTCATAATTCAAAAAAGTATTGTTGCAGTATAACAACAGTGTTTCAACTAGGTCGGTATATATCAACAAACAAAGTTTTCTTAAACTTACCGCCACTGATGTAAACCGTTCGATTAAGGATTCAAAATGAAAAAGTTAATTGTTATTACAGGCGCTAGTTCAGGCATTGGTGAAGCGATTGCACGTCACTTCAGTGAACAGGGCCATGCTCTTCTTTTGTTAGCAAGACGTGTAGAACGTTTGGAAGCATTAAACTTACCAAATACGCTTTGTGAAAAGGTAGATGTGACCGACAAAGCTTCTTTTGAGGCTGCAATTGAGAAAGCTGAAGCGTTGTATGGTCCGGTAGATGCACTTGTAAATAACGCAGGCGTTATGCTTCTAGGTCAGATAGATACTCAGGAAGCATCGGAGTGGAAGCGCATGTTTGATGTGAACGTAATTGGTTTGCTCAATGGCATGCAGTCCGTCCTAGCACCTATGAAAGCACGTAACAGTGGTACGATCATTAACATCAGCTCTATCGCGGGCAAGAAAACATTCCCTGATCATGCTGCTTATTGCGGTACCAAATTTGCGGTTCATGCTATTTCTGAAAACGTACGTGAAGAAGTTGCGTCATCGAATGTTCGCGTTACGACGATTGCACCTGGTGCAGTGGAAACGGAATTACTTTCACATACAACGTCTCAAGATATTAAAGATGGTTATGACGCCTGGAAGGTGGATATGGGCGGCGTGTTGGCAGCAGACGACATTGCACGAGCAGTGCTGTTTGCTTATCAGCAACCGCAAGGTGTATGTGTTCGTGAAATTGCTTTGGCACCGACAAAACAACAACCTTAACATTGAGTTACGGCGATTTTAGGTCACTAAAGCCGTAAAACTTTGCATATCGATTCGTGATTGAGATGGCATCTTTAAACTAAGTTGCGTGAAAATTTAGGTCATCCATTTAAATCCGTACACTAAGTGTGTTATTGCTTATACCCAAGTTACTCAAGGTGAGAAAAAACTTTGAGTAATTTGGGTTTTTATTTGGTCTCAACTTTAGGTAGCGGAATTTATTTAGGTCGAAGGCGATAGTTGTGAAGAAAGGAGAGTGTGACGTAAAACAAAATGAAGCAATATCCGTCTCTTAATGAGAATTGATTTCATCAACGTCACAAGCCGTTACAATTATCCGTTAGGTATTATACTTTGTGGGTGGTTAACATTTAACCAAACAAGGAGGTGTGTATGAAACGATTCGCAAACATACTTTTTGCAACACAAGGATTGCCAGGCCATAGTGACGCCCTCGAACAAGCGATGAGGATTGCATCTAGCAACAAAGTGCCTGTCTCAGGGCTAATAGCGTGTCCTGATTTCCCAACAGACATGATCCAGTATCAGCAAAGTTATGAGCAATCGCTGCAAGACTCCCTCAAACAAAGTATTCACGAATACAGACAGAAGCTGGGACTCTCTGAAGAGGATCTCGCATTTCCTCTTACTGTGAAAAGCAGTGAAAAGCCCGCTGTCTGTATTATTCAAGAAGCATTAGCTGATAACAAAGATCTCATCATCAAAGAAGCTGAACCGCTCGGTGAAGGTGCTGAGGGTTTCAAAGCTATTGATATGACTCTGTTACGAAAATGCCCTTGTCCGCTTTGGTTGCACCGACCAATTGATAAGCCAAGAGATAAGCGCCGTGTTGCTGTGGCTATCGACCCATTAACGGCAAGCGATGAACAGCACTCATTAGCCGTGCGTTTACTCGAATTATCGCGTTCGATTGCCGACACCTGCGATAGTCGTTTACACGTGATTTCTTGCTGGGAGTATTACTTAGAAAACTACCTAAATGATAACGCTTGGATTCAAGTCGATGATGCTGAGTTGAAACATGAACTCGACAAGGCAAAAGCCGATCATAAACAAGCTCTGCAACAGCTGTTGGAGGAGTCTGGGATTACAGGTGAAATTGTGATTCACCACCTGCATGGAAAACCCGACGAAAAGATTCCAGATTACGTAGAAAGTATTGAGGTAGACGTGTTGGTCATGGGTACCTTAGCGAGGACTGGTATATCTGGCTATGTCATTGGTAATACGGCTGAAAATATTTTGCAATCGATTAACTGTAGTTTGGTCGCTCTTAAGCCCGATGGTTTTGTCTCACCGATTCAGTAATTGGGGTGTAACAAAGTTGGGTTTAAGTGATTGTTTTAGGTAAAGGAGGGAGATGGATCTCTAGAACATGGAATTATCAATGTATCAATAAGTTATCAGAGGAGAGTGACATGAAAAACCTATGCCCGAAATGCCACACAGAAATGATAGAACGTTCGAATGTTTATGTTTGTCCGAGAAATGATATCGGTGACTGCACCTACGATGCATTCGAGTTAGCTGATGACTATAATCCATATACATTCAGCCAAGAACACGTAAGTAGTGACCTACGTTCTTATGCCGTAGCAGACAGCAAATAGCGGTTTGTATCGGCGTTCCTCTAAGTAGCACTCAGTGATTACTGTTTGCTACTTTTCCCTTGGTTTCATGATCGTTTTTGAAGCGCTTGGGCTAAAACAATACAGTGGAGTTTGTCATTTGCGCCGAATAGGGCGTACCTTCTTATAATAACGAATGGGCTGCGATGTTGAATAACATAACGGGTAAAGAAAACCTGCCGAAAAACCTAGATAATCAGTTGGTCTTACTGATTTTCCCTGCGCTGCCAGTTTTAATCTTCTCTTTTCTCTTCTACATCTATAATCCTGCAGGCGTGAGCTGGAATGCGGAATGGATACCAAACCTCGATATCAACCTTAGCTTTAGATTAGATGGTCTTTCATTTCTTTTTGCGGGACTGATCAGTGGGATTGGCGCACTGATTCAAATCTACGCTTTGGCTTATTTACGAGAAAGTGATAGCCGGTTTTCCTTTCATTTGTATCTAACCCTATTCATGCTTGCCATGCTAGGGATTGTGATGAGCGATAACATTCTGTTGTTATTTGTTTTCTGGGAACTCACCACCATCACTTCTTACTTACTGATCGGGTTTAATCACGAAAATAAAACGTCTCGGAAAAACGCCTTGCAGTCGCTGATTGTTACCGGTGCTGGTGGACTAGCGTTGCTAGCTGGTCTTATCTTGCTGGGAGCAATGGCAGGGAGTTATGAGCTAAATACCATTATCGAGCAGGCAGACACTATTGCGCAACATGAATGGTTTATCCCATCTCTAGTGCTCATACTACTCGGTGCATTTACTAAATCTGCGCAATTCCCGTTTCATTTTTGGCTACCTAACGCGATGGCAGCTCCCACTCCGGTCAGTGCGTATTTACACTCGGCAACAATGGTAAAGGCAGGCATTTACCTATTAGCACGTTTATCGCCAGTTTATGCCCATAGCGAGATCTGGTTTTATGCTTTAGTCATCACTGGGAGTATCACGGCCATTTGGTGCACATTTGTCGCATTAAAACAAACTGACTTGAAGCTGATGCTAGCCTACAGCACGAATGTTGCTTTGGGTAAATTAACATTATTACTAGGTATGGGCACAGATTTGGCCGTTAGTGCAGTATTGATGTTTATTCTCGCTCACTCTTTCTATAAAGCTGCGCTGTTTATGGTGGTGGGTAATATCGACAAAGCGACAGGAACACGAGATATTGATCAATTGTACGGCCTGAAGTCAGTTCTCGTCATCAGCATGGTTGCGGGGAGTTTGGCTGCATTGTCTAAAGCGGGGTTCCCGCCGTTGTTAGGCTTTTTGAGCAAAGAATATATGTACAAATCCGCAGTAGAGCTCAATAACTGGATCGCCTTTGTACTTTTAATCGTGAATATACTGATGGTCGCGCTAACCATTATGCTTATTGCGAGACCATTCTTTGCTCGCCGTGATCTCGTGCCGATTGAAACTAAGCCAGTTGAGACAAAAAAAGCCATGTGGATCTCGCCTTTGCTCTTGGCAGTTGGCAGCCTCCTAGTTCCGTTATTCGGTTTGAATTGGTTAGATCGCAATATTATTTTTCCGGGCTCTGCTGACATTCTGCCCACAGCAACTCTTAAAGAGACATCACTATGGCATGGCGTGAATGTACCGTTAGTGTTAAGCGTTATTACGCTAGCGTTGGGGTATGTGGTGTACCGTGTTTATCCTACTGTGTCTGCATTTTTTCAGCGGTTACATCTATTCGTCCCCAAAGCGGAGAATATTTTTGAACGACTATTAGATGGCATGATGACAGTGGCGAAGTGGCAAACGGCGCGGTTACAGCAAAAGAAATTGAGTCGCTATGTCCTATTATTTTTCACGGTACTTGCCGTTGCGTTACTGAGTCAGGTAGCGCTTATTCCTCTGCCTTTGGTTGGCGAACTTTCAAGTGTCACTTTCTATGAGATTGGTATCGCCTTATTGTTGATTGGTGCTGCGCTCGTATGTACGTTGTCCCACGCAAGACTTCTTGCGATTTCTGCGCTTGGTATGATTGGCTTCATGACTACGCTTGTTTTTATGATTTATAGCGCCCCGGACGTTGCGAAGACTTTACTGTTAGTGGAAACATTAATGGTGGTCTTTCTTGCATTGTTAATGCGTCATATGCCACGTCTAACCACCGTGCCCAAGCATTCAATAAGACGTAAAGTAGCGAATATTTGCATAGCAGGTGTGATAGGAGTTTCGGTTACTTTACTTTTGTTAGGAATCACGTCTCAGCCGATGGACTCTTCGGTGTCAGATTTCTTTGCAGAAAACAGTGTCCCGGGTGGACATGGGCGAAACATTGTTAACGTTATTCTGGTCGACTTTCGCGCATTTGATACATTGGGAGAAGTTGTCGTCGTTGTTATTGCTGGGATTGCGGCAGTGAGTTTGCTTAAGACAAGAGCGAAAAAGCAAAATCGTATCCAATCATTAATTTTTGCAACCACGGCACACATTGTTTCGGCACTCATGCTCGTATTTTCAGTGTATCTGTTGTTACGTGGTCATAACGAACCGGGTGGTGGCTTTATTGGTGCGTTGATTGCCGTTATTGGTTTATCACTTCTCATGTTCGCGGAATCACCGAAATACGTTCGTTCTAGGTTGTATTTCAAACCGTTTCTCATTGCGTTATCTGGCATCGCATTGAGCTTAGTTTCTGGTGCTTTGAGCTTTGCGTTTGATAAACCGTTTTTGACCGGACTGTGGTGGAAAGACGTGATACCACTAGGGACGCCATTGGTTTTTGATGTTGGTGTTTACCTTGCCGTTATAGGTGGCGTGATGGGTATGCTGCTTCGTATTAATGAGGAGCTAGAGTGATGGAAATAGTCTGGAGTGTTGTCGTTGGAGTCTTTGTCGCAGCAGGTGTTTATTTAATGCTTGAAAAGCATATCTTGCGCCTTTTGTTCGGCATCATGTTACTCAGTAGTGCGGTTAACCTTGCTATTTTTACCGCTGGAAGGCTGACGCCTGGAGAGCCGCCATTGATTGGCGATAATGCTCTTTTACCACCAGATAGCGCGGCAAATCCTTTACCTCAAGCGCTTATCTTAACTGCGATAGTCATCGGTTTTGGACTACTTATTTTTGCTTTAATGCTGTTCTATCGAGCTTATAAAGACACTGGAACTGCAAACGTCGATGAAATGCAACGTTCTGAGGAGGGTCAATGAGTTCGATTTTGCTTACGTTACCGGTTGTTCTCTCGCTGAGTACGGCGTTGACTATCTTCTTCGTCCGTCGCTCAACAAAAAGTGTTGAGTGGTTGAGCGGTGTAAGTGCGATTTCGAACCTTTTCGTTGCGGGCTTTCTCACAGAAAACATCATAAATAATGGTATTCAAGCCGTTGCTTTTGGTCAGTGGAGTGCGCCATTTGGTATCGTGTTTGTCGCAGATTACCTCAGCGTTGCTATGGTGATGATAACGGCGGTGATTGGTGCGATATGTGTTTTCTACGCGATGGCGGACCTTCACCGAAAGCCCTCCTATAGCAATTACCATGCGCTAATGCACGTGTTGCTTGCTGGCGTTTATGGCGCTTTCCTGACTGGAGATATTTTTAATCTGTATGTTTGGTTTGAGGTCATGCTCATTTCATCATTTGGTTTAATGGTGTTAGATGCAACGAAAACTCAAGTTGATGGTGCAGTAAAGTACGTGATGTTGAACCTGATTTCGACGCTGGTATTCTTACTTGCTATCGGTTTATTGTATGGCGCAACGGGCACCTTGAACTTGGCCGATCTCTACACCAAAGTTGGGGGAAATGAATTGAGCATCAACATGATGCTGTCCGCGCTGTTTTTGTTTGCCTTCTCTATTAAAGCGGCACTCTTTCCTTTATTTGCTTGGTTGCCCGCTTCTTATCACACGTTGCCAAGCGGTGTGGTGGCACTGTTTGCAGCGTTGCTTACTAAAGTCGGTGTATACGCGTTGATAAGAGTCTTCACCTTAGTATTTCCGCTCGCCGAGAGTGGCTGGCAACCGACGTTAATTTGGGTCGCAGGGCTAACCATGTTAACGGGCGTTTTAGGAGCGGCTAGCCAATTCGACATTAAGAAAATTCTTTCTTTTCATATTATTAGCCAAATAGGCTATATGATCATGGGGTTGGCTATTTACACTCCCTTAGCTTTAGCCGGTGCCATTTTCTACATTGTTCATCACATCATTGTAAAAGCGAATTTGTTCTTAATAGGTGGATTCATCGAGCGCAAATATGGCTCTAGTCAACTTGAACATTTGGGTGGGGTATATAAAGCTATGCCTTGGTTGGCGTTCTTGTTTCTTGTCCCTGCGTTTTCTCTGGCCGGTTTCCCACCGCTATCGGGTTTCTGGGGAAAGCTATTGGTCATCAAGTCGAGCATACAGGCTGAATATTACTGGTTAGCAGGTACCGCGTTATTGGTGGGGTTGCTTACCGTCTACTCGATGACGAAAATTTGGAGTGAGGCATTTTGGAAAAAGCCATTTAGAGAGAAGCCAGAACAGACTCTGCAGGCCAAAGTACATTGGTTGTACTGCGTTCCAATTATTGTATTGACAACGTTGACGCTAATCATTGGCTTAGTGGCGGAGCCTTTTTATCAATTTTCCGTTCAAGCTGCAGAACAACTGTTAAATCCGACTGAATACATCAGAGTGGTGTTAGGAGGAAATACATGATCTATCTATTCCTCAATTTTTTCTTAGCGTTAGCGTGGATGATGCTTAATGGCAGCTATTCGAGTCTGAATTTTGTTGTCGGATTTACGGTCGGTTTTTTTGCTTTAAGGTTGAGTCAACCATTTGGATTGAAAACGAGCTACTTTCAACGTTTTGCATCTGCATTGAAGTTATTGGCGTACTTCGCTTATGAAATGGTTATATCGGTTGCGAAAGTGGTGTGGGACGTCGTGACACCTACTCATTTGAGTCAGCCTGATATCGTTTATGTCCCTCTGGAGGTCGATTCTGACCTAGAAATCACATTACTGGCGAACATGGTTTCTTTAACACCGGGTACGCTTAGTTTGGATGTTACGGCTGATAAAAAGTATCTTATCGTTCATGCCATGTTTGCACCTGAACATGAAGAGGTTATTCGCGGAATTAAAGATGGGTTAGAGCATCGAATTTTGGAGGTGACGCGTGGATAGTTGGCTGCAAATAACGGTCACTTTTGCCTATTCTGGGCTACTACTCAGCTTTGTTATGGCTTTTGCTCGTTTAATTCTAGGACCAACGCTAGCTGATCGAGTTGTGGCGTTAGATCTGATTTCATTTATCACTATCGGATTTATTACGGTTTACACCTTAGACAGCGGTGAGGACGCTCTGTTAGACATCGCCATTACATTAGGTTTGGTCGCATTTCTCGGCACGATCGCATTTGCACGTTTGATCGTTAAAAGAAAGGAGAAAGAATAATGGACGTGTTGATTGGACTATTTTTATGCTTAGGAACATTGTTGACCTTGGTTGCAAGTCTAGGTGTCCTGAGGCTTCCTGATTTGTATACCCGAATGCATGCAGCGACCAAAGCTGGAACTGTCGGAGTGAGCTGCTTGTTATTAGCGGTCGCTTTCTCACTCCCTGAAGTTACCGTGATCTCTCGGGTTATCGGTACGATGTTGTTTATCGTTCTCACTGCGCCAGTCGCCTCCCACCTGCTCGGCAGAGCAATGCGAGAGGTCGGATATAAGATTTGGCGCAATGATTAACCATTAGCGTCGAATAGTACTACGTCCTAGTTGAAATAAACTCGAAGCTGTATTGATGAAGTCGGAAGTAATTGACGGTATATTCAAATGCACGACCATCTTCTAGGTAACCAGTGGACTCAACTTTTAGAATAGGGGAAGCTTCTGATTCATTCAGGTATGAGGCCGTCTCTGCATCTAACAAATACGGTTTGACAGACTGACTGCTTTTCGCAATTTTCAATCCTTTGCTATTTTCAATGTACTCATATTTAGAACCATTCATTATGGCTATGCTCAAGTCTGGAAATAACACTGCTGGCATATGAGTGACTTCGTAAATTTCAGGCTCATCATTAATACATCTGAGTCTATGTATTTCATATGTATCATCATTGGGCGAGAGATTTAACTGCTTAGCAACCTGTTCATTCGGTTTTTTAAGTTCGAACTTTATGACTTGAGAGCTAGGCGTTTTCCCCTGTTTACTGACTTCCTCGATAAAACCCAGCAAATGTAAGGCATCATGTTGGGCTTTTAGATCGTTTACATAAGTTCCACTACCTCTTGTCCGACTAATTAAATTATTGTCGACCAGAATTTGTAAGCTTTTTCTGATGGTTACGCGGCTTACGGAAAACTCTTCTTGCAAATCACTCTCTTTTGGAAGCATCGATTTAGGTTGTAGTTCCCCATCTTTGATCTTTTTTTCTAATCGTTCCGCAATGTCTATGTATTTGGGTTTCATAATACCTCGCTAAGTCTTGGATCATGATAGCAAGAATGTGATCTGAGATGTAGTTAATACTTTTCTTTAGGATCTTTGTGTGATCTTTATCTCGTATCTTTGTGCTTACACTTTAAATGTATCATAAAGTATTAATACTTATTTTATACATTTTCAGGGTAAACATTTGAGGTAGCGAAATGAAACGTCAAAAATTAACGATTGTTGGTGCTGGCAGTACATACACACTTGGTATGATGAACAGCCTTATTGCCGAAAAAGATAACTTTCCACTCGCAAAAGTCGTGTTTTACGACATAGATGAGAAACGCCAAGAATCGAATGCATTAGCTACTGAAATTCTATTGCGAGAACACTATCCAGAAGTTGAAGAGTTTGTTTATACAACGGATAAATCTGTCGCATTCGCAGATTCGGACTTTTTCTTTATCCAGATCCGCACTGGTGGGTTGGCCATGCGCGAGCGCGATGAACAAATCCCGCTATCCAACTCTTGTGTTGGGCAAGAGACATGTGGCGCGGGAGGAATGGCATATGGACTTCGCTCTATCGGCGACATGATCCAGCTAGTGAATGAGATCCGACAAACGTGTCCAGATGCGTGGATTCTTAATTACACCAACCCGGCGGCAATTGTCGCTGAAGCTTTAAATCGTGAATTTCCGCATGATAAGCGAATTCTAAATATCTGTGATATGCCAGCAGCGATTATGGTCAGCTATGCGCAATTGTTAGGATGTGAAATTTGGGACTTCGTTCCTGAATATTTTGGGCTTAATCACTATGGCTGGTTTACCAAAATTCGTAACAAACAGGGTGAAGACTTAACGGACAAAATTAAAAATATCATCCTAAAAGAAGGGATCAGTGCGGTTGATGCGGAAATAGCGGATGACCCATCGTGGCAAGCCACATTCAAAAACATGAGAACAATGCTTGCTGATAATCCAGAGTTTTTGCCGAATACGTATCTTCAGTACTATTTGTACCCTGAAAAAATGGTGGCGAAAGAGGATATCAACAATACTCGCGCAAGGCAGGTAATTAACGGCCGTGAGAAACGAGTGTTCGAATTGAACGCAAGAATAATTGAAGCGGGCACCACGAAGCACGAAACACTGCATGCCGATATCCATGGTCGATACATGGTGAGAGTCGCGGCTTCGCTAGCCTACAACTTGAGCGATGTGTATCTCGTCATCGTACCGAATAATGGTGCTATTACAAATTTACAAAATGACGCCATGGTAGAAGTTCCAGCTGCGCTAACTAGTGATGGACCGAAAGCTTTTACTGTAGGAAAAATCCCAACCTTCCAAAAAGCCATGATTGAGAGCCAACTTGGTTACGAGAAATTAGTTGTGGATGCTTGGTACGAAGGAAGTCAGCAAAAGCTGATTAATGCACTCACACTTAACCGTACCGTGGTTAATGTGCCAAAAGCTAAAGAAATAACAAAACAATTACTAGAAGAAAATAAAGCCTACCTTCCTCAATTTTTTCAATAACAACTGGACGTTCGGGGCCTACTTGTAGGCTCCGTGAATGAAACAAGAGGTTTATATGAAAGACATTATTCAAAGGTTCGGAGCCGCGATGTTTGTTCCCGTTCTATTATTTCCAGCAGCGGGCATGTTATTGGGTTTCTCTGTTGTGCTGTTAAATCAAGAAGTGTTTCCTTGGGCACTAGAGGGGAGTGCTTGGGTTAAAGTCTCGACGATCATTTTACAGGCATCTCTCGCTGTATTTAAAAATATGGCACTTATTTTTGCCGTTGGGTTACCTATCGCTTTAGCTAAAAAAGCATCTGGTCGCGCTGTACTTGCAACACTCGTTTCCTACATTACGTTTAACTACGTTATTGGTGGAATCCTTCAATTTTGGGGACCAGAACTGGGCGTGAACTATACGGAAGGTGAGCGAGGTTTGACTGAAGTTGGTGGCATTCTAACGCTTGATACCAACTTACTAGGTGCCATTTTAATTGCAAGTCTCTCTGTTTGGGTTCACAACCGATTCTTTGATAAAAAGCTACCGGATTGGGCGGCTGTATTTGGCGGAACGCCATTGGTTGTGATCATTAGTTTCCCCATTATGGTCGTGATAGCAATTCTAACTTGTTTGACTTGGCCAAGTATTCAGCATGGTATTAACAATCTGCAATCATTTTTGGTTTCTGCTGGATCGTTAGGGGTATGGCTATTTACGTTTTTAGAGCGAATCATGATACCAACGGGGTTGCATCATTTCGTATATGGTCCCGTTTTTTATGGGCCAGTTGCAGTCGATGGCGGAACGGTTGCCTATTGGATTCAAAATATACAGACATTCGCCCAGAGCTCGGAAAGTTTAACGACACAATTTCCTCAGGGTGGTTTGATGTTGACGGGAATGGGTAAAGTGTTTGGTTGTACGGGTATCGCACTAGCACTCTATTCAGTTGCGAAAAAAGAAAATAAAAAGATGGTGATGGGGTTAGTGCTCGGAGCCGCAATCACAGCAATTCTTACAGGGATAACCGAACCAATAGAGTTTACATTCTTATTTATCGCACCTGCGCTGTTTGCTTTGCATGCGTTGTTATCTGCGACAATGGCAACGATCGCCTTTATGTTTGGTGTTTCCGGTAACTTTCAGACTGGCTTGATAGACTTCATTTTCCAAAACTGGTTGCCTTTGGCTGGTAACCATGCAGGAACATACGTGATTCAGATTATTATTGGTCTCATGTTTACTGGTGTTTACTTTGTTACGTTTCGCGCGCTTATTTTAAAATACAACATACTTACTCCGGGGCGTGAAGGTGCAGATAGTAAGTTGTATTCCAAAGCTGACTACAAAGAAGCGAAAGCGGTCCATAGCAGTAGCGCAAGTCCGTCACAAGCTAGTGCCTTTATTGAAGGTTTGGGTGGAAAAGAAAACATTGACTTGTTAACTAATTGCGCGACGCGTCTGCGTGTTAAAGTTAAAGATGTCTCTCTGGTAAAGGAGAACGCATTTTTCACACAGCACGGAGCGGTGAATATTGTTAGAAATCAAGAGAGCCTTCAAATCATCGTTGGTTTAACGGTGCCACAAGTTCGCGAAGATATGAGCCAACTGATAAAAGCTTAACCCCCAAACTAATGCTCCAGCTCATATGGCTCAAAGGTGAGATAGAATTATCTCACCTTTTTTGTGTACATGAAGCATATTTCGCTCAGTTTCCACGAAAGTGGGGAGGAGTTATCGAGCGAGCTAAAATATAGTTAGGTTATACCCGTCTGTATTGTTGGAAGACTTGTTGAGTCTCTAATTGACAGTGGCGCCACTTTCTATGTTGAAAAGCGTTTTAATTTCTTCCAGCACTTCTGGGTTAGCAATAGCACCAATGTTTTTTACAGCTTGTCCGTTTACCAATTGTTTCACTGCTAGCTCAACCAATTTGCCTGAGCGAGTTTTAGGAATATCACTGATAGCAAAAATTTGTCGTGGGACATGGCGCGGTGAACATTTTGTTTTCAATGTTTGGCGAATTGAATCGGTGAGTTGTTGGGTTAACTCGACGTTGTGAGCGAGTTTTACTAGTAACCAGATTTCTTCAGACTGCTGGTTTAACTTGCCGACGGCGATGGAGTCCTCGACCTCGGGTAACGCGTTCACTTGCTGATAGATCTCAGCGGTGCCGATTCGTACGCCGCCTGGATTCAATGTCGCATCGCTACGGCCATAAAAAATAAAACCGCCATGTTCGGTTTGCATCACATCGTCGCCATGGTGCCAGATATCGGTAAACTTGCTCCAATAAGCGTTGTGATAGCGTTCGCCGTTGTCGTGCCAGAAGCCAATAGGGAAGTTAGGTAGTGAGTTATTGCAAGTTAGTTCGCCGCGTTGCTGTGTAATGGTTTTTCCCTCGTCGTCCAAAACACGCACGTCGATTCCCAGCCCTGCGCCTTGGCATTCACCTTTGTAAACTGGTGAGATAGGGTTTCCCAGTACAAAGCATCCGCAAATATCCGTGCCGCCAGCGATAGAAGCGAGATGTAAGTCCTGCTTGATGTGCTGATAGACATAACTAAATTGTTCTGGGTAAAGCACCGAACCAGTTGAGCAAAGAGTTTTGAGTGACTTCAGGTTATGTTCTAGTTTTGGAGAGCAGTTTGCCTGTTCCAGTGCTTCTAAGTATTTCGCTGAAGTACCAAACAGCGACACGCTATGTTCTTCTGCTAATTGCCATAAGACGGAGTGATCAGGGTAAACCGGACTACCGTCGTAAATCACTAAGGCAGCACCACTCGCAAGAGCGGAAACATGCCAGTTCCACATCATCCAACCACATGTTGTGTAGTAGAAAACCTTGTCTTGCGATTTGATGTCGCAATGCAGTTGATGTTCTTTGAGGTGATTGAGCAAGGTACCGCCTGCGGAATGGACAATACACTTAGGTTGACCTGTTGTACCAGAAGAATACAAAATGAATAACGGGTCATTAAACAGCGTTGGTTGATATTGAATTGATTGTGGAGAAAAGTGGTGAGTAATATCGGACCAAGAAACAAACTCAGAAGTGCTAGCACTCTCAGCGTTTTGTAAATATTCGATTTGGCATACGCTAATAGTAGTCTCTTCGGAGGCACTGCTTAACTTACTACTAAGAGTGGTGTTCTTGTTCGTCATATCGAAAGCTTTGCCTCCGAACTGGTAGCCATCACAGCAAAAAAGAACTTTCGGTTTGACCTGACCAAAACGCTCTACGACGCTATCGATACCAAAATCAGGAGAGGTTGAAGTCCAAATGGCACCAAGACTGGTGGTGGCCAGCATGGCAATAACGGTTTCAGGAAGGTAGGGCAAATAACCCGCAACGACATCGCCTTTACCGACACCACAATTGAGTAGCCATTGTTGAATGGCAGAAACTTGTTCAAGCAACTGTTTACCGGTGAGTTGTCTGTGTTCACCGCTTTCATTGCTAAAAACAATAAACTCACGCTCTGGTGATTGCTCAGCCTGAGATAGGAGGTTCTCTGCGTAGTTCAGCGTGGCGTCAGCAAACCATACTGTGTCTCTATTTACATGGTGATGATTAGAACCTGTTTGTGTCCATTTGGGACTGCCAAGGCTCTTGATTTGCGAACCTATATCTCCGATTACGTTGCAAAACTGCCAAGTATGTCGCCAAAATTCATCATTGTGCTCAATGGACCACTGGTGTAGAGACGTGTAATTGTTGATTACGGTACCTTCGGCTTTGTCTTTATTAACCTTTTCGATGAACCGTAATAAGTTGCTATTGCTGACGCGCTCAGCAGATGGTGACCAAATAGGTGCAGAATTTGGCATAGGTCCCTCTAATTTCAATTCTTTTGAATATGACCAAAAACAAAATAAAGGGGCGAACATAGCAGTGTTCGCCCCTTAACTGATCGTTTAAAGTTGTTCGGCAAGCTGAGGTAGTACCTCAAATAAATCACCAACCAATCCATAGTCGGCAACTTCAAAGATAGGAGATTCTGGATCTTTGTTGATCGCGACAATCACTTTGGATTCCTTCATTCCTGCAAGATGCTGGATGGCACCGGAAATCCCAACCGCTATATAAAGCTTAGGTGCAACGATTTTACCGGTTTGACCCACTTGTAAGTCGTTGGCAACAAACCCGGCATCAACCGCCGCGCGAGAAGCGCCAATGGCAGCACCTAGTTTATCGGCCACTTGTTCGATCAATGCGAAGTTCTCTTTGCTACCGACCCCGCGTCCACCTGACACAACCACCTCTGCCGCGCTTAATTCAGGGCGCTCTGACACGGTTTTATCGACAGAAACCAATTCAACCATTGGAGCTGAGATAGTTACCTGCTGATGCTTAATATCAGCTTGGTTGTGACAAGTAACCGGCTCAAACGCAGACGCGCGCACGGTGATGACGCGAACCTTGTCGCTGGTGGTCACTTTGGCAAATGCGTTTCCTGCGTAAATAGGGCGGACAAAAGTGTTTTCATCGATAACTTGGACAATATCGGAAATTTGCCCAACGCCGAACTTCGCTGCTACTCGCGGTGCAAGATCTTTCCCTTTTGATGATGAGCTAGCCCAGATTGCGTCAAAACCTTCAGCAATACTCACTACAGTAGGTGCGATACTCTCGGCAAATTGATGCTTAAGTTGCTCATCATCGACACAAATTACGTTTGATATACCATCAACGCGACAAGCTTGCTGAGCGACTTCTTCACACTGGTGGCCCACTACGATCAAAACATTGTCTTGGCTGACTTGTTTTGCTGCATTAACCACTTTGAGTGTGTCCGCATGCAATTGGTTATTGTCATGCTCTGCTATGATTAAGTTCTTCATGAAATCACCTTCGCTTCGTTACGCAGCTTATCGAGAAGCTCTGAGACAGATTCAACCTTGATGCCACCTTTTCTTTGCGCTGGCGGTGTGATTTCTTGAATGGTTTGGCTAAATACCACTTCAACACCCAGACTGTCAGGTGTGATGGTATCTAACGGCTTGCGCTTAGCTTTCATGATATTAGGCAAAGAGGCAAAACGCGGTTCATTCAGGCGTAAGTCAGTACTGATCACCGCAGGTAAGTTCATCGTGACCGTCATCAAGCCGCCGTCCACTTCTCTCACGACCTGAACTTTTTGATCTTCAATCTTCACGTCGGAAGCGAAAGTTGCTTGAGGCCAGTCAAGTAGGGCGGCCAGCATCTGAGCCACTTGGTTGTTGTCAGTATCAATGGATTGTTTACCCGTAATCACAAGCTGTGCTTGTTCTTGCTCAACCAGAGCTTTGAGCAGCTTAGCGACGACCAATGGCTCTATTTTGTCTTCAGTATCGATATGAATAGCGCGATCGGCACCTAACGCAAGCGCAGTACGTAGTTGCTCCTGACACTGGCTACCGCCGGCACTGACAACGATGACTTCATCTGCAATACCTTGCTCCTTTAGTCGTACGGCTTCTTCAACGGCTATTTCGCAAAATGGATTAATCGTCATCTTGACGTTATTGGTTTCAACATCGCTATGGTCCGCTTTCACGCGAACTTTAACGTAGGGATCAATGACCCTTTTGATTGGCACTAGTATTTTCACGTTAGATTCCTTTTACAGTGAAGACTATGTGTTTACAGTGAAGACGATGTGATGACGTCTTTAAAATGATGTTAATTTACCTTTACGTTTGCGTCAACTTTAAATATATTGTTGATTAACAAGTTGGCAACATGCAAAGAAAAAGGAATGCAATCATGGAAAGAGACTGCATGGAATTTGATGTTCTGATTGTAGGCGCTGGTCCCGCAGGTTTGTCTGCGGCATGCCGAATCAAACAATTAGCAGCAGAAAAAAAACAAGACCTCTCTGTTTGCGTGGTAGAAAAAGGTTCTGAAGTTGGAGCGCATATTTTATCGGGTGCGGTGTTTGAAACGCGGAGTTTGGATGAGCTTTTTCCCGACTGGGAAGAGAAAGGCGCGCCGCTCAATACCAAAGTAAACCAAGATAAAACCTACTATCTAGGCAATGACATCAATGGTCATGAACTGCCTTCTTGGGCGGTGCCTAATACGTTACATAACAAAGGTAATTACATCATAAGTTTGGGCAGTCTATGCCGATGGATGGCGTTGCAGGCTGAGAACTTAGGGGTGGAGGTCTACCCAGGTTTTACCGCCAGTCAAGCGATCATCGATGAAGATAGTCGTGTTTGTGGCGTGATCACGGGCGATATGGGATTAGATAAAAATGGTGAACAAAAAGGAAATTTCGAACCTGGTATTGAACTGCGAGCGAAGTTTACTTTATTTGCTGAAGGCGCACGGGGGCATACTGGTAAGCAGTTGATTAACCGATTTAATCTTGCTGAAGAGAAAACGCCTCAACACTACGCTATCGGTTTTAAAGAGCTGTGGGAAATCCCATCAGAGCAGCATCAGCAAGGTTTAGTAGTGCACGGATTAGGTTGGCCGTTATCAAATGAAGCTACAGGTGGCAGTTATCTCTACCATTTAGAGGGAAACCAAGTTGCCGTCGGGTTGATTGTTGACTTGAATTATAAGAATCCGCACTTGAGTCCATTTGATGAGTTTCAACGTTTTAAACACCACCCGTTGATTGAGCAATACCTCAAAAATGGGAAGCCTATTAGCTATGGCGCGAGAGCGATTACCAAGGGCGGCTTTCATTCGCTTCCCACGCAGCAGTTTGCTGGTGGCTTGTTAATTGGCTGTGATGCAGGAACACTTAACGGCGCTAAAATCAAAGGCACACACACCGCAATAAAATCTGGAATGCTTGCCGCTGAAGCAGTATGTGAAGCCCTTGAGAGTCAGTCAGTTACTGCTGATTATCAAAAGCATTTCAAACAGTCTTGGCTGTATGAAGAGCTTTATCAAGCACGTAACTTCTCAAGTGGAATCCACCGCTTTGGATCGTGGCTGGGCGGTGGTTTAGCGCTGCTGGAACATAACGTGTTAAAAGGTAAAGCTAAGTGGCATATCCGCTGTGATAAGCCTGATCATCAGTCTCTGTTATTGGCGGAAAACAGCAATGAAATTGTCTATCCGAAGCCTGATGGCGTGTTAAGTTTCGATCGCCTCTCTTCCGTTTATCTATCCAATATCTTCCATGAGGAAGATCAACCATGCCACTTACGACTGGAGAACCAGCGGATCCCTATTGAGCAGAACCTTGAATTATATGCAGAGCCAGCACAGCGCTATTGTCCGGCTGGCGTGTATGAAATCGTACAGGGGGAGCAGCAGCCAGAGCTGCAAATAAATGCGGCCAACTGTATCCACTGTAAGACCTGCGACATCAAAGATCCAAGTCAAAATATTACCTGGACTCCGCCAGAAGGTGGTGGTGGTCCGAACTATCCAAATATGTAAGCGTTTGAGAATAATTTTTATTAACAATTTATTTACTTAAAGTTTGCGTTAGTTCAAATCTTTCTCGATGAACTCGATTGCAACTTAATCTTTCAGGCACTATTCTGATTTTAAATTGACGTTTACGTAAACTGAATACAAAGTTGATGCATAGGTGTAAAAGCGGTTACCAGTATCAAAGTTAGGTTTGATCAAATAGTGCTCAATGGAACGCACTTAAAATAACGAAAGGGAGATCAACTATGGTATCGGAATCGCCTCTGTTGCAGGTAAACGATATTTCATTGGCTTTTGGTGGGGTGAAAGCTTTAACTGACGTGAGCTTCCATGTGAATGAAAAGGAAATTTTTTCAATCATTGGCCCAAACGGTGCAGGTAAAACCTCAATGCTCAATTGCATCTCTGGTCGATACACACCAAACAAAGGCTCTGTAATCTTCGCTGGAGATGATGTAACTAAACGGACACCTAGCCAACGAGCTGAGTTAGGGTTGGGAAGAACCTTCCAAAACTTAGCGCTCTTTTCTCACATGTCGGTACTGGACAACATCATGGTTGGCCGACACCACCTACTAAAAAACAACTTCGTCACGGGGCCACTCTATTGGTTCTCTAATGCGCAGAAAGAAGAGATGGCGCACCGCAAATATGTGGAAGACGTGATCGATTTTCTAGAAATCCAGCACATCCGAAAAGCGACTGCAGGCACCCTATCTTACGGCTTACGTAAGCGTGTAGAGCTTGCTCGTGCCATTGCCTTAAAACCTAAGTTACTGCTGCTTGATGAACCAATGGCAGGTATGAACTTGGAAGAAAAGGAAGACATGGCACGTTACATCATGGATCTGAATGAAGAATTAGATATCACGATCATCATGATTGAGCACGACATGGGCGTGGTCATGGACATCTCTAATCGCGTTTTGGTTTTGGATTTCGGGAAACACATTGCTACAGGTGAGCCTGAAGAAGTGATGGCCAACCCACATGTGAAACAAGCGTACTTAGGCGAAGAGCTACCGACATTAGAGGAGAGTGCATAATGGCACAGCAACATAATGATTGGGCATATATAACCCGCTTAGATACCTTTCCAAAAGTGTTGCAACACAATGCCAAGAACTGGCCCGAGCAAGTCGCAATGCGTGAAAAGGAGTTTGGTATATGGCGAGAGTTCACTTGGAAGGATTATGAAAACCGCGTCAAGTGGATGGCACTGGCACTACAAGATTTAGGTATTGGTGAGCAAGATGTCGTTGGTTTGCTAGGTGATAACCGTCCTGAATGGGTATGGGGCGAGTTAGCGGCACATGCGATCAAAGGTTTCTCGCTGGGCATCTATCAAGATTCTATGCACGAAGAGGTGGCGTACCTTATCAACTATGCCAAAGCAAAAGTCGTGATTGCCGAAGATGAAGAGCAATGCGACAAGCTGCTTGAGCTTGGTGATGAAATTCCTAGCGTTGAATACATTATTTACTGCGATCCTCGTGGAATGCGTAAATACGATGATCCAAGATTAATTGATGTTGAACAGGTCTACAAAAAAGGTCAGCTGATTGATAAAGCGGACCCAGACAAATATCTCAATATGGTTGTTGAAACCAAAGGCAGCGATCTTTCAATTCTTTGTACTACGTCGGGTACGACTTCTAAACCAAAATTGGCTCAGCTACACAGTGGCACGTTCTTGGATCACTGTGCGGCTTACTTGCGTGCAGACCCTCGTTCCCCAGGCGACAACTACGTTTCTGTTCTGCCTTTGCCTTGGATTATGGAGCAGGTTTACGTGGTTGGTCAGGCGTTGATTTCTCGTCAAATCGTTAACTTTGTGGAAGAACAAGAAACCATGATGTCCGACTTGCGTGAAATCGGTCCAAACTTTGTGCTGTTAGCGCCACGTGTGTGGGAAAACATTGTGGCAGACGTGTCTGCACGAATGATGGATTCGACACCGTTTAAGCAAAAGATGTACAAACTGGGCATGAGCTTAGCCAACAAAGCGCTGGAGCAGGGTAAACGCTCTAAGTTGGCTGAATGGATTCTTCTGCGTGCTCTGCGTGACCGTTTAGGGTTTTCGAACCTGACATCTGCGGCAACCGGCGGTGCGGCGATGGGACCGGATACTTTCCGTTACCTACAAGCTATTGGTGTGCCACTTAAGCAGCTTTATGGTCAGACCGAAATGTGTGGCGCATACACCGTGCACCAAGCGGATGATGTGGATTACGATTCCGTTGGTGTTGCGTTTGATAATGCAGATGTGAAAGTCATCAACCCGGACAGCAATGGCGTTGGTGAAATCATCGCGAAAAGTACAGGCATGTTTACTGGCTACTTAAACAACCAAGCAGCATATGATGAAGATGTTCAAGATGGTTGGATGCACACAGGCGATGCGGGCTATTTTAAAGATTCCGGTCACTTGGTGGTGATTGATCGTCTGAAAGATATGTCGGAAACCAGCCATGGCGACCGTTATTCGCCACAGTTTATCGAAAACAAACTCAAGTTCTCGCCGTTTATTGCAGAAGCCGTGGTGGTAGGTAAAGGTCGACCTTGGCTGTCTGCCATCATCTGTATTCGCTATGCGATTGTCGCGAAGTGGGCAGAGCAACGCGGCTTGGCATTTACCAACTACACCAACTTATCTGCTCAACCAGAAGTGTACCAAGCGATTCGTGAAGAAGTTCAAAAAGTGAACGAATCCCTACCGGATGCACAGAAGATCAGCAAATTCATTCTACTTTACAAAGAGCTGGATGCCGACGATGGAGAGCTAACTCGCACACGTAAAGTACGCCGTGGTGTGGTTGCAGAGAAATACGGAGACATCATCGAAACCATCTACAGCGACGATCCAAAAGTCGATGTCGATACAGTGATCACTTATCAAGATGGCACCAAAACACGCATTCAAACGTCGCTAGTTATTGAAACGCTTATTGAGCATGAGCCAACACTAGTGGATAGCGAACAACGGAGGATCGCATAGTGAATACGGATTTATTACTGCAACTCGTCATTAATGGCGTGATCGTTGGCATGTTGTATGGCGTTGTCGCCATGTGCTTTGTATTGATTTACAAATCGACCCAGGTGGTCAACTTTGCTCAGGGTGAGTTTTTGTTGATTGGCGCGTGGGTATGTTGGGCGGCATTGGTACACCTACAGTTACCATTTTTTATCGGTTTTTTACTCACGCTCGCGTTCATGATGATTTTTGGTATCGCCGTGCAAACCATTGTGCTCAGACCGTTGATTGGTGAACCGATTATCTCTGTGATCATGGTGACCATCGGTCTATCTATGTTCTTCCAAGCGCTGATGAAGTGGATATTCGGCGTCTCGGCTGTTTCGTACCCGCAAGTGTTCGAAACCAACGTGGTGAATATCGGAGGTTTGAATGTTGAGTTTGCTTACATTCTGAGCTTGATCTTCTCAATGCTCATCATGGGCGCGTTCTACTGGTTCTTCAAATTCAGCAAAATGGGTCTGGCAATGCGCGCAACGGCATTCAACCAGCAAGTAGCCCAGAGTCTTGGCATTTCCATCAAGAAAGTGTTCGCCATCAGTTGGGCCATTTCGGCAATGGTATCTGCAACAGCAGGGATTGTTATCGGTATCGTTAACGGCGTATCTGACGCGCTATCCATTATTGGTATCAAAGTTTTCCCAGCCGTTATTTTAGGTGGCTTAGATTCGGTAGTCGGCGCAATTGTCGGTGGTATCACCATCGGGGTGCTAGAAAACTTGGCTGAGTTTTTTGATAGCCAATACCTGCAAGTGGGTAACTTATACAACATCGCACCATTCTATGTGCTGTTAATCATTCTTGCCTTCAAGCCATATGGCCTGTTTGGTACCAAAGATATTGAGCGTATTTAAGGAGAAATAACATGGCTCAACTTAGCATGCGCCCATGTGGGGACTTTCGAACCACATACAAAAGCGATACGCCAATTTTTGAAACCAAAACCATCAGAAGCCTTGCGATTGCAGGTGTCATCGCCATGCTGGCAGCACCGCTGGTCTTGGATATTTACTTCCTAAACCTGTTTATTCAGATTGCATACCTCGGTATCGCGGCATTGGGCTTAAACATTTTGGTTGGTTTTACCGGACAAATCTCGCTAGGTCACGGTGCGTTCTTTGGCTTTGGCGCCTTTGCATCGGCTTGGCTAAATAACCAGTTTAACATTCCAGTCGTGTTTGCGATTCCGCTTGCGGGTTACTTAACCATGATTGTGGGGATGCTGTTTGGTCTGCCAGCGGCTCGAATTAAAGGTTTATATCTAGCTATCGCAACGTTGGCGGCGCAGTTTATTCTAGAGGACTTCTTTGCTCGCGCAGATTGGTTCAGTGGCGGCTCATACGGTGCAAGCGCGAACCCAATTAATTTGTTTGGCTTTGAGTTTACGACTGACGAAAGCTTCTTCTACATCGCTCTGTTTGCGCTGATCTTCATGTATATGTGGGCATCAAACTTAATCCGTTCTCGTGACGGTCGCGCGTTTGTCTCAGTACGAGATCACTATCTGTCAGCAGAGATCATGGGCATCAACCTAACCAAGTATCGTCTGCTCTCATTTGGAGTGTGTGCATTCTATGCGGGCATCGGGGGTGCACTCTACGGACATTATCTAGGGTTTGTATCAGCAGAAGGCTTCACCATCATGATGTCTATCCAGTTCTTGGCAATGATCATCATTGGTGGCTTGGGTTCAGTCAAAGGCACATTGATGGGGACGATATTTATCGTATTGCTGCCTGAAGTTTTGGAGTTTGGCGTAACGGGGCTTTCAGCGTTTGGTGATACCACCGCTTTCACTGATGGTCTGGCTTACTTCAAAGAAATGGCGATTGGTCTAGTCATCATGCTGTTCCTCATTTTCGAACCTCAAGGATTATCGCATCGCTGGCAACAGATTCGAGCATATTGGAAACACTATCCGTTCTCATATTAACGTGGAATTAAGTGGAATATACCTCAATAACAAGGACAACGAGTTATGAACAAAGGACATTTAGCGACAACGTTGGTGCTGTCATCTGCACTGTTTACTACCGCAACTTGGGCAAAAGATTCTGTGTTTGTCGGGCAATTAGTCGACTTTTCTGGACCAACTGCCTATGTGAGCAAGCCTTATGGTTCTGGCGTGCGAGACGCATTGCGTTGGATTAACCAAAACGGTGGCATTAACGGTACCGAGCTCGAATTTGAAACAGTAGACATGGCGTACAAAGTACCAGTGGCGATTTCTAACTATAAACGTTGGGTTGCGCGTAAAGACATGGTTGCGCTGCAAGGTTGGGGTACGGCGGATACCGAAGCGCTTATTTCGTTTGTTACCAAAGACAAAGTGCCGGTGTTCTCTGCTTCTTACTCTGGTCACTTAACTGACCCAACTGGCAAAAACCCAAAAACCGCGAAACCAGCGCCTTATAATTTCTTTTATGGTGCGTCGTACTCAGATGCGTGCCGTGCGCTAGTTAAGTGGGCGAAAGAAGATTGGGAATCTAAGGGCAATCAAGGTGCGCCGAAATTTACGCACATTGGCGATAACCATCCATTCCCGAATGCGCCAAAAGAAGCGTGTGCAGAGTACGCCAAAGAGCTTGGTTTTGATGTGCAAAACCCAGTCGTTGTGTCACTAAAACCAGGGGACTTCAAAGCGCAATGTTTGTCGCTGAAAGAGTCAGGCACCAACTACGGTTACATTGCCAATATCGGTAGCTCGGTTATCTCACTAGTGAAGTCTTGTAACACGGTTGGGACAGAGTTCCAGTACATGGCAAACATTTGGGGCGGCGACAAGCCAGTGCTTGAAGCAGCAGGCGATGGCCTTAAAGATTACGTTTTCCCAGGTATGACGGCGTTTTGGGGAGACGATAACGAAGGCATGAAGCTGGTTCGTGAGATTTCTAAGCAGTCTGAATCAGAGCCGGGCGAATTCAGAACTCACCATTACATTCGCGGTATTTGTTCTGCGTTCTATATGAAAGAAGCGATGGAGTGGGCGAAAGACAACGGTGGTATCACAGGTGAAAACATCAAGAAGGGCATGTATGTCCATGACAACTGGGTACCACAAGGCTTAGAAGGTGTTTGTGTCCCTGCGAACTGGAAACCGGAAGATCACCGAGGCACAACAACCGTGAACGTCTTTATGGGCAACAACGATGGCGGCGCAGTTGATATTAAGAAAGTATCTCAGGTGACATTGTCACGTCGTGACGATTGGCTAGGTTACTAATCTACGACTTATTAATAACAAAGCTTACTGAAAATAAGGATGGGTGAGAGAACACTCTCACCCTAGCAAGGAGTAGCTTGATGGCTGAATTAGCAACGAATATCGAACCGGCAGAAATACTGCTTTCAGTGAACAACATTGAAGTCGTCTACGACGAAGTAATACTAGTACTTCGCGGTGTGAGTTTAGAAGTTCCAAAAGGGCAGATTGTGACCTTACTGGGCGCCAACGGTGCGGGTAAATCCACAACGTTGAAAGCCATTTCTGGTTTATTGAAAACCGAAGATGGTGAAGTGACGCGCGGCGAAATCAACTTCATGGGCGAGCGTATAGACAACAAAAGCCCGGAAGAGATCGTCCGTTCGGGCATCTTCCAAGTTATGGAAGGGCGCCGAATTGTTGAAGATATGACGGTAATAGAAAATCTTCGCTTAGGCGCTTATACACGCACTGACAACGAAGTTGAACAAGACATCGAAATGGTGTTTGACTATTTCCCGCGACTCAAAGAGCGCACTGGCCTGGCGGGCTATTTGTCTGGCGGTGAGCAACAAATGTTAGCGATTGGCCGAGCGTTAATGGCTCGACCGAAGATGATTTTGTTGGACGAACCGTCTATGGGGCTTTCTCCACTGCTAGTTAAAGAAGTATTCAGCATTATTAACAAGATCAACAAAGAGCAAGGTATTACCATGCTTTTGGTTGAACAGAATGCCAACTTCGCTCTTCAAGCGGCCGATTACGGTTACATCATGGAATCAGGCAAAATCGTACTAGATGGCAGCAAGCACGAATTGCTAAACAATGAAGACGTAAAAGAATTCTACCTTGGCGGCGGCGATGAAGATCGCAAGAGCTTTAAGAATCTGAAATCTTACAAACGTCGTAAGCGTTGGTTGTAAGGAGCAAGGATGAACGAACTATTTGATGCGAAAGAATCGTTGTCTCTACAGGCGCGAGAAGAGTCGCTGTTTCAACGTTTGCCAGCGCTGATTGAGAATTCGAAAGCCAATAGCGAACATTACGCAGCGCATTTTTCTGAGTTAGATCCTACATTGGCAAACAATCGTGAAGGGCTTGCTCAGTTCCCGATTACACGTAAGTTCAATGTACCTAATCAGCAGCAACTTAAACCGCCGTTTGGTGGCTTAAATAGCGTTGCCATTGGTCAAATGGCGCGTGTTTTTCAGTCTCCTGGGCCTTTATATGAGGCTCAAACGGATGAGGCCGATTTCTGGCGTATGGGGCGCGCGTTTCACGCTGCTGGGTTCTGTGCGGGTGATTTAGTGCATAACACGCTCTCTTACCATTTCTCTCCTGGCGGATTTATTATGGATGGTGGCGCAAGGGCTTGTGGCTGTTCGGTATTTCCGGCTGGGGTAGGCAATACCGAAGCGCAAATAGAGGCAATTAAACAGCTTCAACCTAATGGTTACACTGGTACACCTTCCTATTTGCTGACGTTGCTACAAAAGTACCAAGAGAAATACGATGAGCTGCCTAGCTTTGAGAAAGCTCTGGTCTCTGGTGAAGCGGTTACAGCAGACATGCAACAGATGTTTGAGGAAAAAGGCATTGCAGTCTTTCAAGCCTACGCAAGCGCAGAACTTGGTTTGATTGCTTATCAAGTGTCTGGTGAACAAGGATTAGTGATTGCCGAAGATATTATTGTTGAAATCGTTGATCCTGATGGTGTTCCTGTACAACCGGGAGAAGTCGGTGAAGTCGTTGTAACGTCGCTCGATGAGAAGTTCCCGCTGATTCGCTACGCAACGGGAGATTTATCGGCATACCTAGAAACGGGCTCGGATTCGCTACGCACGAATGCACGAATTAAGGGCTGGATGGGACGAGCAGACTCCGCGGTGAAAGTAAAAGGGCTGTTTGTTTATCCGCATCAGATCCAAGAAGTCTGTCGTCGCCACGATATTAAAGGCTCCTTGAAAATTGAGCGCGATGGCTTCAACGATGCCATTACTTTCTGTTGTCATGATGTGCATGTATCAGCAGAGGACATTCAAGCAACACTCCAGTCTGTCACTAAACTGAAAGGCAATGTCCAGTTTGTACCGAACCAAGCGGAGCAGCCGTTAATCAATGATCTTCGCAGTTAACTCATTGGTGGCATAAGTGCAGTAGAAAGTGGTTGTCATAAAAAACTAACAACTTCAGACAAAAGGCTAGAAAAGGGATACCACATTGCGCTGCGTATCCCTTTATTTTTTACTACCGCAATCAGGGAGCGGGTAAATGAAACAGGCACCAATGATTAACACACAATTCTGGGATGATTTGTTTATCCGAGGCACTATGCCTTGGGATGCCCAATCGACACCTCAAGAACTCAAGGACTATCTCGACAATTCACTTCATGTAGGCCATTCAGTGTTTATTCCTGGGTGTGGTGCCGCTTATGAACTGAGCACTTTTATTCAATATGGGCATGACGTGATCGCGATGGATTACAGCCAAGAAGCGGTAAAAATGGCGCAATCAGCGTTAGGTAACTACAAAGATAAAGTCGTATTGGGTGATGTATTTAATGCCGATTTTTCTCAATCGTTTGATGTCATTTACGAGCGGGCCTTTCTCGCAGCACTACCGAGAGACATGTGGTCAGAATATTTCTCTATGGTGGATAAATTATTGCCAAGCGGAGGTTTTCTAATTGGTTTTTTCGTCATTGATGATAATTACCTATCACGCTTCCCTCCATTTTGTTTGCGAAGTGGGGAGTTGGAGGGTTATCTAGAGCCGGCGTTTAAGCTTGTGGAATCCTCAGTGGTGGCAAACAGTGTTGAGGTTTTTAAAGGCAGAGAACAATGGATGGTGTGGCAGAAACGTTAGTCGCTTTTAATCTTTTTGAAGAAGTATTCGCGGAAACTTTCTGGTTCTTTGTGAATCGCTGATACATAAGTCTTTACTCTATGCCTGATGGAATGCTCACATAGTTTGTCGGTTTGTGTGAAAAATTAATTTCTCGTTGCTGGTTTTAAGTTGTTGAGATATCTCTAACAGCGGTTGAGTGGTTGAGTTTATTGCTGGCACGGGTTATGTGCTCAGAGCGTAAAGCGACAGATCAGCATCGATCCGAAAGGTAGTAGAACGTCTCTTACTGATCTGTCTATTTCATGCTTATACTATTTTAGGTTGACCATCTGATGCGGTGGCACCGCCGTCTACAGGTAGGTTTACGCCATTAATGAAAGATGCGTCATCACTTGCCAAGAAAGTCACGACAGACGCAATTTCTTCAGGTTCGGCTGCTCGGCCAAGCGCAATGCGCTCATTGAATTTATCGCGGATGTCCTGCGGCCAGCCGTTTGTCATGTTGGTTTTTACTAAACTTGGGCATACGGCGTTAATTCTTACCCCATCCGCACCATGGTCCAATGCCATCGCTCGGGTAAGGTTCACCACTGCGCCTTTACTCGCGCAATAGAATGCGGCACCCCAGTCACCACCCAAACCGGAAACGGACGCGGTATTTACCATACAACCTTTCGTTTTTAAGAGTTCAGGTAAAGCAAATTTCGCGCAATAAACAACACCATCAATGTTTACACCAGAGATCTTCTTCCAGTCTTCCACACTACCTTCAATCACGGTACCAGGGACATGTACGCCAGCATTGTTTACTAAAATATCCAGTTTACCGAAACGGGTAACAACATCAGAAATCAGTGCTGCGACTTTGTCTGGATCAGAAACATCAATGGAATGCGCAGACACACGCTGTTTATCAAAGCCCTCAACGGCGTTTGCCAACTGCTCTTCATTCCAATCGGCAAGAGCGACGTTTGCGCCTTCTTCATACAAACGTTTTGCGATGGCCAAACCAATGCCATTGGCAGAGCCAGTCACGAGTGCGACTTTATTTTTTAATCCTCTCATGCGATTTCTCCTTCGAAACTTACAAAAACGGGATCTTGATTTTTCTCTGTGCGCGGCAACATCAGTTTGTCGTTGTCGCTGTAATCTACGGGGATAGCCACCACTGCTGGTCCTTCAACGTCCATGGCTTTATTCAATGTCGGTAGCAATTCGTGTTGACTAGTCACTGCGAAGCCTTTCGCGCCAAATGATTCGGCGTAGGCCTTGAAATCAATTGGTCCAAATTTCACACCAGAGCAGCGCTGATATTTGTTGATCTCTTGCATTTCTACCATGTTGTAGGCGTTATCAACCCACACAATATGGACGATATTGCAGTTCAGTCTAACCGCGGTTTCTAACTCCATGCTCGATTGCATAAAACCGCCGTCTCCCGATATCGATACCACTTTGCTACCAGGTTTTAGTAGGCTGGCACCAATGGCCCATGGTAGTGCAACGCCCATCGTTTGTTGGCCGTTAGACACCAGCATTTGGCGAGCTCGAAAACAGCTTAAGTAACGAGCGATCCAGATGTGGAAGCTCCCCATATCAAGGCATAGCGTGGTATCTGGTGTGATGATGGATTGCATGGCTTTAATTAGCGCCAGTGGATGAAACCCTTGCTTGTTATAGACATTGGGATAGGTCTTGATCACTTGCCGTTGCAGTGCTACCTCTTCCAGTACTGAAAGTGCCGTTGGGGAAAGGCGAGCATATTCAGAGATATAGCTGCCCATTTTGTCTAATGACTGCGCAATGTTTCCGACGATTTCAACACAAGGCTGATAATTAAGTTGGTATTCTGCTGGTTCAATATCGAGGTGAATCACTGGGTTGCGGTGGCTGTTCCAAAGCTCAGGGTCATACTCTATTGGGCTAAAGCCGATGGTGAGAATTAAATCGGCGTCCCGCAGTAAAACATCGCCAGGTTGGTTATTAAACAAACCGACACGCCCAGCAAAGTGATGATAGTAATTGATGTCTACCGTGCCGGCGGCCTGGTAAGTGCCGACAACGGGTAGCTGCGTATTTTGAAGAAACCGAGCGATAGCAGCAGCGTTTTGACTGCGGCTCGCGTGAAGGCCAAGTAAAACCACACAGCGCTTTGCTTTACTGATTCGACTGACCGCTTCTTCGATTGCTGCGATGTCTGCGCAACCAGGCTGTGTGTAAGGCGAGGGGACAATAATGTCCGTTTGGGTTTGCTCGGATAAAACATCTTGGGGGAGACTCAAAAAGCAAGCCCCAGGACGACCTGACTCTGCGATACGAAATGCGTTCGCCATGATCTCGCTTGCGGCGTCCACATGCTGCACTTCAGCACTGAACTTAGTTATAGAGCGAAAAATACTGACGGTATCCATGCTCTGGTGTGTTTGTTTTTGCTGGTCAGTTCGTTTCACCGCACCACCGATAGCAATCAGCGGATCGCCTTCGGAGTTTGCTGTTGCAACCCCCGTAACTAGATTTCCACAGCCAGGGCCTGACGTAACCATTGTGACGCCTGCTTTGCCGGTTAGTCTTCCCATAACGCCCGCCATAAACGCGCCGTTAGCCTCGTGACGTACCGGAATCATTTGGATGTTAGTGTCTTCAATCGCATCGAACAGTCGATCTATTTTTGCACCAGGAATACCGAAAATGTACTTAATGCCGAGAGACTCTAGCTGTTGAGCGATCAACTGAGCTCCATTTTTATTTGAAGGTTTGGATTGCATTTGTTGTCCTTATTATTTGCCTGACTTTGTTACTTTTCCGCCTTTTCTATGGCGGTATTTATATCTTCCGGAGCCAAATTGGCGTTGAGGAAGTCTGTCGATACTGGGGTATCAATCACTAGCCGTGAGACTTTGCCAATCTGGAGGAACCCTGACGAAATGCTGTAATCCTGGATATGACCACCTCCTTGGCGGTCATCGGTAATAAAGTGTTCGTGATAGCCGGGCACATTAATGCCAGTCGTGTATTTAGGACTGCGAAAGCCGGCGACCACGCCTTGCTTATGCGTGAAGCGGAATGTTGGTTGTTCTTTGACCACTTCAAGCATTGGCCGATAAGGGCGTGTTTGTTTAGGTACGGTACGAGTGCGAACTGAATCGAAAACGCCATCAATGCGCACTGCGCAAAATAGGTTATCGCTTGGAACCATGTCGTCTATGAGGTTATGGACTTCATGACGTGACATGCGCGATGTCAGTGGCAGCTCGATATCAGGTTTAAAAAAAGTCATGACAGCAAAGGGCGTTTTTTGCGCTAGGTCTGCCGGGTTTGCGGAGCCATCCGACTTGAGTTGAAAAACTTCCTTATCAAAAGCAATCAACTCACCATCCAATTCATTGAACGTACCTAAACCAAAATCCCCATGTTTCAGCAGTTCTTCTATGGTTGTTGAGCCTTCGTAAACACCAGCTATCAAAGCACTCATTAACGAAGTCTGATAAATCTCACCATCTCCGGTAACGTGATGGTATTCAGAAAATTCTTTCGCTACTTCAAGCGAACAAGCGCATAGAGGGTTATAAAATCCACGCATGAGTAAGACCAGTTATGCAATGAAGAGTATATTTAGATTGACTTCTACACGGTGCTAAATCCAATATAAAAAAGATTTATTTTGATATGGAAAATATATGGAACTTCGCTACCTGAAGTATTTTGTCGCGGTCGCCGAGACTCGTCACTTTACCCGAGCAGCTGAACAGTTAGGGATTGCGCAACCTCCTTTGAGTCAACAAATCAAAAAGCTAGAGCACGAGCTTGGCGTGGACTTATTTAAGCGCTTGTCTAGAGGAGTAGAACTGACCCATGCAGGGCAAGTCTTTTATACGGATGCGGTAAATATTCTTGCTGATGTGGAACGCGCTAAAGCAAAAGCCCGACAGATTGCCCGTGGTGAAAATACGCAGGTTAAAATCGCGTTCGCGACGTCAACATCAACCTGCATTAAGGTATTGGAGAGGATTGGGCGTATTCAAGAGAATGGGGTTCATTTACAGACGGCGGAACTATCAATGCCAGAGCTTGCCACTCAGTTAAAAAGCAAACAACTTGATCTCGCAATCATGCGGCTACCCTGTTACGCCAGTGAGCCTTTTGAGCACAAGGTGTTGTTTAACGACCCGTTTGTCGCGGTGATTCCGGCGGGGCACGAACTGGCAAAATATCCCTGTATCCAGATGAAACAGTTGAGAGGCCATAAAATTTTACTGTTTCCACGAGAGACTGGACCCGCATTGTTTGATGGCATGAGCACACTTTTTGCCGACGCAGGAGTAAGGCTCGAACCACAGTTCGCAGCACCGCAACTTCGTACGACGATTGCCATGGCGCAGGCTGGGTTAGGTATCGCTCTCGTTCCGCGCTCACTGGCTGAACATCTCGATGATTCCGCGACAGTCGCCGAGATTGAGGATATCCCTCTCACTAGTCGTGTTGTTGTTGCTTGGGAGGCGTCTAATCTCAATAAACAAGCGCTAAAAGTAGCCATGCACATCGGTCATGTTGAGGCTTAAAGCTTTGTCATATAACCTGTCGATTGTACCCAACGAACAAAACTTACTGAAGATTGCGACTCTGTTGTCGTATATATTACCTACATCAAGTTGACTTGATAGCTGAACTCTCGTTTTTATCGAGATGATAATGACGAGGACCTTGATTTAATGCATGGTTAAACCGCAAGGGTGATGGATGATTAAAGCGCAAATATTTGATGTATTTTGTGATGAGTTAGCTCAAGGTAATCCATGTGGCGTTGTCGAACTAAATCACTGGCTGAGTGATTCTGAATTACTTCAAATCACTCATCAGGTCGCTCAACCTGTCACATCATTTGTGGTTCAGTCTGGCAGTGACTACCACATTCGCTGGTTTAGCCTAGAAGGAGAGATCAACCTATGCGGACACGGAAGTTTGGGCGCAGGCGCTGCAATCATTTCCAACTATCATAAGAACGAGGTCATTCTACAAAGTCAGTATGGTCATGTTACCGTTACTGGACTGGATGGAATGTATCGGATAGTGATGCCAAGTTGGCTAGCCAAGCCTCATGCCATCCCCTTGGGTATTTCAGGCTTTTCCAATCACCCCGTAGATGCTTTTACAACGCGTGATTTGGTTGTTGTTCTCGAATCAGAAGATGATGTTGTTCGCTATCAACCTAACTTTGATGAGCTGATTAAAATTGATGAGTTTCATGCTGTCATCGTGACGGCTCAAAGTTCTGATAGTGGCTATGTGCTGCGTTACTTTGCACCTAAAATCGGTATTTCAGAAGATCTTGCCACAGGTTCGGCTCAGTGCTCATTGGCGCCTTATTGGTTTGAAAAGCTAGGCAAAGAAAAATTGACGGCTCGTCAGCTATCTCGTGCTGGTGGTTATTTTGAAGTGGCTCGCGGTTTAGAATCTACGATCGTATTGTCTGCACACGTGAAAAGTCGGACTTGAATGCAAACGCCTCTAGCTCTTACACAAGATCTAGAGGCATCCATTTTTTATTGACTTAAACGTGCCGAGCTAAGATTTTAACCCTGCAGCGGTCATCATGACGCGAAATAACATAGACACTAACCCTAATGCAGCGACGCTAACGACCCATATTCCAACCATCCAAGCCCATTGGCGGCACCAATTTTTGATTTTCATACTCACTCCTTATCAACTCGTTAATGGTACGCTTCGCCTTCTTTTACTTTTCCGGAGAAGACGTAGTAACTCCAAAAGGTGTAAGCCAGAATAATCGGGATGATGATCACTGCTCCAACGAGCATAAAGCGCTGACTGCTTGCAGGAGCCGCTGCTTCCCATATTGATATGCTAGGAGGAATGATATTTGGCCAGATACTGATGCCAAGCCCAGCGAACCCGAGAATCACGATCACTAACGCCATCACGAAAGGGCTGCGCTCTTTACGCTTTTTAACGGAGTCGGCAATCTTCAAACATACCAGCCCAGTAATGACAGGTACGGGCAGTAAGTAGAACAAATTAGGCAGAGAAAACCATCTTTCCGCAATGGCAGGGTAAGCAAGTGGAGTCCAAGCGCTCACAATGACTAATGCGGAGATCATCGCCAGTAGTGTTTTGTTAGTGAAGCGGTGCATCGTGTTTTGCAGTTCACCTTCCGTCTTCATGATGAGCCATGTGCTACCAAGCAGCGCGTACGTTGCGACTAAACCCAAACCACAAAAGATGGGAAAAGGGCTGAGCCAGTCGAGTTGGCTACCTACGAAGACGCGGTTTTCCACCGCAAAGCCTTGAATTACCGCGCCAACAACGATGCCTTGGAAAAACGTGGTTAAAATCGAGCCGACCATAAAAGAGCGATCCCAGAACTTTAAGTGATTTTCCAATGCTTTAAAGCGAAACTCAAACGCGACGCCACGAAAGATCAAAGCAATCAACATCAACGTTAAAGGGATGGTTAGCGCTTCAATAATTACCGCGTAAGCCATCGGAAAAGCGCCAAATAGAGATGCGCCTCCAAGCACAATCCAAGTTTCGTTGCCGTCCCAAACTGGCGCGACACTGTTGACCATGACGTCTTTTTGTTTTTCATCCTTGATGAAGGGCATCAGTATTCCAATACCCAAATCGAAGCCATCCATGATGATGTACATCAAAGTGGCAAAAACGATGATCGCGAACCAAATCACGGATAAATCAAAATGCATATTCTCTACCTTAACTTTGTGACAAATTCTAGATGCGGCCTGAAACGGTCGTCATGTCGTGCTCATCGTGTTCGATTGCATCGGGGCCTTTCTTGATTTGGTGGATCATGTAGTAATACCCAAAACCAAACACCAAGCTGTACACAACAAGGAAACACAGCAGGCTGATGCTCATTTGTAGGTCTCCGTGTGCAGAAACCGCATCACGCGTTTTTTGTACGCCATAAACGACCCAAGGTTGCCGACCAACCTCTGTCGTAAACCAGCCAGCGAGTATTGCGATAAGACCAGATGGCCCCATAAATAATGAAAACTTGAGGAACCAACGCGAGGTATAAAGCGTGTTCTTTTTTCGTAACCATATGCTGTAGAAGCTCTGTAAAATCATCAGAAGTCCTAGCCCGACCATGATTCGAAATGACCAAAAGACGATAGGTGAGTTCGGTCGTTCCTCTTTCGGGAAGTCTTTCAGTGCCGGGATTGGCTCAGTTAAACTGTGGCGTAGGATCAAACTTCCTAAAACAGGAATTTCTAAGGCATAGTCTGTGCGTTCTTGTTCCATGTTTGGCATGCCGAACAATATCAATGGGGTTGGTTTGCCATCACTGTTATCCCAATGTCCTTCGATGGCAGCGATTTTGGCGGGCTGGTGTTCCAGAGTGTTTAGCCCGTGCACATCGCCAATCACGGTTTGGAGTGGCGCAAGGAACACTAAGATCCCGAGCGACATCGAAAACATGGTTTTTACCGCAGTCGATTGATTGCCTCTCAATAAATGCCAAGCGGCTGACGCGCCTACAAAGAGTGCTGAACTGACGAAAGCCGCGACGCTCATGTGCGCCAAACGATAAGGAAATGAAGGATTGAAAACGATAGCAAACCAGTCGGTTGGCACCACACGTCCGTCGACAATTTCATAGCCTTGTGGCGTTTGCATCCAACTGTTGGAGGCGAGAATCCAGAACGTCGAAATGATCGTTCCTAACGCCACCATCGAGGTTGCAAAAAAGTGCAGCTTTTCGCCGACGCGACGCCAACCAAACAGCATTACGCCAAGAAATCCGGCTTCGAGAAAGAATGCCGTTAACACTTCATAAGTCAGTAATGGGCCAGTGATAGAACCAGCGAAGTCGGAGAAACCACTCCAGTTGGTGCCGAATTGATAGGCCATGACAAGGCCAGATACAACGCCCATCCCAAAGTTAACCGCAAAAATTTTCGACCAGAAATGATAGAGCTTTTGGTAATCGGGATTGCGTGTTTTTAGCCATAAGCCTTCCAGCACTGCGAGATAGGTGGCCAAACCTATGGTGATAGCGGGGAAAATAATATGAAAGGATACCGTAAAGGCGAACTGTATCCGTGCAAGCATAAATGCGTCGAGGCCAAACATTAAACTTCCTTTGATCTTTTAAGTTTTATGAGAGAGCTATTTTAAGAGGAGCGGAATGAGGGAAGTAGGTACAGACAGTGACTATAAACCTATAACAGATTAAATATTGAAGTGTTATTATTTTGAATTCGGCTTTAGGGAAGGGGATTTGCGTTTGGCGAAGTATCAAGAGTTAGTGGAACAGCTTAAAAGGCAGATAAAATCGGGGATATGGCATCCGGGTGACAAGCTGCCTTCTCTGCGTCGCCAATCTGAACACTCGGGTTTAAGCTTGATGACGGTGTTGCATGCCTATCAAATTCTGGAATCTCAAGGCTGGGTAACGTCACAGCCGCGCTCTGGTTATCGAGTCGCTCCCAATATTAAGAGTTCAAATGAACCCCAAGCGCCAGCCGCGGTTTCGTGGACAGAGCAGGTAGACATCAATGAGTTTATCTTTGATGTTCTGCAGGCGAGTAAAAATCCATCCATGATCAATTTTGGCTTTGCCTATCCAGACCCAAGTTTGTATCCACGCTATCACGTGAATCGGGCGATGAGCGCAGCCGCTCGCAATATGCCGATTTCCACCACCTTTGATAACTTACCGCCGGGAAACGAACAATTACGCACCATCATCGCGAAGCGTTATGCTGCGAAAGGCATTGAAATTTCACCCGATGAAATTGTCATTACGGCAGGCGCGCTGGAGGCGTTAACGCTCAGTTTGCAAGCCAGCACAAGACCGGGAGATTGGGTGGTTGTGGAGTCGCCTGCATTTTATGGTGCATTGCAATCCTTAGAGCGGTTAGGTTTGAAAGCGCTCTCAGTAAGAACAGACCCAGTCACGGGCATTGACCTAGACTCATTGGAACGAGCGCTGCAAACACACGATGTGAAAGCGTGCTGGCTGATGTCGAACTTCCAGAATCCTCTGGGTTTTACGCTTTCCAACGAGAAAAAACAAAAGCTGATTGAACTGACACAGCGATATAACGTGCCAGTGATTGAAGATGACGTGTACAGCGAACTGCATGCAGGGAATGACTCGGTTTATCCACTAAGAATGTTTGATGACACGGGCAATACCATGTTGTGCTCCTCGTTTTCAAAATCATTAATCGCAGGGCTACGTATTGGTTGGGTTGCGGCGGGAAAGCGGGCGCTAGAGGTACAAAAGTTACAGTTAATGAGTACATTAGCGACGAGTGCACCAGTGCAAATGACATTGGTACACTATTTAACAAGCCGCAATTATGAATCTCATTTGAAGCAGTTACGGAAAAAGCTGTTTGAACGTAAAAGTAAGATGACGGTTCTGCTTAGTGAGCTGTTACCTGAAGCAGTCAAAGTGTTAAGCCAAAGCGGTGGGTACTTTATTTGGTTAGAGCTTCCCAAGCATATTGATGCCTTGCAGATATATCGAGAAGCGCTAAAAGGTAATATCAGCATCGCACCGGGAAAGATGTTCAGCCTGACAGAACAATACGATCACTGTATTCGTCTTAACGCTTCTTTTGAGCTCAATGACAAATATGTTCATGCTCTCAATCTGCTCGCTAATATTATTCGCGAGCATTTGGCGAAATAGCGACTTTCTTCAGTTTTTTGGTTTAATGGAGCGCGCCGGATTTCCAACAACTCGATCGCCCGGCGCAACGTCTTTGGTTACGACAGAGCCAGCGCCGACGACGGCCTCATCGCCAATGGTCACGCCCGGCAGTATGATTGCGCCCCCACCAATCCAAACGTTATTGCCAATTGTTACCGGTTTGGCGATCTCATCTCCGGCTAAGCGTCTTTGTGTATCGAGTGAATGAGCGGCTGTGTAAATTTGCACTCTAGGCCCAATCATGACGTTCGCGCCAACCTCAACCTGCCCATTGTCCAGAATAATGGCATCCCAGTTGATGTAGGTGTTTTCTCCGATGGACAAGTGACAACCGTAGGTAAGTTGTAGCGGTGGCTCTATACAGGCGCTGTTTTTTAATTGGACGCCCATTTCCGCCAATAGTTGTCTACGGATATCTGGGTTTGGCTCGTGGTTAAATTGGAAGACAAGCTGCGCAGTTTTGGCGCGCATTAGCTTTAGTTCTTCATCCAGACAATTATAGGTTTCTCCAGAGCGCATCCGAGTCAGTTCTGACATAACAATCATTCCATCAATGTTATTTGCAATAAGGTGCATAATAGGTGAGAGTGATTCGAAGTGAAAATTTGATGCTTAAAAATCAGAAAGTTATCACTGATTTGCCTTGCGTATCCAGTTGGTTGATTGGCTCGTTTAGTTCACAAAGACGTATTCCCTAAATGGCTTAATCGGTTGAAGCCAAAGTGGGAAACCACTCGAAGCGTTTTATGTAGATTACAATATAGTTAATAAGAAGAACTTAATTGAGCCGCTGCGCTATCGATTGATCCAAAAATTTATGACTTATGCGCTCTGGCTTGCTGGCAACGATGAATCAAGAGTGAGCACTTTATGTTCGAACGGGTCATTTCATTTTTAGAAACAACACTGTTTACCTTTAACGAACAACCTATCACGTTATGGGCGATATTGATGGTGCCGACATGGGTGATTGTCGCTTTATGGTTGTCCAAAATTTTAATCAAAACCGTTACGTCAAGAATGTCCTCATCGGGGAAAGATCCTAACGTGATTCATTTGGTTAAACGGATATTATTTGTCATCGCTCTAGCCATTATTTTTATGACCACACTTTCGATGATCAATGTGCCAATCACCGCGTTCGCCTTTCTGTCTGGTGCCATCGCTATCGGCTTCGGTTTTGGTGCGCAAAACATCATTAACAACTTCATAAGTGGCTGGATTTTGATTGGTGAAAAGCCAATCCGAATTGGGGACTTTTTAGAGGTTGAGGGCGCCAAAGGCACTGTCGAGCAAATAAATACACGCTCAACGAGAATCAGGCGAACCGATGGTGTTCATATGCTCATACCCAACAGTCAGTTGATTGAGAACGTGGTGATCAACTGGACGTTATGCGACAGATTAGTTCGTGGCTCTGTCGTCGTCGGTGTCGCGTATGGGAGCGATGTCAAACAGGTTGCTGCCTTAATGGCGGAAGTGACTTCGCAGCAAGCGCAAGTTCTGAGTTCGCCAGCGCCAGATGTGTTTTTTCAAGACTTTGGTGACAATGCTTTGATCTTCGAATCTTATTTTTGGATTAACTCAACGGTTGAGGGCGGTATTCGCTCGGTCGCAAGTGCCATGCGTTTTGAAATCTACGAAGCTTTCGAAAAGCACGGCATTGAAATCGCGTTTCCACAACGAGATGTGCACATTGATGGGGAAATCAAGTTGTCTAGGGAGAGAAACGGATAGGGCGATAAGCGGTATTGGTGTTCTTATCTTGGTGTCGAGTAACCATAGCGAGGCGGTCACAACACGGATTCACCTCGCTAGAAACAAGTTTGAAGGCGTTATTGGTTGTCCCACATGACTTCGCATTCTTCTTTGATTGCTGATTTTAGCAACTCAATCAGTGGAAACGCTCTGCGTCCTAGGCTTACCGCGGGCTCTGCTTGTTCTTCCTCTTCGTCTACATCAGTAGGGAGGTTTTCTTCAGCTGCATTTTTCGCAGATAGAGCAGAAGTTAATCTTGATAGCGCGTCAGGAACATCTTGAGCGGAAATTGATCCCGGCACCGTGCCGCTGTGACCCATCATTTTGAGCATATCTAATGCAATATCACCAAACATTGTGACGTTTGAGTGGCTTCGACAACGAAATGTTATGAGCATTTACCTGATCCTGTTTTATATGTTCGGTTTGAAACTAAATTGTAGCTGAAATCAGATACTAATTAATGTGATGAAGACCGTTGAGCGTTAAGGTTTTTATGAGTAACAACAAAAAACGGGCACGTACGTCTGCATGCCCGTTGAAATACATTACCTGATTGGTTGTTGATGATTTACAAGCTATACGGATCGCCCAGAGCTAATGCGACCCTAGAAGCAGGAGACTTTCCTAACGCACGGCAAATTTGCCAACCCGCTTCATTGATGACGCTAAGGTCAACGCCCGTTTCAATCCCAAGTTGCTCACACAGATAAAGTACATCTTCCGTTGCAACATTGCCACTGGCTCCTTTCGCGTAAGGGCAGCCGCCGAGCCCCGCTACTGCGCTATCAATGGTGTTGATGCCCATTAACAAGGCTTGGTAGATATTGGCTAATGCTTGTCCATAAGTGTCATGAAAATGTACTGCGAGCGCGTCTTTTGGCAGTAGCGTTAACAACGAATCCAGCATGGCGATAACGCGATTAGGTGTTGCTTTACCGACAGTATCACCGAGCGAAATCTCATAACATCCCATATCAAACAACGTATTGGCGACCTTGGTAGTTTGCTCTGGCTTGATTACTCCCTCATATGGACACACCATGGTACAAGACAAGTACCCGCGCACAGGTATGTTGTGCTGGTTCGCCAATTCGATAACGGGTTCAAAACGGGCAAGGCTCTCCGCAATGCTGCAGTTGATGTTCTTCTGGCTGAACGTTTCTGAAGCGGAGCCAAACACCGCAATTCGCTTTACACCGCTTTCCAGCGCACGTTCTAACCCTGCGAGATTTGGTGTGAGCGCGCTATAAACCACGTCAGGCTTTTTTGAGATACCAGCAAACACCTGATCGGAATCGGCCATTTGAGGCACCCACCTTGGAGAGACGAAAGATCCCGCCTCAATATGCTTTAAGCCACTGCTGCTTAGTTGGTTAATCAAACGGATTTTATCAACCAGCGTCACTGACGTTTCATTTTGTAAACCATCACGAGCGCCGACTTCGACGATATTAACTTTCGCTGGTAGCATACTCGCGCTCCTTATCTTCACTGACGTTATCCGATATCAAAGACAAATTCAGCAGGATGGAACCGTGCTGTACTTGGTCCCCGTGCTGATAAAACAATTCGTCGACTTTTGCTGCTACCGGAGCCGTGATGGTGTATTCCATTTTCATTGCTTCGAGTACCAAAAGCGGATCGCCCGCCGCCACTTCGTCACCTTTAGCCACCATAACTGCTGAAATTATGCCGTTGAGTGGTGCGGTTGGACTTAGTTCATCATCTACATCTTTTGCAGAGTCAAAGTTAGGTTGATGAGCGAACGTGCGCTGCTGACCAAGATAAAATAGTGTTGTTCTTTGTTCATCGCTAAGTGCATTAAAGGTGTAACGCACATTATCAATATCGACGATAAACTGGTTGTCACTTTCAAGCAGGATGACCTGATGCAGCTCCTCACCACATCGGACAGTGAAGTGAGATCCTGTATCTTGCGATGATTGTTGCAAACGTACCTGATGGTTGGCATTGGCATCCGTGAAGTTAAATCGGTAAACGTTGTCAACCGACAGTCTAAAACCTCGTTTGGTTGGCGCGGGTAACGTTGAGCTGTCTGATTTTGAAATGAGATCATTCCAGCGAGCAACCGCCGCCAATGTAAGCCAGATTGAATCCGACACGTCTTGCTGCTCATTTATGCCTTGTTGATGTGTGACGAGGAAACCTGTATCGAGCTCAATCTCGGCAAAGGCTGGCTGCGAAATAATACTGTGCAGATAACCAATGTTTGTCGTTACGCCACGTACGTGATATTGAGTTAACGCCTGCTTAAGCTGGTTTAGAGCGATATCACGAGTTTGCCCCCAGACGATCAGCTTGCTGATCATTGGATCGTAATATTCGCTGATGCTATCGCCTTGGGTAACACCACTATCAACGCGTACGCACGCTAGGCGCACATTACTGTCTGATACGGGTTCTTTTAAGTAGTCAATGCGGCCAGTCGACGGCATAAAGTCATTGTCTGTATCTTCTGCGTAAATTCGCAGCTCAATTGAATGACCGTTGTGGGTGATTTCAGATTGTGAAATAGGTAAATGCTCGCCAGCTGCGACTTTGAATTGCCACTCCACCAAATCAACGCCAGTGATCAATTCAGTGACAGGGTGTTCAACTTGCAGACGGGTATTCATCTCCATGAAGTAGAACTGACCTCGGCTATCGAGTAAGAACTCCACCGTGCCAGCGCCAACATAGTCGATCGCTTGAGCGGCCTGAACCGCAGCTTCACCCATTTGTTTACGCAGTTCATCACTAAGACCGGGAGCTGGTGCTTCTTCGACTACTTTTTGGTGACGGCGTTGAATGGAGCAATCGCGATCAGAAAGATAGACACAGTTGCCATGTTGGTCAGCAAATACCTGAACTTCAACGTGGCGAGGCTGCAATATACATTTTTCGATTAGAAGCTGCTTATCGCCAAAGCTTGAAAGTGCTTCACGCTGCGCACCGTCGATGGCCAGAGGCATTTCGGCTGCGCTATTGACCACTCGCATGCCTTTACCGCCGCCCCCTTGGGTTGCTTTAAGCATCACTGGGTAACCGATTTTTTCCGCTTCTGCTAATAAATGCTCTACGCTGTTGTCTGTGCCGTGATAGCCCGGAACCAATGGTACGTTCGCCTCAGACATGATGGCTTTGGCTTGCGACTTCGAACCCATTGCTTCAATTGCGCTGGTGGAAGGGCCAATAAAGGCGATGCCATTTTCGCTGCACGCTTTGGCTAGTTTCGGGTTCTCGGAAAGAAAACCATACCCAGGGTGGATAGCATCGGCTTGCCATTTTTTCGCAGCGCCGATAATCGCATCGATATCGAGATACGATTCACTCGCAGGAGCGGGGCCAATGAATTCAGCGAAATCCGCTTGTTTAACATGTAAGCTGCTGCGATCCGCTTCGGAATAGACGGCTACCGTCTCGATAGCCATGCTTTTTGCGGTTTTAATGATTCGGCAGGCAATTTCACCGCGGTTTGCGATCAGTATTCTTTTAAACATGATTCCTCCAATTGGCGGCGCGCTTTTCAAAAAATGCAGCTAGTCCTTCTTGTCCTTCACTGGACACGCGAGCGGTTGCAATAGCTTGGCTGGTGTATTCAATTAATGAATGATCGATAGGTTGGTTATCACAGCGTAAACAAAGTGCTTTTGCAGCCTGCATGGCTTGTGGACCGTTGTTGAGCAGGTGATCAATGGTGCGATTGACGGCTTCACGTGGTTGAGCGTCTATCTGATGAAGAATACTCATCGATAGCGCGGTTTCGGCATCAATCAGTTCCGCGGTTAAAAAGTAGCGTCGGCTTTGTCGTTGTCCAATCGCTCGGATTACGTAAGGTCCGATGGTGGCGGGTAACAAACCGAGCTTCACTTCACTCAAACAGAAGCGGCTTTCAGGTGTACCAATAGCGATATCGCAGCAGCAGATAAGCCCAAGTGCGCCGCCAAATGCAGCGCCATGCACCATAGCAATAGTCGGTTTGCTAAAGGTATCCAGCGTATGCAAAAGTTTTGCTAGTTGCTGTGCATCTTGCAGGTTTTCACTCTCGGTTTTGGTGGCCATTGACTGCATCCAGCCAAGATCCGCACCCGCAGAAAAGTGTTTCCCTTGCGCCGTTAGTACCAATGCACGTAGAGAGTCGTCTCTCTCAAGTTTTTCCAAGGTTTCGATAAGTGAAGCAATTAATTCATCATTAAACGCGTTGTGTTTCTCTGGTCGATTGAGGCTCAACCAAGCAACGCCATTGCTGTCTTTTTCAAGCAGTAGTCCGGTCATGTGACTTCCTTTGTCTGACATTTCAGTCTCTATTCCAATGCTCGCTAACCGTTACTTGTATAAACATCGGTATTCGCGAGGAGTTAAGGTTTGCCTTGCATCCGGCTACATACGGAAGATGCCAAATTTGCTGTCTGGTATTGGCGCATTAAGCGCAGCAGACAGAGCAATGCCGACAACATCACGGGTTTTCGCAGGGTCAATAATGCCGTCGTCCCACAAACGAGCACTGGCGTAATAAGCGTGACTTTGAGTCTGATATTGCTCCGCAATTGGACGTTTGAACGCTTCTTCTTCCTCCGCGCTCCAGCTTTCACCTTTGCGAGTTTTGATATCGCGGGTCACTTGCGCCATCACGCCAGCCGCTTGCTCTCCACCCATGACGGAGATGCGCGCGTTTGGCCACATCCACATCATGGTTGGATCATAAGCGCGGCCACACATGCCGTAGTTTCCTGCGCCATACGATCCACCAATAACCACGGTAAACTTCGGCACGTCTGCACACGCAACAGCAGTTACCATTTTCGCACCATGTTTGGCGATGCCTTCGGCTTCGTACTTCTGACCGACCATAAAGCCCGTGATGTTCTGCAAGAAGAGCAGAGGAATTTTGCGTTGTGCGCACAGCTCAATAAAATGCGCGCCTTTTTGTGCTGATTCCGAAAATAGAATGCCGTTGTTAGCGACAATGCCAATCGGCATACCGTGAATATGGGCAAAGCCACAGACCAAGGTTTCGCCGAACAAGGCTTTAAATTCATCGAACTGGGAATCATCAACAATTCGGGCAATGACCTCTTTAACATCAAACGGCTTTTTAAGATCGGTTCCGACGATGCCGTACAGCTCTTGGGCAGGAAAACGTGGTTCCTGAGGTGCTTTTTGCTTGAGTTGAACGGGTTTCAAGTGGTTGATTTGTGAAACCGCTTGTCTTGCCAACTCTAACGCGTGGTGATCATTTTCTGCGTAATAGTCCGCCACACCAGAGGTGCGACAGTGAACGTCTGCGCCACCAAGATCTTCCGCGCTGACTTCTTCACCTGTCGCTGCTTTTACAAGAGGTGGACCTGCCAAGAAAATCGTACCTTGTTCTTTGACTATGATGGAAACATCACACATCGCAGGAACATAAGCGCCGCCAGCGGTACATAGCCCCATGACCACAGCGATTTGCGGGATACCCTTGGCTGACATTCGGGCTTGGTTATAGAAAATACGACCGAAGTGGTCTTTGTCTGGGAAGACCTCATCTTGGCGGGGTAGGTTAGCGCCGCCAGAATCGACTAAGTAAACACACGGCAGTTGGCATTTTTTTGCAATTTCTTGTGCGCGTAAGTGTTTTTTCACCGTAAGTGGGTAGTAACTGCCGCCTTTTACCGTCACGTCATTGGCGACGATCATGCACTCGGTGCCGTCAATTACGCCAACACCCGCTACTACGCCCGCGCATGGAACGTAATCTGGATACACATCCCAACCCGCGAACTGGCCAATTTCTAAGAAGGATGAACCGGGATCGAGGAGGGCAAGAATGCGCTCACGTACCGGAAGTTTGCCTTTCTTCTGCTGATGCTCGCGGGCTTTCTCACCACCACCATCTTCTATTTGGGCAGTCACGGTATAAAGTTGATCTACAAGTGACGCCATAGAGCGGTAGTTTTCCTGATACTGCTCTGAGTGGGTATTAATATTGGTCGTCAAACAAGCCATAAATAGCCGATCTCCATTCGGTAGACGGGTGACACCACCCGCCTTTATCTATGTTGAATAAGATTTAGGTTGAATAAGGAATTTATTTAGATTCAGAACGCCTAGGTATGTTGATTAGGCGCTTTCGTTAAACAATTCGCGACCAATAAGCATGCGGCGAATTTCTGAAGTGCCCGCACCGATTTCATACAGCTTGGCATCTCGCAACAAACGGCCCGTATCAAACTCGTTGATGTAGCCGTTACCGCCAAGTAGTTGAATCGCATCCAGTGCCATCTTGGTTGCCAGCTCTGCGCTGTAGAGGATCGCGCCAGCAGAATCTTTACGTGTGGTTTCACCACGATCACAAGCGGCAGCGACGGCGTAAACATACGCTTTAGCGGCATTCATTTGTGTGTACATATCCGCGATTTTTGCTTGAACTAGCTGGAATTCACCGATGGATTTACCGAACTGTTTACGGTCGTGAATGTAAGGCACAACGATATCCATACACGCCTGCATGATGCCAAGTGGGCCGCCTGCAAGCACCACACGCTCGTAGTCGAGGCCGCTCATCAATACTTTCACGCCTTGGTTTTCTTCGCCGAGAATGTTTTCCGCAGGGACTTCGCAGTTTTGGAAGACCAGCTCACACGTATTCGAGCCGCGCATACCCAACTTGTCGAGTTTTTGTGCTTGAGTAAATCCAGGGAATCCGCGTTCCACAATAAATGCCGTGATGCCTTTGGAGTGCTGGCTTGGGTCGGTTTTTGCGTAGACAACATAGGTGTGTGCATCAGGGCCGTTGGTGATCCACATTTTGTTGCCGTTTAGCAGGAAAATATCGCCTTTACGTTCGGCTTTAAGCTGCATAGAGACCACATCAGAGCCGGCGCCGGGTTCACTCATAGCAAGGGCGCCGATATGTTCACCGGAGATGAGCTTAGGTAGGTATTTCTCTTTTTGCGCTTGTGTGCCGTTACGGTGGATTTGGTTGACGCAAAGGTTGGAGTGGGCGCCGTAACTTAACGCAACCGAAGCGGATGCTCGGCTGATTTCTTCCATAGCGATAACGTGGGCGAGATAGCCCATGCCTGCACCACCAAACTCTTCGCTGGTGGTCACACCTAAAAGACCCATGTCACCTAATTTGGACCAAAGATGGTTTGGAAAGTCGTTAGTTTGGTCGATAGATTGCGCTAGCGGCGCAATTTCTCTTGCAGCAAAACTATTGATTTGCTCGCGAAGCAAATCGGTATTTTCGTCATAAACAAAGTTCAGGGAAGAGTAGGTAGATTTCATTGCGTGTCCTTGCCTTTACGTCACCTACATCCCAGAGTTGAGGTGTTAGGTGACTTTTTCGCCTTTCATGGATCTCAGTGTGTTTTGGCATCGCAACTGCGCAGCATTTAACTCCATCATTACCGCTTGAATGTCGTTTGCTTGCTGTTGCAATGCTGCCTTCTTCTCTTCGATCAACCGAATCATATAGTTCAACTGCTCAGTACTTTGATCGGTATCGTAGAGTTCAAATAACTCTTTGATATCTGCAAGAGAAAAGCCCAATCGCTTACCTCGCAAAATCAGTTTTAGTCGAATTCGATCACGACCATTGTAGATTCGAGTGTTGCCTTTACGTTCTGGAGTTAGGAGACCTAAATCTTCGTAGAAGCGAATGCTTCGAGTAGTAATGTCGAACTCTTTCGCGAGCTCGCTGATCTTAAATGTGTTCATTCCTTAACCTTACGACTTTCGTATAACATTTACATGAATATACAATTCGTTAACGTTAAAGTAAACAAACAACATCCACTCTTGAGCCTTGATATCACTCGCATTTACTCGAAATCAAAGAATCACTCGAACAAACAATAACCTCAAACTTGACGTTAACGTAAATGTTAGTATAGTTATGACGTAAACGTCAACAAAAGGTTAATGGAATGAAAAATGAAACATGGATTGTTGCCGCTAAGCGAACGCCTATCGGCTCTTTTCAAGGTGCATTAGCTTCAACAGATGTCACGGAACTCGGTGCGAAAGCCATTCAAGGGGCGCTAGCCGAAAGCCAACTCGATGTGCACAAAATAGACGAAGTGTTGATGGGGTGCGTTTTACCCGCCGGTGTGGGGCAAGCGCCTGCAAGACAAGCAAGCCTTAAAGCTGAAATGCCACAATCGATTGGTTGTACGACACTGAACAAAGTTTGTGGATCGGGTATGAAAACCGTGATGCTGGCATATGACCTTATTCAATCTGGTAATGCGCATGCTGTCATCGCTGGTGGCATGGAAAACATGTCGTCTTCTCCTTATCTATTAAAGAAAGCGCGTGATGGTTTCCGTTTAGGTCACGAGCAAGTGCTTGATCACATGTTTTATGACGGTTTGCAGGATGCCTACCAAGGCGAGCTGATGGGTGTCTTTGCAGAACAGACGGCGCAAAAGTATCAGTTCAGCCGTGAAAGTATGGATGCCTGGGCGCAGCAGTCGGTGACTCGTGCGCAGCAAGCAATCGAGCAAGGTTTGTTCAAAGAAGAGATCGTGCCTGTTAACGTAAAAAGTCGGCGCGGCGAAACCTTGGTTGTAGATGATGAGCAACCGAGCAAACTCGACGTCACTAAAATTCCTACCTTACGCCCTGCGTTTGCCAAAGATGGCGGCGTAACCGCAGCAAACTCTAGTTCCATTTCGGATGGTGCGTCGGCAATGATCTTAGTCGATAGTGAGTTTGGTCGTCAGGAAAACCTTCAGCCTCTAGCCAAAATTGTCGCGTACAGCACGCATGCAAGACAGCCTGATGAGTTCACCATCGCACCAGTCTTCGCGATTGAATCGCTGCTGGAAAAAACGGGCTGGGACAAATCAGACGTGGACCTTTGGGAAATCAATGAAGCTTTTGCTATCGTGACTCAATACGCGGTGAAAGCTCTCGAACTGGACGAGAGCAAAGTGAACCCTCGCGGAGGGGCGTGTGCGCTGGGGCATCCAATAGGCGCAAGTGGCAATCGAATCCTTGTCACTTTGATTCATGCGCTAAAACAAACTGGTGGTAAGCGTGGCGTTGCATCGCTTTGTATTGGCGGCGGCGAAGCTACCGCTATCGCGATTGAAATCTGCTAAATCACTCTCAACAAAGTTTCACTTACATAACAGTAGTCAGTAACAAGCTGAAAAATACAAGGATGTCATCATGACAGAACAAGTAAAGCAGTATATCGGTGGTGAATTTGCCATCTCCGATTCAAAACAATGGCTAGATGTAACCAACCCGGCAACCAACGAAGTGATTGCACAAGTACCTTGTGCCACGGAATCGGAAATGAATGCGGCGATTGCCAGCGCAACAGAAACGTTCAAACGCTGGAAAGAAGTTGCAGCGCCGGAGCGTGCTAGATTGATGTTGCGCTACCAACATCTGTTAAAAGAGCAACACGATGAGTTGGCGATACTGCTTTCAAGTGAGACAGGCAAAACCCTCGCGGATGCAAAGGGTGACATTTGGCGTGGGATTGAAGTCGTAGAACAAGCGGCGAACATTTGTAGCTCAATGATGGGCGAAACGGTTGAGAACGTCGCGACCAATATTGATGGTTACTCTTACATTCAACCGCTCGGCGTTTGTGCTGGCATTACACCGTTTAACTTCCCTGCGATGATTCCATTGTGGATGTTCCCGATGGCGATCGCTTGTGGCAACACCTTTGTTTTGAAGCCGTCAGAGCAAGTGCCACTAACGGCAATGAAACTGGCGGAGCTGTTTGAACAAGCTGGCGCACCAAAAGGCGTATTGCAAGTTGTTCACGGGACCAAAGAGCAAGTCGACCGCATTCTGACTGATCCAGCTGTTCGTGCGATCTCTTTTGTTGGCTCTGTGCCCGTTGGTGAGTACATCTACAAAACAGGTACAGACAACCTGAAACGCGTGCAGTCATTTGCAGGTGCTAAGAACCACATGGTCATCATGCCGGATGCAAACAAACAGCAAGTCATCAATAACCTAGTTGGCGCGTCAGTTGGTGCTGCAGGCCAACGCTGTATGGCGATTTCGGTTGCCGTATTTGTCGGCGAAACCAAAGAATGGATTCCAGAGCTTAAAGAGGCGTTAGCTCAGGTTCAGCCTGGCGCGTGGGATGATGAAACCGCCGGTTATGGTCCGCTGATTAGCCCTCAAGCGAAGCTGCGAGTGGTGAATCTGATTAATGAAGGCAAAGCGTCAGGCGCGAATTGTGTTCTGGACGGGACAGACTGCCAAGTGCCTGGCTTTCCGAACGGTAACTGGGTGGGGCCAACACTATTTACCAACGTGACCACAGACATGTCGATTTATCAGGAAGAAATTTTCGGGCCTGTGCTGTTAACTATGGAAGTGGATGACCTAGATGAAGCGATTGAACTGATCAATGCAAACCGCTTTGGTAATGGTACGTCTATTTTCACGGCGAACGGCGCTGCCGCGAGAAAGTATCAACACAATATCGAAGTAGGTAACGTAGGCATCAACGTGCCGATTCCAGTGCCATTGCCATTTTTCTCATTTACTGGGTGGAAAGGCAGCTTCTACGGCGACCTGCATGCTTACGGTAAACAAGCGGTTCGCTTCTACACCGAGACGAAAACTGTCACCGCGCGTTGGTTTGAAGATGACATTCCAAGCGGTCCAAACATGACCATTCAACTTAGCTAATTACTGGATTAGCGACACCTCTAGCCAAGCGCCACCGTTTAAGTGGGCTTGGCTCGGATACAAATGCAACGAATTAGACCTTAGGACTTCAAGATGGATTTTGAATTAAACGAAGATCAACTCGCGTTTGCCGAAGTAGCAAAGCAGTTTGCAGACCAAATGTTAGCGCCTCATGCGGCCGAGTGGGATGAAAACCATCACTTCCCTAAAGATGTACTGCGTCAGGCGGGTGAGCTGGGCTTTCTGAGCATCTATACGCCGCCAGAGCATGGTGGCTTAGGGTTATCTCGTTTGGATGCGGCGATCATTTTCGAGCAGTTGGCTATGGGTTGTACCGCGACTACTGCGTTTATGACCATTCACAACATGGCGACGTGGATGATCACCAGCTTTGCCAAAGCAGAAGTGGCGCAGCAATTTAGCGCGGATCTAATTTCGGGTGAAAAGCTCGCTTCCTACTGTTTAACCGAACCTAATGCCGGCTCTGACGCCGCTTCTCTAACGACTAGCGCAGTGCGTGATGGCGATGAGTTTGTCCTCAATGGAGCAAAAGTGTTTATCTCGGGTGCGGGTGATACAGATGTATTGGTCGTGATGGCGCGTTCGTGTGGTGAAGGAGCGGGTGGCGTTTCTGCATTCGTTGTTCCTGCTGATTGCGAAGGCATTAGCTACGGTAAAAAAGAAGCCAAAATGGGTTGGAACTGCCAGCCAACTCGCATGATTACCTTCGAAAATGTCCGCATTCCTGCCGACTATCTGTTGGGTGAAGAGGGCGAAGGTTTTAAGTTTGCCATGCTTGGTCTGGATGGCGGCCGAATCAACATTGCTACTTGTTCCGTCGGCACGGCACAACAAGCACTGAACGAAGCCAAACAATACATGACTGAACGCAAACAGTTCGGACGTTCACTGGCGCAATTCCAAGCCCTGCAATTCAAGTTGGCTGATATGGCTACTGAGCTGGTTGCCGCGCGTCAAATGGTGCGACTTGCTGCCGCAAAACTCGATGCCCAACATGCAGAAAAAAGCGCGTACTGTGCAATGGCAAAACGCTTTGCCACCGATGTTGGCTTTAAGGTATGTGACCAAGCTCTGCAGATTCACGGAGGATATGGCTACATCAAAGAATATCCAGTAGAGCGCCACTTCAGAGATGTTCGCGTTCATCAAATCCTCGAAGGCACCAACGAAATTATGCGTTTGATCGTTGCAAGACGTTTACTCACCGAGGGCGTTGAGCTGGTTTAGATTGATACTGTTTAAAGGACGAAATGATTATGATTGCACAAATCAAATTGGAACGTGAAGCGCACATTGCCAAGCTCACGATTAGTAACCCGCCAGCAAACACCTGGACGCTGGAGTCTCTAAATCAGCTAAAAGAGTTGGCGATTGAACTTAGCAATGATCGCTCTATTTATGCGTTGGTATTAACAGGCGAAGGTGAGAAATTCTTTTCTGCTGGAGCGGATCTCAACAACTTTGCATCCGGCGATAAATCGCAAGCAGCAGATATGGCGTTCGCATTTGGTGAAGCGTTTGAAGCGCTTTCTGCATTCGATGGGGTTTCCATCGCGGCAATTAATGGTTACGCGATGGGTGGCGGTTTGGAAGTGGCAATGGCGTGCGACATTCGCATCGCAGAAGAACAAGTACAAATGGCACTTCCTGAAGCGTCGGTAGGTTTGCTGCCGTGTGCGGGTGGGACACAAAACCTGACCGCGTTGGTAGGTGAAGGTTGGGCGAAGCGTATGATCTTGTGTGGTGAGCGTGTGACGGCCGAGCGAGCGGAAAAAATTGGTTTAGTCGAAGAAGTGGTGGCGAAAGGCCAAGCACTGGAAGCGGCTATGGAACTTGCACAGCGTGTTGCGAGCCAATCGCCGAAATCCGTGTCTGCATGCAAAACGCTTATTCAAGGCCGACGCAGCCAAACTCACGCGGCCGGATTGGTCTTGGAGCGTGAACTCTTCTTACAGCTGTTCAATACACAAGATCAGACTGAGGGTGTGAATGCCTTCTTGCAGAAGCGTAAGCCACAATGGACAAACAGCTAGCGGAGGCCAAATGACAGGTACAGTAAATGTTTCACAGATAGAATGTGCTGACGGTTCTGCCATTGGTGTGTTGGAGCTTGATAATCCAGCTGCTCTCAACGCGCTGAGTTACGTGATGATCGAGCAGCTCTATAACCAACTGGTAGAGTGGCAATCGAACGACAGCATCGTCGCGGTATTCTTGCATGCTCAAGGTGAAAAAGCGTTTTGTGCTGGTGGCGATATTCAAGCGATCTACCGTGCACTTGAAAACAAAGAGCAAGACTTTGATTCTGCATTTTCAGCGATGGAAACCTTCTTTGACCTCGAATATCGCTGTGACCATCTTATTCACACTTATCCAAAACCGATCATTGCGTGGGGACATGGTTATTTGATGGGCGGGGGAGTTGGCCTGTTTATGGGAGCAAGTCATCGCGTTGCAGAAACCACCACACGCTTTGCAATGCCAGAGATTAAAATTGGCCTTTACCCAGATGTAGGCGCGACGTACTTCCTGAACCAGTTGCCAAAACATTTGGCACTGTTCTTAAGTTTGACGGCTTGCCAAATTAACGCAACAGATATGAAAGCGTTGGGGTTAAGCCAATGGATTGCACAGCCAGAAAACAAGCAAGTGCTGCTGGATCTGCTTGCATCGGTAAGTTGGAAAGGTGAAGCGAACATCAACGAAAAAATCGCCACTACGCTGCGTTCGGTACACGTGGACGAGCCAACCGAAGGGATGTTGATGCCCTATGCGGAATTGATTGAGCAGTTATGTTCGGGTGACTTAGCGTCAATTGTTGATGCAATCAGCCGTGCTAACGTTGATAACAAGTGGTTCGTCAATGCGCAGAAGTCACTGAACTATGGCAGTCCGTTGTCGCTCAGTATCACTTATCAGCAGTTAACGCAGTATCAAAACCTCTCTTTGAAAGCGTGTTTTGATATGGAATTTAACCTAACACTACGTTGTGGCTTAGAAGGTGATTTTAGAGAAGGGGTTCGTGCGCTGATTATTGATAAAACCAATCAACCGACTTGGCAACATCGCACGGTTTCTGACGTAACGCCACAAGTTTTGGAGCGCTTCTTCTCGCCAATTGACTCAGCAGAATACCCACTGACCGCATCGTCGGTAGCTATAGCGGCACTTTAGTACAAGGAAGAAATACGATATGGACAAAATTGCATTTATTGGCCTTGGTAACATGGGTGCGCCTATGGCTAAGAATCTACTCAAAGCGGGCTTGAACGTCGAAGTATTTGATTTGAACCCAAACGCAGTTGAGGAGTTGACCGCATTGGGCGCTTCAAGTGCCGATTCCGTTCAGCAGGCAGTACAAGGTGTTGACGTGGTTGTCACTATGCTGCCAGCGAGCCAACACGTTCAAAGCGTTTATCTTGGTCAAGATGGCATCTTAGATAGCGTCGAATCAGGTACCTTGCTGATTGATTCTTCCACCATCGATCCGGCGACTGCTCGTTTGGTTGGCGAAAAAGCATCGCAACTTGGTATCAGTTTTGTTGATGCACCAGTATCTGGTGGCGTTGCGGGCGCAGCAGCAGGTACGTTAACTTTCATTGTTGGCGGCTCACAAGAGAACTTTGTTCAAGCCAAAGCGGTGCTTAGCCACATGGGTAAAAACATCTTCCATGCAGGCGATGCTGGAGCTGGTCAGGTGGCGAAGATCTGCAATAACATGATGTTGGGCATTTTGATGAGCGGCACCTGTGAAGCACTCAATTTAGGGATGGAAAACGGACTCGATCCCAAAGTGCTTTCCGACATCATGTTGCAAAGTTCAGGGCGTAACTGGGCGCTAGAGCTGTATAACCCTTGTCCAGGTGTGATGGAAAATACGCCTGCAAGCAATGGTTATCAAGGCGGCTTTATGAGCCAGTTAATGGCTAAAGATCTGGGTCTTGCGATGGAAGCGGCAGTTGCCTGTCAAACATCAACGCCAATGGGCAGCTTGGCTCGTAATCTGTTTAATTTTCACAACGGTCAGGGCAACGGGCAAAAAGATTTTTCAAGCTTGTTTGAGTTCTACCAAAAGCAAAATCAGGCCTAAGGAGCGCTTATGGAGTTAGCAAATAAGGTCATTGCGATCACGGGGGCAGGGCAGGGGCTGGGTAAACAAATGGCACTGTCACTGGCGGAAAATGGCGTTCATCTTGCGCTTATCGACCTCAATTCAGAGCAACTGGCTGAAACGAAAGCGGAATGTGAATCTCTCGGCGTTACCGCTCGTTTTTATGTGACGAACGTGACTGACGAACAGCAGGTGTGCAGTGCTTTTGAGCAAATTGAGGCAGATTTCAAGCAGCTCAATGGCGTTATCAATAACGCAGGTATTATGCGTGATGGTATGTTCATTAAAGTCAAAGATGGTCAGGTTAACACGATGTCGCTGGAACAATTTCAGTCTGTTCTAGATGTGAATGTAACAGGCACTTTCCTGTGTGGCCGTGAAGCGAGCAAGGTAATGCTGAACACCGATAGCAAAGGGGTTCTGATCAACATATCCAGCGTTGCGCGTGCCGGGAATATTGGTCAAACCAACTATTCAGCATCTAAAGCGGCGGTAGCCACCATGGCAACGGTGTGGGCGAAAGAGTTAGGGCGTTTCGGAATTCGCTCAGTGGCGATTGCTCCGGGTGTCATCAAAACTGCCATGACAGACCAAATAAAACCTGAAGCGATGGAACGTTTAATCGGAATGATTCCGGTTGGACGTTTAGGTTTGGCGGATGAAATTTCATCGACCATAAAATACGTGTTAACCAACGAATTCGTGACCGGAAGAGTGTTCGAAGTCGATGGCGGAATGCGAATGTAACCCCTTCTGCAACATAAAAAAGGGGAGCGAGTTTGATTGTCCGCTTCCTTCCATTTTCTCCTTTCTTTTATTGCTTCTATCTGAAAAATGTATTGGATGCATGGTCGACTGCTATCTCATCGAACGGTATAAAAATTGATTCTATTTCTAATGTGAATGGTTAGTTCTATATTGCTTGTCATGTAAATGTATCAACTCACAACTAAGACGATCTTTTGTCTCACTAACGAGATCGTCATTCTTGGTGTGTAAAAAACATTCTTATTGGTCATATTGTAACCGAAAACTATTTCGGCATCTAAAGATGGTGATTTATTATTCAGCGCAAAATACATGGGAATATGAGGCTGACTGAATAACCTTCAGTTGTCTTAATAATAAATAATCAGAATTCTCAATTACACTGAAGTAACTACCCATTAGGGAAGAGCAATAATGTCACTATTTCATTCGCTTAGGACGATGCCGCTATTATTGGGGTGTCTGTGTTTTTCTGTTCAGGCCTCCACAGAAAAGGTGGAACAGGAAGGTAAGTTTTTACAGTCGTTAGAAGGCATCGAAAATCAAATTTACGCATTACCTCAGAGTTCTTTAGCTTTGATTGAAGCGTTAGAAGAAGAGTCTTTACTACAAAACCAACCAACAGCGCTGTTGGTGCGTTACTGGCTTGCCAAGGCCACGGTTTTAGAGCTGCTAGGGCGCGTAGAAGAGAGTCAGAGTGTCGTTCAAAAAGGATTGGAGCTTGTGCGTCCACAGAGCCATGAGTATCTCCTGTTTAAGTTGATTCAGATGCGAACTATGGTTGGAAAGAGCGATATCGATACCGCGCTTTCTGCGTTGGATAGCTTGTTGGAAACATCGCGTGAGAATGGTGATAAGCAACTTGAATCAGAAATCCTGTTGCTAAAAGGACGCTATTACGATGAGCAAGGTGAGTTTAAAAAATCCTATGCTGCACTTATGTCGTCCATGGATGCGGCTGAATCTTCAGGTGTTCACGGGCTGGTCGAACGTGCAGCACTAGAGCTAGGTGACGTACTTGTCAAAATTCAGGGTTACGACCGATCTGAGGCGCTTTTGGAACAAGCATATCGCTATTTTAGGGATAGGCGTATGTCGTTCAATGAGTTGTTGAGCGTTTTGACGATAGCGAAACTTCATAAAGCACAGTTCCAATACGAAGAGGCGATAGCGTCATATCAGCGAGCGTTAAAGCTGGCTCAAATTATCGGTGATGGACGCTTTAGATTTCGAGTTAACCTTGAACTTGCAGCTTTATATCGCGAGACGAAACAAGAAAAGAAGATGGTTAACCACTTGAAGCTGGCGGAGAATTTACAGTACAGAGAAACGTCTAGCGCGTATTTGGCAACATTTAAGTTGTTACAAGCCGAATATATGTTAGAGCAGCAGCAATTTGAAATACTTTTAGCGATGATCGCGCCAATGCTGCCGGAGATTATAGAGAGTCGATACGTCAAGCAACAGCAAATGGAGCTACTAAAAGTCGCCGCTATGGCCTATGCGGGAAGCAATGACTTTAAACTAGCATTCGAAACTTACGGTAACTATCACGATAAATTTATCCAATTTAGCAATCAAAGAGAAGTTGAAAATCTTGAGCGCCAGCAGACGTTATTTGAGTTGGAACGACTTGAATATGAGAACGAAGATCTCAACTGGAACAATGTTTTGCAGCGTATGGAGCTAGAAAATAACCGTCGTACTTTTTACTTATTGGGTGAAGCGCTACTTGCGCTCATCGGTGTTCTATTTTTGATGGCGGTAGTATTTCTCGTCGTCAATCGCTCGCGTTTCAGAATGCGTCGCCTCGCAAAGACAGACACATTGACAGGGTTGTTCAATCGCCGTTTTTTAGAGGACTGGTTCACTAAGCCAGTAGAAGTGAGGCGTGAGCGAAAAGAGAAACCGGTACCTCAATCTAAGCAAAAAAAAATACAACACTTTGTTTTTGAGCAAGTCGAGCAAGTTAAGTACGGTTATCTAGCTTTAAATAAATGGGTAGATAGCAAACTCGATAAACAGAAAATGGTGCCAAATAAGCCACAATCGGGGCCAGTAACTTTAGCGTTAATCGATGTGGATTATTTCAAGCAGGTAAATGATACCTATGGGCATGTGTTTGGAGATACCGTACTAACGGGCGTTGCCAAAGTGTTGGAGGAAACTGTACGTGAGAACGACATTGTTGCTCGCTTTGGTGGTGAAGAGTTTGTTGTTGTTATGCCCAATACAGACCATGAAAACGCCCTTATTACTGCCGAACGTTTACGTAGCGCTTTATCCCTACATGGCTTTGTTACGGAACAGAAAGAAGAAGTGAGAGTGACCTGTAGTTTTGGAGTCGTTACCACTGAAGATAATGAGATGAGCTTTAAATCACTTTGCGATCAGGCCGATAAATTGCTTTATCAAGCGAAAGCGAACGGACGCAACTGCGTGAAAGGTCGCTCGCTAGCGTAACAGAAATCAAAAGTTCAGGCTCATCGCACGATGAATCTGAACTTATCCCTCCCATTTACTTTGATAGCCAAGTGACTTTGAGATCCTTGCTTCGAATATAAAACGCTGAATCTAAAATCTTAAAGTCACTTGGCGATATTACTTAAAAATGGCTTAAGGAGATATCGAATCGCATATTCATGGCGTTCAATATAACCTCTCTTTTTGCCTCCTTCACCTTCAAAGTGCGAATGCCACTTGTGTCTACAAAACTATAACAAACTAGAGTGTCTATTCTTTGTACAAACAAACCATGTACAGGTGAAATGATTAGTGGTCGATATAAATTTTTTGTGGCACAGATTTTTGTTGTTCAAAAATCAACTCGTTCATCATCGTTTTAAAAATGGATCGACATTTAAGTGTCTGATTTTGCTTGCTTTATTTGTTTGTTCTTAAACTGAAATCTAGTTATCCCGACAAGTTCTTACCGAGCAATTTTTCGTACACCCTCAACTTTTCATCCTTTTTTACTAACATTTTTCTTTAAAAATAATTTGAGTTCGAATTAATTTTCAGGCATTTTATATTTAACTAACCGTTCAATTAAAAATAACAGGGACGCAAAATGCCAAAGGTGGGGATGCCTGAAATCAGAAAACCGCAGCTTGTGAAAGCGACAATGTCAGTGATTGATAGAGTCGGTTTACACGCGGCGAGTATTTCGTTAATCAGCAAAGAAGCCGGTGTATCAACGGGGATTATCAACCACTATTTCGGTGGTAAGCACGGATTGCTGGAGGAAACGATGCGCGAAATCTTGCGTCAGCTTTCGTCCACTATCACACAGAAGTTACGTGAGCTGCCAAGTGATGCTCATCACCAAAGAATTAACGCCATCATTGATGGTAATTTTGTCGGCTATCAGGCAGAAAACCAAGTTGCCAAGACTTGGCTGGCGTTTTGGTCGTACTCAATGCATGACGAGCAGCTCAAGCGTTTGCAGCGTGTCAACGAACGACGTCTATTGTCCCACCTAAGAAAAGAACTCAAAGCATTATTAAATGCAGAGCAGGCTGAATTGGTTGCTCATGGTATTGCATCACTTATTGATGGAATTTGGCTGCGCGGAACGCTCAACCCGCAAGGCATTGATGCAGAAAGAGCGAGAATCATCATCAACGATTATCTCGAAAAACAACTTACGTTTTATTCTGAAAAAATATAAAAGTTACAGGTCTTCAAAATGGAAATGAAAGCACACTATATCAATGGTGCGATGTACGACGGGTGTTCAGATGAACACTTCACCACTTACAATCCGGCGAATGGTGAGCCATTGGCCAACATTAAACAAGCGAACCAAGACGATCTTCAAGCAGCGATTGAATCGGCAAAGAAAGGTTTTGCTGCATGGTCGGCGATGACTGCGATTGAGCGCAGCCGTATTTTACACAAAGCCGTTGCCATTTTACGTGAGCGTAATGACGAGCTGGCTGCATTGGAAGTGGCAGATACTGGTAAGCCCATTCAAGAAGCTATCGCGGTTGATGTCACAACAGGTGCCGATGTTCTTGAGTACTACGCTGGCCTTGCTCCAAGTCTACAAGGTGAACAGCAGCCGCTCAGCGACGATCAGTTTTTCTATACACGTCGTGAGCCATTGGGCATTTGCGCGGGTATTGGCGCTTGGAATTATCCAATTCAAATTGCGATGTGGAAATCGGCGCCAGCACTGGCTGCGGGCAACGCAATGATCTTCAAGCCATCAGAAGAAACACCATTAACGGCGCTTAAGCTCGCCGAAATTTATTCAGAAGCGGGCATGCCAGATGGCGTATTTAATGTCGTGCAAGGGGATTACCGAGTAGGACAGATGCTAACGGCGCATCCTGATATCGCAAAAGTGTCATTCACGGGTGAGTCAGGCACCGGTAAAGTCGTCATGAGTGACAGCGCTAAGACACTAAAACAAGTAACGATGGAGCTTGGTGGTAAGTCTCCACTGATTATTTTTGATGATGCGAAGTTAAACGATGCCGTTTCTGCGGCCATGGTGGCGAACTTCTACACCCAAGGTGAGGTTTGTACGCACGGTACACGTGTATTTGTCCATGAAGGTATTTATGACGACTTTATCGCACAGCTTAAAGCCCGAACCGAGCTGTTAGTCGTCGGCGATCCGCTTGATGAGAACACGCAAATTGGCGCGCTAATCTCTAAAGATCATGAATCGAAAGTTCTAGGAGCGATTGAAGCCGCGAAAGCGAGTGGCGCGACGTTACTGACTGGCGGCTACAAAGTAACAGACAATGGCCTAGCCAATGGTAACTTTGTTGCTCCAACCGTATTTGTCGATTGCGATGATGACATGAGCCACGTTCAACAAGAAATCTTTGGCCCGGTAATGTCAGTTCTGAAATTCCGCGATGAGTCGGAAGTGATTGCGCGTGCAAATGGCACCGATTATGGCTTAGCGGCAGGTGTATTTACTCAAAACCTATCTCGTGCGCACCGTGTGATCCATCAAATTCAAGCGGGTATTTGTTGGGTGAACACATGGGGTGACTCACCTGCGGAAATGCCAGTTGGCGGCTACAAGCAATCAGGTGTTGGCCGTGAAAACGGAGTCGAAACCCTTAAACATTACACACAAACGAAGAGTGTTCTGGTTCAGCTAAGCGACTTCGAAAGCCCTTACAAATGATACTACTCATAGTAGATAACTGACCACTTTAGCTTGTTAAAATGCTCGATAACTACGTTGTCAATTTTGATTGTAGGTTAACTACTTATCAAAATTTCCGCCTTGTTCTCAAGCATTTTTCCTACGCTAATTTCGTTCACTTATCTACGGTGATGAGTATTAACTCCTAGGAGAATAAAAATGCAACAACACTACGATTACATCATCGTCGGTGCGGGTTCGGCCGGCTGTGTGTTAGCGGATCGCTTAAGTGAAAGTGGTCAAAATTCGGTCCTATTACTCGAAGCGGGTGGGTCGGATAAAAGTATTTTTATCCAAATGCCAACAGCGCTTTCTTACCCGATGAACACTGAAAAATACGCGTGGCAGTTTGAGACGGTTGAAGAGCAAGGGTTGGATGGTCGCCAACTTCATTGTCCTCGCGGAAAAGTTCTGGGCGGTAGCTCATCTATCAACGGCATGGTTTACGTTCGCGGACACGCTTGTGACTTTGACCAGTGGGAAGAGGAAGGCGCGAAAGGCTGGAATTATCAGTCGTGTTTGCCTTATTTCCGTAAAGCAGAGTCTTGGATTGGTGGTGCTGATGAATATCGGGGCGATCACGGTCCAGTCGGCACATGTAACGGCAACGATATGAAGCTCAATCCACTGTACCAAGCTTTTATTGATGCAGGCAAAGAAGCGGGCTACCCAGAAACAAAAGATTACAACGGTTATCAGCAAGAGGGCTTTGGCCCAATGCATATGACCGTCGACAAAGGCGTACGCGCTTCGACCTCTAATGCATACTTAAGCCGCGCTAAAAAACGCAAAAACTTCACCCTAATGAAGAGGGTGACGGTTCATCGAGTTTTATTAGAAGAAACTGGTGCAGAAGGCAAGAAAGCGGTAGGCGTTGAATTTGAAAAGTCAGGTTCAATTCAGCAATGTTTTGCGAATAATGAAGTGATTTCGAGTGCGGGTTCGGTTGGCTCCGTTCAGCTGTTGCAGCTTTCAGGCATTGGCCCTAAGGCAGTATTAGAAAAAGCGGGCATTGAGGTGAAACACTCGTTGGAGGGGGTAGGTAAAAACCTGCAAGATCACTTAGAAGTGTACTTCCAATATCACTGTAAACAACCTATCACGCTCAACAGCAAATTAGGTTTGGTGAGCAAGGGCTTGATTGGCACTGAGTGGATATTAACTCGCAAAGGCCTTGGTGCGACTAACCACTTTGAATCGTGTGCATTTATCCGCTCTCGAGAAGGGCTAAAGTGGCCAAATATTCAATATCACTTCTTGCCAGCGGCAATGCGTTATGACGGGCAAGCTGCTTTTGATGGTCATGGTTTCCAAGTGCACGTTGGACCTAACAAGCCAGAAAGTCGCGGGTCGGTCGAAGTTGTCTCTGCGAATCCGAATGATAAGCCGAAGATTGAGTTTAACTACATTTCCACTGAACAAGATAAGCAGGATTGGCGTGATTGTATTCGCCTTACTCGCGAGATCCTCAATCAGCCAGCCATGGATGAGTTTCGTGGGGATGAGATCCAACCCGGTCTGAACATCACAACGGATGAACAGATTGATGAATGGGTGAAGCAAAACGTCGAGAGTGCTTACCATCCATCTTGTACCTGCAAAATGGGCGCAGATAATGACCCATTAGCCGTCTTAAATGAGCGATGCCAAGTACGCGGTATTCAAGGCTTGCGTGTGGTGGACTCTTCTATTTTCCCAACTATTCCGAACGGTAATTTAAATGCGCCAACGATTATGGTGGCAGAACGCGCCGCGGACATGATTTTGGATAACGCCCTAGAAACGTCGAACAACGTACCAGTTTGGATTGCACCGGACTGGCAAGAGATGCAACGAATGCATCCGCCAAAAAGAGATCTCGATTCGATCTCATAAAATGAAAAAGTCAGTAATCATTACAAGGAATTCAACATGTCTAAGATGACAAAAATCTTCTCAACAATTGCACTAAGTACTTTAGCAACAGGCGCTTACGCCAACCAATGTGAAACGGTTCGTTTCGCAGATGTAGGTTGGACTGACATCACTGCGACCACTGCCGTTACATCAGAGTTACTTAAAGGGTTGGGGTACAAAACGAAGACTGATCTTCTGTCTGTGCCTGTAACTTACTCCTCTATGGCTAATGGCGATATCGACATTTTCCTAGGTAACTGGATGCCAACGATGGAAGGTGATATCGCGAAATACCGTGATGCAGGTACTGTTGAAACCGTACGCGCGAACCTCGTTGGCGCAAAGTACACGCTAGCGGTTCCAAAATACGTTTATGACGCAGGCGTAACCAACTTCGCTGACCTAGTAAAACATGCCGACAAATTTAAAGATCGCATTTACGGCATTGAACCAGGAAACGATGGCAACCGCTTAATTCAGTCAATGATTGATAGCAACGCATTCGGCCTAAAAGATTTCAGCCTAGTTGAGTCCAGTGAAGCTGGCATGGTGTCTCAAGTATCACGTGCCGCACGCCGCAATCAATGGATTGTGTACCTAGGTTGGGCGCCGCACCCAATGAATAGTAACGTTGAAATGGAATATCTAGCGGGTGGTGATGACTTCTTCGGTCCTAACTACGGCGGCGCGAACGTCTACACAAACGTACGTAAAAATTACCTCGCTGAGTGTCCAAATGTAGGTCAGCTAGTGAAAAATCTAGAGTTTAACCTAGAAATGGAAAATGAACTGATGGAAGCGATTCTTAACCAGAAACAGAAGCCATCAAAAGCAGCGCAAGCATGGTTGAATGCAAACCAAGAGCAAATTGAAGCGTGGCTAGAGGGCGTGAAAACGGTAGATGGCCAAGATGCGCTAACAGCTATTACAAACTACTTAAAAACAAACGCTTAATAAGCAGTATTTGAGCTCGTTTTTTTTAAAAAGTGGGCAGTTTTGCCCGCTTCATTAACACAAAGGTTTTATTTTGAATTTTATTACGGACAACAAACTACCGTTGGGCCAATGGATGGAAACTGGCGTCGATTGGTTAACCATCAATGCATCGGGTTTTTTCGATGCAATCTCTATTACACTTGAAACGATCATTCTTTTCGTGGTGGACATTTTTAAATGGATGCCACCTGCAGCGCCAATCATTATGACGGCGGCAATTGCTTGGTTCTTACATCGCAGCATTCCTCTTGTCGTATTTATCGTGTTGGCCTTACTCGCAATTCTCAACCTTGGTTACTGGCAAGAAATGCTGGAAACCTTTGTCCTTGTGTTTGCAGCGACAACGATTTCCGTATTAATTGGCGTGCCGTTGGGCATTATGGCGGCGCACCGTCCTTGGTTATACACCTTGTTGCGGCCAATACTCGATTTAATGCAGACCGTCCCGACATTCGTTTACTTAATTCCAACCTTGGTTCTGTTTGGCTTAGGTATTGTCCCTGGTCTAATCTCGACCATCATTTTCGCTATCGCTGCGCCAATTCGATTGACGTACCTCGGCATTATTAAAGTGCCGGAGGAGCTACTTGAAGCGGGTAAAGCATTTGGTGCCAGCCGTATGAAGCTACTGTTTAAGGTGGAGTTACCTGCGGCATTGCCAAGTATTATGGCTGGCGTTACGCAGTGCATTATGTTGTCTCTGTCTATGGTAGTCATTGCGGCGCTTGTTGGTGCTGATGGACTTGGTAAACCAGTCGTACGCGCACTGAATACGGTAAACATCTCGCAAGGTTTTGAAGCTGGTTTAGCGATTGTACTCGTTGCCATCATTCTTGATCGCTTGTGTAAAGCACCAAACCAGAAGGAGGCATAATCATGGACGCTATTACTATTAAAAATCTTGATGTCGTTTTTGGTCAGCAACAAGCACAGGCGCTAGCACTACTAGATCAAGGGAAGTCTCGACAAGAAATCATTGATGAAACTGGCCAAGTGGTTGGGGTTGATAATGTTTCGCTGAACGTGAAACAGGGTGAGATCTGTGTCTTGATGGGGCTTTCAGGCTCGGGTAAATCAAGTTTGCTGCGAACGGTTAACGGATTGAACGATATTTCTCGTGGCTCTCTGAAAATTAAAGATGGCGACGATATGGTTGAGCTCTCTAACTGTGACGAACAGAAACTGCGCCACCTTCGTACGCACCGCGTGTCCATGGTGTTTCAGAAGTTTGCATTGATGCCTTGGTTAACGGTGTTAGACAATGTAGCGTTTGGTCTAGAGATGCAAGGCATTGGTAAAGCAGAGCGTCGTAAAAAGGCGCGTGAACAGCTCGAAATGGTCGGTTTATCTGAGTGGGAAACCAAATTCCCGCACGAGCTTTCTGGTGGTATGCAGCAGCGTGTTGGCCTAGCGCGAGCGTTTGCGATGGACACTGATATCTTGTTAATGGATGAACCGTTTTCAGCACTTGATCCATTGATTCGTGCTCAGCTTCAAGATGAATTGATTCTGCTTCAAGAAAAGCTAAACAAAACCATTCTTTTTGTAAGTCACGACTTGGATGAGGCGCTTAAAATCGGCAACAACATCGCCATTATGGAATCAGGAAAGCTGATTCAACATGGCAAGCCAGAACAGATCATTCTTGCTCCAGAAAACGATTATGTGGCGGACTTTGTTGCTCACACTAATCCATTAAATGTACTGAAGGGACGTTCCTTAATGCGTGACGATTTGGTTCGCGAAGATACGCGTGTTCTGATTTGCCCTGACAAAGATATTTGGGTGATACAAGAGAGCAAGGGGTTAAGTTTAGCGGATAAAGATAAATCGTTGATTCAATGGAAGAGCGACTCTTCGAACCTTGACGAAGTTAATGAAAACTCTCTGGTTCAGGTTAGTCCAGAAATCAGTATGCGAGAAGCGATTGAACTTAAACAGCGTAGCAATCAGCCTCTGCTTATGGTTGAAGATAATAAGTTGGTTGGTGTGTTAAGCGACAATGAGCTTTACGATGCATTGCTTGGTAATTTTAAGTCAGAGCAAGTTGCGTAACGTTGACGCAGAACCAAGTAAAAAAGAGCCGCACATTAATGCGGCTCTTTTTAGTTTAAATAATGATTTAAGTCGCTAAGCTAAGACAATGGTCGACTATAGAGTCGTAATTACGTCATCCATTGCAAGGCGTGCTTTTGGAAGACCATGATTATAATCTTCCCCATCTTTATGGTAGCCAATTGCCAGCGCAACTTCACAAATATGGCCCTCGAGCTCTTCTTTAAACTCTTCTCCAATCAGAGCCGGATCGACACCTTCCATCGGTGTTGAATCAATGCCTAGTCGTGCCAATGTGTGTAGTAGGTTGCCTAGTGCCAAATAGACTTGTGCTTTTGTCCAGTTTCCGTTGAAGCCATTTTCGTCCGTATTTGCATCGGCAAAAGCGTAAGCACCCATAAAGTTGTTGTACATCTCCGCTGGCAAGTGGCCAGATGTTACTTCTGCATCCACACGCTTCGCAAATTTCTCTTTAGTAAATTTAGGATCGTAAGCAAACAGAATCGTATGTGATGCGGCTTTCGCGTGTGGTTGGTTAAACTGATGCATATTTGCAAACGTATTGTGGAAACGTTGCTTCGCTTCATCACTTTCAATAACGATGAATTTCCATGGTTGTGAGTTGATAGAAGACGCCGACAAACGCAGTGCTTCTTTGATTATCGCCATGTCTTCTTGAGAAACGCGCTTGGTTTCATCATATTTTTTTGCAGTGTAACGGCTATTTAGATCGGTAATGATTTGATGGGACACGTTTATATCCTCTTTATGTGATGACAGATGAGGATGCACTAGCATCGACAACCATGCGTACCTCGAATATGGGTTCATGATAATGGATATTTTTTCATTGATAAGAGGGTGTTTATTTAAATCACTTTTTACTTTTTGTTGAAAATCGATGTGAGTTGATCGATTTGAAACTTAAAAGTCCTTATTTGGAAGCTTTTATTTGATATTAAATTAAACTCATATTGAGGCGTAGGGGAAAGCAACATGAACGTGATTGAAGTTTTTAATGATAGCTATGAACGTTGTACTTCAGATCAGGAGTTTTTCGACTTGTTCTACAAAAATTTATGGTCGAAAAGTGCCAACTTTAGACAGAAGTTTGACGGTATAGACATGCACCAACAAGTGAGAATGCTTAGAGGGTCTATCGTATTTTTTATGATGGCAGATACCTCGACCGAAGCGCACAAAATGGTGGAAAAGTATGGGAAAAAGCATGCAAGTGCAGATATTGGTATAGAGCCGCAGGATTTTGATGTTTGGCTTGAGAGTTTGTTAGAAACGGTTCGACAGTGTGATTCCGGGTACGATGCCGATGTTGAAACCGCTTGGCGAACATGCTTTAAAACGGGCTTAGAAGTAATGAAACAAGAATGTGATAAAGAAGATGGGCACATCCTTAAAGCGAGTACCAAATAAGGAAGTAACGTGAGTGGTCGTTACTTCCTAGGGGCAGAATCTTACTTATCTTGTGTCTCTTTATTCTTTTTCACCGCTTCGGCGATATCACTGACAGCTTCGACAAGATTGATCGGCATTGGAAAAATAATAGTGGATGTTTTGTCTGTAGTGATTTCAGTGAGTGTCTGCATGTAACGTAATTGCAGTGCATTCGGTGCTTCGTTGAGCATTTGCGCTGCTTCTTTTAATTTATTTGAAGCCTCTAACTCACCAGTAGCGTGAATGATCTTCGCCCTACGGTTACGTTCTGCTTCTGCCTGACGGGCTAGGGCTCTGACCATGCTGTCATTTAAATCAACATGTTTGACTTCAACCGTAGCAATCTTGATTCCCCAGTCATCAGTCTGTTGATCGAGAATGGATTGTAAATCCTTATTGAGGCGTTCTCGCTCTGATAGCAATTCATCGAGTTCATGCTGACCCAATACCGAGCGCAGCGTGGTTTGTGCTAACTGGCTGGTGGCATCGCTGTAGCTTTCAATATTGTTAATCGCCATTTGAGGATCGACTACGCGAAAATAAACGACCGCGTTGACGCGCACAGAAACGTTATCTTTGGTAATTAAATCTTGTGTCGGCACATCCAAAACGACAGTACGTAAATCAACCCTCACCATTTGCTGAATAAATGGGATAAGGATGATCAAACCAGGTCCTTTGACTTCTTGAAATCGACCAAGAAAGAACACAACCCCACGTTCGTATTCTCTCAAAACCTTGAACATTTGGGTCGCTAGTGCGAACAGCAGCACCACGATCACCGCAACGGTATAGAGCATCATAAAGCGCCTCCTATTTATTTTGGCGGTCATCAGGCATCACAGTTAAGGTCAGCCCTTTAACATTAACAATGGTGACGTGATCACCTTGTTTGAATTGTTGATGGTCTTTGGCTTTAGCTCGCCATAACGCACCGTTGAGTTGAACGCGTCCTTCGCCATCGATAAAGTCATCGCTTACCACGGCGACCTTCCCAGGGTATGTCTCTAAACCCGTCGTTACACGCCGGCGACGAATTTTAAGCAGCAGGCCGACAGTCAGCACGATTAGAGCTACGGAAAATATGGCAATACCAAAAATCAAAGGAAGGGCGACCTGGAATCCTGGTAACTCACTGTCCATGAGAAATATTGAACCGAGAACAAAGGCGACAACGCCGCCTAAGCCCAAAATACCAAAGCTCGGGCTGAATGCTTCCGCTATCATTAGTGCAATACCGAGTAACAGCAGACCAAGACCTGCGTAGTTGACGGGCATCATTTGTAGTGCGTACATGGCAAGAAGCAGACAAATCCCACCTAGCACACCGGGTAAGCCAATTCCTGGGTTGTAAAATTCAAGAAGTAAACCGTAGATGCCGATGAGCATTAGAATGTAGGCAACGTTTGGGTTGGTGATAACGGCTAACATTTCTGCTCGCCAATCTGGCGTTCTTTCAACCCATGTTGGATTTTCAAGTGACAATGTCACAGTGCGATTGTTTACTTTAACAGTTTGCCCATCTATGGCTTTGACTAAGTCTTCTGGCGAATTGGCGATGTAATCGATCACGTTTAATTCTAATGCTTCTGTTGCATCCAAGCTCGCCGCCTCGCTTACTGCTTTCTCTGCCCATTCTGCATTTCGTCCATGAAGTTTTGCTAAGCCTTTAATGTAGGCTTTGGCGTCGTTAATTACCTTTTTCTCCATTGCGGTTTTAGCGGGAACTTTCTCTGAGCTTTCGTTGGTTCCTTCTGGCGTTTCTTCCGCGTTTTGATCTTTGCCATCATCCGATGAAGGAGGTTGAGGCGCACCACCTAACGCGACGGGCGTTGCAGCTCCGAGGTTTGTCGCTTCAGCCATGGCGGCTACGTGACTAGCGAGCAAGATGTATGTTCCGGCACTGGCGGCTCTAGAACCAGATGGGCCGACCCAAGTCGCAATGGGAGTCGAGGAGGTGGTAATCGCATGAATAATATCTCGCATTGCGCTATCTAAGCCGCCTGGTGTGTCCATCTCTAAGATCACTAAACTGACACCGTTTAGTTGAGCTTCTTCTATTTCACGAGATAAATAGTCGCTAGTAGCAGGCCCTATAGCGCCTTTGACAGGAACAATCCAAACGGTATTCGCCAGTGCTTGACTGGCCATCAAGAGTAAAGGTAAGAACCATATCCATAGTCGTTTCATGCAGTCCTCCTTGTGTGGTCACAGGGACTTTTTGAAATCCTAATTCAAGTATATCCAAATAACTTAGAGATGCTTGAGTATAGGTTCTAATGAATAAGTTGCCGAGGCTAATTAGGAGACTACTTTTTTATATATAAACGCTGTGTGAGATAGTAAACTAAAGCAAATTATTGGTAATTGTGACGTTTATGTTTATTGTTCAGCGTTTGATTAAGTTGGCCGTTATCTGTGCCGTATTCTTTACTATTTTCGATCTGATCTCGTATGGAGAGGTGACTTGGTTTCAACGGTTTTTGGCTTTTCTACACTAAACTCAGATTTCAATACGTTAGCTACTCATAAGGCGATAGGTTTCTTCCTATTCGCCTTATTACTCCCTCTTCAACCAAAGCCTTAAACAAAGCAATACTTAACTCGGTTTTTCAACTTCCTGTCGGTGGAAAAAATGCCAAAATGCAACTAAATTCATATCAATGACAAGTTTAAGGTATGTAGTTGATGAGGCAATTCAGCGCAATCGCACTAGCTGTTGTAACACTCATTTTGAGCCAAACAACAATCGCAAGAAACGCGAAGATGTTAGGTGATATCTCTCTAGTTCAGCCCATACAGGGTGATCCTAATGTAGATATTAAGCTAGCGAGAATTGGCTGGCATCTCTTCCGCGATCCTCAATTATCGTCAAATGGTAATGTCAGCTGCGCGACATGCCACAATCTGCAAACCAATGGCGCTGAAAATACACCAGTCTCTACGGGGGTGAAAGGTGATGGAATTAGAAATTCTATAACAGTGTTTAATGCGGCGTTAAATTATCGTTTTTTATGGGATGGTACGGAAAACACCTTGATGGCTCAGATTGATGGTCCAATCCATAATCCAATGGAAATGGACTCAAACTGGCAAACAATACAGCAATATGTAAAAGAGAGTGAACATTATCAAGCTCTATTTAATCGTGACGGTGAATTGCCGATTAACGTTCATAATATCAAGTCCGCTATTGTGGAGTTTGTTGAAGGGCTGCAGACGCCTGGCGCACCATTCGATGCTTACTTATTGGGTTACACGCATGTACTGAGTGAACAGCAAATCAGAGGTTGGAAAACATTTCAGACTTCAGGTTGTGTGCAGTGTCATCAGGGCAAAAATATCGGCGGAGCGATGATCCAAAGGTTCGCCTATTTCAAGGATAAGCCAGTAGTAGAGGACTCGGGCAGGCAACTCGTTACGATAGAAGATGAAGAGCGATTCTATTTTAGAGTAGCCAGTTTACGCAATGTCGCGCTAACGAGTCCTTATTTTCATAATGGGCAAGTCGATAAGTTATCCGACGCGATACAAATCATGGCTAAAACCCAGCTCGGTATAACGATGAACGATGAGAATGTCGCGGACATTGAAGCATTCTTGCAGTCGTTGACAGCACCTAGACCCATAATTTTAGAGGTGTTGGAAAATGAATAAATTCAAACTGATCAACTTTTGCTTTTTTATTGGGATACTGACGTGCTGCACACTGGCGTATATGTCGTATATGAATTCAAAAAACGCTCAAGAATTTCATGCAGGGCTAATGAATATCGGACATGAGTTGATTGAAGAGCGTGATGTTATCGTGAACCGATATGCCGTTGAAGATAGGAAAAACTATGAGTTAACAACATCTTTAGTAGAGATAGAAATCGCAGCACAGGCACTGTTGGAATCATCAAAGGCATCTGTTTGGTTTCCCGTGACACCCAATCGTATAAAAGTTAGGGATACGCTTGAACAGTTTAAGGAGCGAGTGCTTCAAACAACGTTGAAGCTTGATATGTTAATTGGTGTTCAGGTAGAAAATCGGTATGCATTACTCATGTTGTTCAATTTATATCAGCAAGATGTTTCTACCGAGCGCGGCCAATCATTGGGTGGCAGTCGTTATTTTGAATTTCTCAACCAGTTGCTTCTAACACAAACTGAAGTTGAGAGTGAAAAGGAAGCGAACTTCCTTAAACGGCTTCAAACGAGTGATAAAAGAATTGAATTGCTGACGAATGAACTGCTTGATCACACTTATATTGAGTTTGTCGAAAGCTCAGAGCATCGGTTACTCAATATTGCTCAAAGTGAGGCGCGTTTTACGTGGCTGTTTGTATTTATCGCGGTGATGTTTCTAGTTAGCGCGTTTGTTTATCAGTCGCATCACCGAATGCATAACTTAAAACAGTTGAATCTTGAAATTGAAGAGGCGAGAAACAAAGCCGAGCGAGCGGCAAAAGCGAAATCAAATTTTCTCGCTGCAATGAGTCACGAACTAAGAACGCCGATGAATGGCGTACTAGGGCTTTCTCAAATGATTGCAGAAGAGACCAAAGAGCCGACGACGAAAGAGCACATTAGGGTTATTCTTGACTCTGGCCAGCATCTGATGACTATCCTCAACGATATTTTGGATTTTTCTAAAGTTGAAGAAAACAAACTGGAATTTGAGCAAGCTAAGTTTAAGCTCGATCAAGTGCTTTCTCCGGTGTGTAGCGCAATAAAACCACTTGTTGATGAAAAAAATATCGAGTTAATCTTGGAAAACGAGATTTCTGAATATACTGAATTTACTGGGGATTGTGCGCGTTTACGACAGATCTTGTTTAATCTCGCCGGTAACGCGGTGAAGTTTACTAATGAAGGGCACGTGCTGGTTAGAACTGAGTTAGATGAATCGAATCAGTTGTTGGTCATGCGCGTGAGCGACACCGGTATTGGTATTGCGCCAGACAAGCACGAGCATATTTTTAACTCGTTTGAGCAAGCAGACTCATCAACGACTCGAAGGTTCGGCGGAACAGGGCTTGGGTTAGCCATCGTCAAAAAACTAACCGATTTGATGGGTGGCCATATTACTCTGAAGAGTATAGAAGGCGTTGGAAGTCAATTTATCGTTGAGTTGCCGATTCCTTGGGTAGAATCTGCTCCGAAAAAGCAGCAAGAAGCACCGAAACCTCGCGCAAAATCACACCATTTAAAGATACTACTTGCTGATGATAACCGTGTGAATGCCATTGTGGCAAAGGGGTTTTGCGAAAAGCTTGGGCATGAAGTGGATGTTGCAGAAAATGGATTAATCGCGGTTAAAAAGGCGAAAGAGAACGAGTACGACCTGATCTTGATGGACAACCATATGCCCGAGATGAATGGCGTTGAGGCGACACGCGTTATCCGACAAGAGTTAGGTATCAAGACATTACTCTTTGCGTACACGGCAGACGTATTTCGTGAAGCCCATGATAGCTTTATTGAAGCAGGAGCAGACCATGTGCTTACAAAACCGCTACAGCATGAGAGCTTTTCAGACGCTCTCAAACAGTTTGCCGCCAGACTCGAACCGAAACAGAATCCGCCACTAACGAGTGACAGCAATGTGCTTCAGTTGCAGCGTAAGCCAATCGAGAACTTAAGGTTAACAGAGGAAGAACTCTCCCGCTCAGGCATGTTTGCTTCTTTACGAGATGAGCCAGAAGCGCTCGACGAGCTGCTAAAAAGCATTATTGTCGATTTTGAGACATCTGTTGATGAGCTTATTGAATACTTTATGGCTGAAGACTTTGCTTCATTAGAGCTGACGTTGCACAAAACGAAAGGGATGGCACTGAACCTAAGTTTACCTATTTTGGCGAGCCAAACGGAGGCCCTGGAAACTCAACTTAAAGCCAACCAAAGTCCCGAGATTGAGCAGTTGCAGATGCTGATCAATCGGTTACAGGTCAACATCCATCAGTCTCATAGACTTTTGGATGATATCCAGAAGAACAATGCCGATCCTCAACAGATTTTATAGTCCCTGTGAGTGCGATGCTTTCCTTAACTCATTTTGTTGTGGTTTACTGTGGCAAGGACGGATAGTGTTGATTCGTCGTCGGAAAATCAGGGAGTTAGAATGAGTAAGCATTCCGCTTTAATCAAATGGCATCGTAAAGCTGGCGAAGAGTTTAAGGATAATAAGTATAGTAGGGCACACATTTGGCAATTTGATGGAGGGTTGCAAGTCCCAGCATCTCCATCTCCCCACGTAGTACCATTACCACTATCCGTAGAAGAAAACGTTGATCCAGAAGAAGCGTTTGTCGCGGCACTTTCTAGTTGTCATATGCTCGTTTTCCTGTCTATTGCAGCAAAGCGGCGTTACGTTGTGGACAGTTACTTCGATGAAGCGGTAGGGGAGCTTGAAAAAGGCGAAAACGGAAAAGAGTGGGTATCAAAGGTAACGTTAAACCCTAAGATAACATTTTCAGGTGAAAAACAACCGACACCATCTCAATTAGAAAAACTGCACCACATGGCCCATGAGAATTGCTTTATCGCCAACTCCGTTAAAACAGAAGTGACAACGCTTATTGCGAATTAAGTGGAGCTCTTTATCAAAAAGCGCGGCCTATTGCGGAGTTATATTAAGCCAGCAGTCATCCTGCTGGCTCGTTCATCTAGACGACACCTTGCTCAATCATTGCATCAGCGACTTTTCTAAAGCCTGAAATGTTGGCGCCTAAAACTAAATTTCCAGGTTGGCCAAACTCTTTACTGGTTTCGTTTGCATTGATGAAAATATTTTTCATGATGGTTTGCAACTGACTATCCACTTGTTCAAACGTCCAGTTTTGCATGCTGGCGTTTTGCGCCATTTCAAGTTGACTGGTTGCAACGCCGCCTGCATTGGCTGCTTTGGCAGGCCCATAAGCTATGTCCGAGTCCACGATAATATTGGCAGCATCACGGGTGGTTGGCATGTTCGCCCCTTCACTAATCAAAATACATCCGTTTTCGATAAGAGCCAGTGCGTCGTCTGACGTTAATTCATTTTGAGTCGCACAAGGGAAGGCAGCATCAGCCTGATATCGCCAAACAGCATGTCCTTCATTAGGATAGTCGCCCTCTGGTGTGTATTCTGCTTCAGGGTAAGTTTCTAAATATTCTTCTAAGCTTGCTCTTTTCACTTCTTTCAGTTGTTTTAGGAGCTTAAGATCAATACCGTGCTCATGATAGATCGTACCTCGAGAGTCGCTGCATGTAACCGGCGTTGCTCCCATATGGTACAGTTTTTCAATGGCGTAGATAGCCACGTTGCCAGCACCAGAAACGAGGCAAGTTTTCCCTTTCAATGAATCGTTGCGGTCGTTGAGCATGCATTCTGCAAAATAGACGGCGCCATATCCTGTCGCTTCTTTTCTGGCGAGTGAGCCACCCCAAAGAAGACTCTTGCCTGTAAGCACACCTTCGTAGCGCCCCGTCAATCGTTTGTATTGACCAAACATATAGCCAATTTCGCGCGCCCCGACGCCGATATCGCCTGCGGGAACATCGGTGGCAGGACCGATATGACGGTACAACTCGTTCATAAATGATTGGCAAAATCGCATGATCTCGCCGTCGGATTTTCCTTTAGGATCGAAGTTTGAACCGCCTTTGCCGCCACCGATAGGAAGGCCAGTCAGTGCGTTTTTAAAGATTTGCTCAAAGCCGAGAAATTTTATGATGCTCGCATTGACTGAGTGATGGAATCTCAATCCTCCTTTGTACGGCCCCAAAGCAGAGTTGAATTCAACTCGATAACCTTTGTTTACTTGTACATTTCCAGCATCATCAACCCAAGGAACTCGAAACATGATTTGACGTTCTGGCTCGACGATCCTCTGGATAATCGCTTGTTCCTTATATTTATTATTGCCTTCTATTACCGGCGCGAGAGAAGTTAATACTTCTTCTACCGCTTGGTAAAATTCTTTTTGCGCAGGGCTACTGTGTTGCAACGCAACAATAGTATCGTGTATGTATGACATAGATTTCTTCCTTGATGTGAATAAGCAATCAGTTTATGTGAATGTATTTCCATTAAATAGTGATTTTGACCAAGATTCAATGGTTGTAGTGGTCTTTCCTGCGGATGAGAATGTGCAGCTTCTAACCCAGGCAGTGTTGGTTGAGATAGGTAGGGCGAGCTAAGTAAGCGGGTGGTTGAGTGATCAGTTTCACATATAACAAGCAGAAATCACTTTAGTCGATGTTGTTGTGCAGTTACGCAAATTGTTTATGTTAACGTCATGTTAAAGTTTTTGTGTGTGATAACTTGTGAAAAGACAACTATATGGATGAGCTTAAGGTTCTGAACTCGTTTATTCAGCAGAATGGCCTACCAGCGTTTGGCCACCTTGATGGAATTCCAACATCGTTACAGCTAGATAAATTTACCTACCTCGATGAGATGGATAAGCCTGTGTCTAAGTGGCGCCGTTACCGCGATTATAAGCAGTTTCAGTTCGTCAATTTGGTCACACCTAATTACGTCATTGGAGTAGCGATTGCTGATATACGGTATTTAGCATCCGGCTTTTGCTACCTGTTTGATATTAAAAAGAATAAGTTGATTGAGCAACAATGGTTGAAACCTTTTAATATAGGTTATCAAACTCATCCTTCCAGTTGGTGCAGTCTTGCCCATCTTGCTAACAAAAGAGTTCAGTTTTCTATTAAGGATGGTATTTGGCACGTCCACTTTGTGACAGAGTCAGTCAATGCGGATCTCTATTTACGTCCAGAAAATATGAGTTTGCCATTAATGTTGTGTACGCCAACAGGTTATGCGGGTTGGACATATACTCAGAAGCACAATGCGTTAGCAGTAGAAGGTAACTTGTTCATATTAGGAAAAGAGCAAGATCTTTCAGAGGTGGCTGCTGGTTACGATTTTTCCGCTGGGTACATCCGGCGAGAAACAAGTTGGCGCTGGGCGAGTATCAATTGCTTTGAGGATGACAGGCGTCTGGGGTTGAACTTGGCAGCTGGCGTTAATGAAACTGGCTATTGCGAAAATGTATTGTGGATTAATGGTCAGCGTCACTTTTTGCAACCTGTGCAATTTCAGTTTTCACGAAGTGATGAAGGGCAAAAGTGGCATATTACGTCTGAAGATAAACGAGTTAACTTACAGTTCACGCCTTTGAATCGACGCTCAGAGAAGAAAAATTTTTGGCTTCTCAAAAGTAACTTTCGTCAGTACATCGGTTATTTCTCTGGCTATATTATCGATGGAAATGGCATCAAACATCAGTTAGAAGAAGTTATGGGTCTTACTGAAGATCACTATGCAAAATGGTAGAAACACAATGGATTGGACGCAGTTGATGGACCGCCCAGAATTACTTCTGATGATTCTGGCTCCAGTTTTCTTTTTCTGCATGCTTGCCGAATATTGGTTCGGACAAAGAAGGGGACGCTTGCCTGAAAGCGCGACGTATTACTTCCCTGAAGTAGCGTGTAATTTTGTTCTTGCGGGCTTACACCAAGCGACAGACATACTCACGGGTTTACTGATTGCTCAGTTGTATTTGTGGTGGTTTGATTGGCGTTTGTTTGATATCGAAATGAGCGTCTCAGCTTTTCTTTTACTTGTTGTCCTGCAAGATTTTTTCTATTACTGGTTTCATCGGGCTAGCCATCGTATTCGTTGGATGTGGGCCGCGCACGTTGTTCATCACAGTTCGGAAAGAATGAACTTCAGTACCGCCTTTCGTCAAAGTTTAATGTATCCGCTAGCGGGGATGTGGATTTTTTGGTTGCCCTTGGTGATTATTGGTTTTGAGCCAAAATGGGTTGTCTTCGTTGTGTTGTTTAATCTGGGCTTACAGTTTTTTGTTCACACCCAATCAATTCGTTCGCTCGGGCCACTAGAGTGGGTATTTAACACGCCGTCTCACCATCGCGTTCATCATGGTGTGAACCGTCAGTACATCGACAAAAATTATGCGGGTGTATTAATTATTTGGGATCGAATGTTCGGAACGTTTGAACCAGAGGTGGAAACGGTTCGGTATGGGGTTTCTAAACCTGTAAACAGCTTTAATCCCATCCGCGTGACGTTTGCAGAATGGAAAGACATGTTTTATGACGTAACTCGACCAAACTTATCATGGAAACAACGCTGCCGCCGTTTGTTCGCTCCGCCATCGGATTTTTATGAGTAAATTGAGATAAAGAGATTGGAGCGGGCAGCGGGAATCGAACCCGCATCATCAGCTTGGAAGGCTGAGGTAATAGCCATTATACGATGCCCGCGCATCGATAGGACTCGGTTAATATGCCACACTGGACGAAAAAGAAAAGTCTTTTCTCATCAAATGTTTGTCAGTTGCCTAAAAAAGTAGCGGACTGATGTTAAAGTGTTCATTGTCTCTGGTTTTTTGTGGCACTCGCGATTTCGTTACTAAGCCTAGAGGCTTCCAATTAGGTCGTAAACACCGAATTCTTAGGTGTTTAGATGTTGATGATATTCAAGATTTTCTGTGTAAAGGTTAATCTCGTTTATTGAACAGTCACGTTTCATGGTCAAGACTAGATATTGAAATGATTACTTTTTACTGTTGATGCGTATGTATAACACAGGGTAATTCTGCTGAAACAGTCAGCTTAACCAAAGGAGATTTAACATGATGAGAGGTTTGATATTAGGGCTGGTGGTGATGCTGGTATCTGCTTGTACTACCGTTACAACCGATGTAGATAAACAAGCCGACTTTTCAGCTTACAGAACGTTTGACTTCGGTGCTCAGGCGGAAGCTCCTACCAGTATTGATGGTCGACGTATTGAGCAAGGGCTTGCTGAACAGCTTGAGGGTAAGGGTTTAATTAAGGTAAATAGTGGCGGTGACCTTTACGTACATCATGATATCGTAGAAGAATCCGAGCTTGTTTCTTCAGGATCGTCGGTGAGCTTTGGCTATGGCTGGAATAGCTTTGGTGTGATCACTTCAAGCCCAGAAAGATATAAAGAACGTAAGTATGGGAAGTTGGTGGTTGAACTGGTTGATGCAAAGGCTAATCAAGTCGTTTGGAAAGGCGTTTCAAGTCGTAAACTGTCTGAGTCAATGAGCTCTGAGAAAAGAGAATCTCTCATCCAAGAAGAAATCGCGAAGATGTTTGAAAGCTACCCTTACGGTGAAAAATAATTAGTATTCTTAACGATTAAGAATACTAATTGCCAATAGTTACGCACAGGGTTAAAAGAACTTATTATTTTGGTTTTGGTTACCTTTGTGCGTACGACCCTGATTGCTTTACTCGGACTACTTTTCTGCTTGTTGGCTCCGAGCATGAGCCTGGCGCACTCACACCCAAATTTTCTTTCCTTTCATAACCAGAATATTGCTGTTGACGCTAAGTCGAAGCACTTTTCAGAACATCCTATCTCTTCAATACAACAAGACTATCCGAGTTTAAACAGCCGGAATGTATTGAGGGTTAGCCATGCTAAGGAAATGAGCTCGAACGACGATGTAGAGCCCGAATGGTTTGAAATGCTTGATGTAGCATGGTGGGCGCATCGTTCGGCAATTTACTCGATGAGGCGGCTAAAACGCATCGGCAATGAGGCTTTAGGTTGTTGTATTGAAAGTATTTTTACTCACTTTAAATACAGAATCGGCGTGAGAAAAGAATCGAATTTCATATACCGCTTTATACATGCTCGCTAACACATTCCATGTTTTTGCAACTTTTGGTTAATTATGCTTAGGAACGGTTTATGTTTGATTCGATAATTCAGGTCTTGAGTGCCTTTTGGCATCAAGATTTCACGGCGTTAATGGCGCCAGGCAGTGCAGGTTTAGTTTATTTTGTTGTTGCTGTGATTATTTTTTTGGAAAGTGGTTTTATTCCTGCTGCACCTTTCCCATGCGACAGTGTCGTCGTATTATCCGGTACGCTGGCGGCGGTTGGCGTCCTTGACCCAATTATGATCATGTTGGTGATAGCTGTTAGTGCGGGATTGGGAAGTTGGGCGGCTTATTTACAAGGCAAGTGGCTAAATCGCTTACCTAAGGTCCAAGGCTGGGTGAGTGCGGTTCCTCAAAAGCGCCTGGAACAAGTCGACGTATTACTCAGTAAACATGGATTGATTGCGCTTTTTTGTGCGCGGTTTATTCCGGTTGTTCGCTCCCTATTGCCATTAATGATGGGGTTGCGAGTGAAACGTATTAGTAAATTCCATTACTTTGCGTGGTTGAGTGCGATTTTATGGACGCTGGTATTATGCGGTTTTGGTTCATTACTTCCTTTGTTACCAGAAAATATGAGCAAAGCGATCACAATGCTATTAATGGCGGCACCAATAATTACTCTTGTGATTGGAGTGCTTAGTTTCTTGTTTGTTAAAGCACGTCGAGCGTTCTGTAAACCCAAGGATGTGTCTGAGTTTTCCCAGTAAGTTTACTTTGATTTGCACTTTTAAGCTTGTATGCAGATTAGACATCTAATCGACAGGTTTTTGTCAGTAAAAAGAAAGGCGCATACATTGCGCCTTTCTTTTTGAGTGTCGTTAGGGTTTCGAATTTAATAGCCAATGCTATATAGGTATTCGCCAACTTCTTTGCACTGAGACTTGTAGATGTTCTCTACTTCAGACTCATTCTTATCTGCTGCTTTAAATTCAAGTTCGGCAGACGATAGCTGGTCAAAGCTGTAGTCTCTCTCAGACATTAAGTAGTGTCTGAACATCGCTCTGTGTTCCGGAACTGCAATACGTGCGTTAGAAACGTTGGCACACTCTAACAGAGTGTCGTTACTCATTTCTTCTGGCTTAGTTTCTGTGTTTGCAAAGGTTGAGCCCGCTGAAAATAGTAATGCTAGTGCGATGGTTGTAGCGATTCTTGTCATTATATGGACCTCAAATTGGTTCTAGTAACAATGAGCATATTGGCTCTTATCGTTACATTTTCGTGTTCTCTGTATGTCATAAAAAGTTAAACAACAGAGAAGGCGTTGCGACCATGAGTAAAGACGTACATTAAGTTCGCTTCCTTTCTTCCTGAGAGGCGATAAAGAGAGCGTTGACTCATGAGTCCGCCATAACTGTCTAGAGGTAAGCGAGATGCTTGTTTTGCCAACTCCAGTAGTGGTGGAGAAGAGAAAGCAATAAGTAAAAAATAATCAGGAGTAAAATCTGATGATAAAACGCCATCAGTAGCTGATGTTCGGCGACAGGAGACAAGCCCGAACAACTCGCGCTTTATATGTAGGTAGTAACTTTCTGAACCCCAAGAGCTCAGAGAAGCTGAGGCATGAAAATCAGTGTGTGCTAGCTCAAAATCGTCTTGTTGAGAGAGTTTAAGTAGGCGCTCGGAAGTGTAATGTTTGGTGTGGTGCCACTCATGCGCATATGAAGCTGTGATGAGCCCTGAGAGCAGGGACAAAGAAAGCATCAATAATATATGGTGTAGATAACGCAAGAAGTAACCCTAAACATATAAAGCCACAGTTACCCACCATGATTAAGGAATCTTAGTGGAACTATGATAACGACGAAAGCCAGTGTCTGATGAACTCAGCGTATACTAACGAGATGGAAGGGGGATGAACAGAGTTTTCTGATCGCACTTAGGTATATCAGCGAATAACACAATAGTTTTCGCTTTCGAGTAAGCGAAAATGGAAAGAGAGTCGTTGCACAAGGACGATTAAGCTAACAGGATTATTACTGGGGAAGAAATAGAATCTTCTTTTTTCTTCCCCATATGTGTCATATGTGTCGCATCGGTATTACGCGCTTGCGTAAATAACGCTGCCGCCTTTTATAGTGTCAATGATCTCGCGAGACAACTTCTTTGGTAAAGCAGGGCAACCCCAACTGCGTCCGAGGTATCCATTCTTCTTGATAAAGGAAGGGTTTGCGTAATCGGCACCGTGCACGACAATGTAACGCTCGCGAGCTTTGTCGTTTAATCCAGAGCTTAGCCCATCTAATCGAAGTGAATAGCCATTTGAGCCGTAGTAAGTGGTATCAGTCAAAAAAGTGCCCAATGATGTTTTTCGCGAGTTCACGACATTTGAAAACTGTGTCGCTGTTTTCTTTCCGCTGTTCACGCCGTGAGAAACATACGTATTGTAGATTAGCTTCTTTTTATCTAAATCAACCACATAAAAACGCTTTTCAGTTGATGGTTTACTATAGTCGATGATCGTTAGTACCGACTTCTTTCTATCGGGTGTCTTCTGATAAGCGATGTAAGCGTCACTGAACAACTTAAAGTCTACTATGCCATCTAGCTTGGCTTGTTTAAACACATGTTCAACTTGCTTTGGTCGTAAATGATCCCTGGGTTCGTTATCTGATTGTTTTGCAAAAGCAAAAGGTGAGACAGACAACAGCGCACATGTAAATAATAAAATTAACTTTTTCATCTTGGCTAAATAAAACTCTATGGTGTTACAAATTTACCGATTGCTTCATGCATTCGTTAAAACAACATGCACATCAATATAATTCTATTCCCAATGTTTCTTATTGCACGCTTAGGTGCTTGATATTGGGTTGACGATAAGTTTTCGAGTTAAAAACTAACTAATTGAAACTTATATAAAATATGAAGTTTAACGATGGTTTCTATAAACTTCGGCGTAAATAATATCTGATATATGTAATTAATAAAACTGTGTTTAAGGATATTTGTGAAGTTGCTAATTTATAAAAACGGCGTTTTATTTTTCGTAGTTTAGAAACTCTTTTTATTTCAATGTGTTTTCTTTTTCTACGCTTTATCCAATACCTCAAAAGTTTGTGATTTAACTCGTAACAAATCGTAACGCCGAATCGTTATGTGTATAAGTGCATTTATAATGTATGAATAAACAACAGGGTGGTAAGAAAAGGCAGTAAAACAGCGGTGAGTCGGTTGTTTTTAATTCACGATTGACAAAGCCAAGTCTAAGTCGTACAAAAATTGAACTTGTGAATGTATCGTTTAAGTGAGAGTGATGAGCTCGACAAAAGTGAAGTGATGCGTGCTATTGTTTATTCTCTAATTTATTCGATTACATAAGGAAGGGTACATAGTAAAAATTTAAAAAATAATTCTATCGTGTGGATTAAAATATATAAATAATAAAACTTAGAAATTAAAAGATAAGAACGCCAGATCTAAATTCATTAAATTTTTGAACGTGAAAGTAAACTCTATTTATTATGTTTGGTTTGAAAGCGCTCAAATTGATTTAAGGACGGTTATGACAGCATTTAATAAAGTGTTTATTGTCACTCCCAATGTTAATGATTTTGCAATGTTGCGAGAGTCGCCATTGGAAATGTCTCTTCAAGTAACGGCAAGCAAACCTATCCAACTCTATGGAGAGTCTGTTAAAGCCAGTTGGAAAAGTATTGATATTGAATGGTTAGACGTTAAGGGTGAAAAGCCATTACCCAGGCCTGATATTGCAGCATGGGGATCTTTTACTCTTGCTGTATCCGCTTCTATTGCGGATAAGCTCGATGTGTTGAGCGAGAATGTCGAATTTTTACCATTAAATCTACAAGGAAAGCCTTGGCGAGCATTAAACATTGTCACTCAAATTGATGCCATTGATACCTCTGCTACCGAGTATAATCTTCGTCATGGTAAGCTAAGTCGTGCTAGACCGTTTAAGAAACTCGTTTTGAATAGAGAAGCCGTTAATGAATCTGACTTGTTCAGAGTAAAAGGTGCTGGGCTCAGAACGTTTTGCACGGACAAAAAAGGTGGCTTGTACGATAGCGTCAAAGCGCTGAATTTGACCGGTTTGGATTTCAAGGAAGTGCTGGTTTAAAAACGAATAAATAGTGATTTACTCGACTAAAGTCATAGATATAGGTATGGGGGAACAAAAGCTGAGCATCTATCAATGAAGCTCATATATAACTAAATACAGCCGCCACAGTTGTGACAGCTGTACGTCTCCCCTTAACTTATGTTCTTGAAACCCTAATTGAGCTGGCCATGGACGCATCAAATCGACTGTCGTCATTTGCCGATTGCCACCACAAGCTCAATTGTTCTTTAGTCATTGGTTTGCCAAATAAATAGCCTTGCATATAGTCGCAGCGGTATGCCGATAGCCATTCATGCATCATATTGTGTTCAATACCTTCTGCTGTAACCGTTTTATTCTGGGCATGGCATAGCTCAATAATAGGTTTGATCACATGGCCGTTGTTGGTCTTCATCAATGTAACGAGGAACTCTCGATCAAATTTGATTTTTTGAACCGGATACTGAACGAGCTGAGTTAACGATGTGTAACCAGAACCAAAGTCATCAATTGCAAGACGGTAGCCACGTTTTGATAGCTCATCAAGTAGAGCCGTTCCTTGTTGTTCTGCGGCAAAGGTTTCGGTTATTTCTATCTCAATACATTCTGGTTTAACACTGTGCAGTGTCGCTTGTTCATGGATGTAGTTTGCCATTTCTATCGAGTTTAGCTCTGCTGATGAAAGATTGACCGAAAGAACAATATCCTTACCGAAAATATTCCTTAATTGATGGTATTCCGCCGTTGCATTGGCGAAAACCCAGCGGTCAATTTTATCAAATAATCCGGCTTGCTCTGCAATTGGAATAAACTCCTTTGGAGGGATAGGGCCGATACCTTCGGCTTCCCAGCGCAACAAGACTTCTAACCCCTCAATTTCGTTGCTTCGATTGTTCATATAGGGTTGAAAAACAAGGTGAAATTCTTCCTCTACATTGCTTTTTCGGAGCGCACGTTCAAGTTGACTTCGTCTTTGAGACTCAATATTGAGAGCGGCTGAATAATAGGCGTATTGATTTTTCCCTGCCCGTTTTGCTTGATACATAGCCGCATCGGCACTGGAGAGTAACTTCGCGATGTCAGTACCGTCTTGAGGATATTGTGCAATACCTACGCTTGCCGTAACGGGAAATGAATTACTCCAAGATGAACTGAGATTACTAATCGGTTTTAGCAGCTCTGATGCAAGCAAATCAGGCAAGCGTTTTACCTCTTGATTTGAGCTCAGCAAAATTGCAAATTCGTCACCAGATAACCTGGCGGCAAAGCAGGGGCTGTTGTAATCGTGCGAGAACTTTTGACAGGCATTCTTGATGTGTGATGAGAACACTTTTAATAAGTTATCTCCCAATTCATGCCCGTATTTATCATTCACGTATTTAAAGTTATCAAGATCGACGTAAACAACCCACAGAAACTGCGAAGGGGAGATAAGTTCACGAGTGGCAAGCTCATGAAAACGATGGCGATTGGCGAGTTGCGTCAGGTGATCCGTTTCAGCTAGGCGTTTTGTCTTTTTATAGATGACATTAAGTTCCTCATACATATCAAAAAAGCGTGCAGAGAGGCGTCCTATTTCATCGTTTGTTTCTAGCTTTTCAATATTGTCACGTTGATTAGATTCAAGTTCGTTCAGCTGCTTATCAAGGCGAGAAACAGGGCGCAGCACATAGCGGTACAACACCAAAATGATTAATGTGATGGTGAAAAACGCCGCTACGCCAAAGGAGAAAGCAAGTTCTAGCCACACTTTATCGACTTTATTCCACATTAAATATTCGGCAGGAGAAAGCACGGCATAAAAGTGCGGCAGCAGCTCAATGGTTTGAGCGAGAGGAATATCAAGATAAATGGGTTTGTCGGCGAAAGTAATCACGCTGTGCGTGTCAAACTCGATTTCATGCTTAATCTCGTTAAAGGCTTCAAGTGATACGGAAACTACCACAAAAAACACATTTTTCGAGTCAAAGCTCAAAGGGTGAGTCCCCGTTCTTTTGTCGACGACCTCATATTGAAGAAGAATGCTTTGTCCACTGGAGTTATAAATAAAGCCAGTGTGACTGAAAGCCTCTCTCTCATTGAAACTTCGTGATATGTACTCTAACACCTTTGGGTCGACCACGCCCGATGATTCGTAATATTTGTTTTCTGTGTAGTAGAGAAGGTTTTGTTTGCCGTCGAGGATCGCCATGCTCGCATCGCCTTTGTAACCATGGCTTAATACTTCAGCGGTCTCGTCTAATCGATTAAACAAGACTCGCTCACGATAGGGGTTGTTATGATTAACCAAATAGTCTTGTAATACATCACTTTTACTGAGCGTATAGGCATAGCTATTAAGAAAAATATTCGCTTGTCGAAACTGCCCGGCGAGCTTTTCCATCTGCAACTGAATATAGCTGTCTTCCCGCTTGATGAGCGTCACTTTTTGAATGCTATAAATAATATAGCTAGATACTAACGCGCTTAATAAGATCACTGGCGCGACAAGCAAAATGACTCTATTGCTTAACTTCATTATGGTTCTTAGTTTCCGTTTGTGTCCCTACAAACGTCGCGTACCAGGTAAGGTACTGAACGGATGATGTGTTTTGGCAAATTGTAACCAGATTGTAAGATGAGCGTTCTCCAAAATCAGGCAGCTATCTAAGAATTGTGATGACGTGAAAGGTTTCGAGCTTATTAACTAGAGGTTTTCTCAGTAGTTGGACGTCTCTTTTCCTTCCTCCCTGTATAAAACCTAACCGTAATGACAGGGAAATACCATCATCGAAACGTTTCGATGGTAAAGTGTGACTCAAGTGCACTTTTCCTATTCAATGACAATTGAATTACAGATCATTCTCACACCTTATCGATCTCACACTGGTCAAATTGCGATGACGAATTATTATTTCATCGAAACGTTTCGATGGGTTTTCTGTTAATAACGAAAACACTTTAAAACAGGCGCTCATGGTTGTATGAACGTGTAACCGAAAGGTCGATGAGATGAAAAAAAGTACCCTAATTAACTCAGATATTTCTTACTTGGTGGCGACGCTAGGCCACACTGACGAGATCACGATATGTGATGCTGGTCTACCAATCCCAGAGCATGTTCAGCGAATCGATTTGGCGCTAACGCATGGGGTCCCAAGTTTTCTTGATACTGTTCGCGTAATTCTATCTGAGTCCCAAATCGAAGGGGTCATCATTGCGGAAGAGTTCTCTGATGCAAGCCCAGTTTTGCATGAAGCGTTGCTCAACGAACTGAGCAAAGAGAGTGAAGAAACGGGCAAATCTATTGAAGTGAGCTACGTGTCACATGAAGCGTTTAAAGCACGCACGGCGCAAAGTCGCGCTATCGTAAGAACCGGCGAATGCTCGCCATATGCGAACGTTATTTTCCAAGCGGGCGTGGTTTTTTAAGCCAGAGATATTGAGGACAGATTATGACTCAAGCCATTCTACAACTAAGCGAAATTGAGAAGGCGTTTCCGGGCGTAAAAGCACTCGACAAAGCAAGCCTGAATGTTTATCCAGGCCGTGTTATGGCGCTGATGGGTGAAAATGGAGCAGGCAAGTCAACGTTAATGAAGGTGTTGACAGGCATTTACCACATGGATGCGGGGAGCATTCAATATCAAGGTCAGCCGGCGGCCTTTAAAGGTCCACGCGATTCACAGGAAGCTGGTATTAGCATTATTCACCAAGAGCTGAACCTGATTCCTGAACTGACGATTGCCGAAAATATTTACTTGGGACGAGAGTTCACTGGCTCCTTAGGGCGTATCCAGTGGGGCAAAATGTATGACGAAGCTGACAAGCTTTTAAAACGTCTGAATGTAAAGCACTCATCAAAAACATTGCTTGGCGATTTAAGCCTTGGTGAACAACAAATGGTGGAAATTGCAAAGGCACTTTCGTTTGAGTCGAAAGTCATCATTATGGATGAGCCAACGGACGCATTGACCGATACCGAAACGGAATCACTGTTTAAAGTGATTAATGAGCTCCGCGAGCAAGGATGCGGCATCGTATACATTTCGCATCGTCTTAAAGAAATCTTTGAAATCTGTGATGATATTACAGTGCTTCGTGATGGTAAGTTTATCGGTGAGTGCAAGGTGTCCGACACTGATGAAGATGGCCTAATTGAAATGATGGTTGGCCGAAAATTAGAAGAGCAATATCCACGTATTGATGTCCAACATGGCGAAACCTGTCTTGAAGTCATTGGTTTGACTGGGTCTGGCGTTCAGGATGTGAGCTTTACTCTCAAGCGCGGTGAGATTCTCGGAATTTCTGGCTTGATGGGCGCAGGCCGCACTGAACTCATGAAAGTCATTTACGGCGCATTACCTAGTGAGCATGGTGTTATCAATCTTGACAACAAAACTATTAACCCGGTTAGCCCGCAAGATGGCTTAGCAAATGGTATCGCTTACATCTCTGAAGATCGCAAAGGCGATGGTTTGGTTTTAGGTCTTTCAGTTAAGGAGAACATGTCACTTTGTTCGCTAAACCAGCTGACCAAAGGCTTCCAGATTCAACACAGCGACGAAGTGATTGCAGTGGAAGATTTTATTAAGTTATTCAACATTAAAACCCCAACGCGAGATCAAATCATCGGCAACTTATCTGGTGGTAACCAGCAAAAAGTTGCGATTGCGAAAGGGTTAATGACGAAACCTAAAGTTCTGATTCTGGATGAGCCAACACGTGGTGTTGATGTCGGAGCAAAAAAAGAGATTTATCAGCTCATCAACAAGTTTAAGGCCGAAGGCATGAGCATCATCTTGGTTTCTTCCGAGATGCCTGAAGTGCTCGGCATGAGCGACCGTATTTTAGTGATGCATGAAGGTCGTATCACTGGCGAATTTGATGCGAAAGACGCCGATCAAGAAAAATTACTCGCCTGTGCCGTAGGCAAAGAGATCAATGAGGAAGCAGCATGAGTACGAATACCATGAGCAAACCAACCGAAACTGGCAACAAGAAGTTGTTCACAAAAGAGTGGCTGATTGAGCAAAAATCACTGATAGCTTTGATCTTTCTGATCGTTGTTGTGTCATTTTTGAACCCGAACTTTTTTACGGTCGACAACATTCTCAACATTCTTCGTCAAACCTCCGTGAATGCCATTATCGCAGTGGGTATGACATTAGTTATTTTAACAGCAGGCATCGACTTAAGTGTTGGTTCGGTATTGGCATTGTGTGGTGCCTTTGCGGCAAGCATGATTGCGCTTGAGGTTCCGGTGCTGGTGGCGGTTCCAACTGCTTTAGTCGCAGGTGCAGCGTTAGGTGCGATCAGCGGTATCATTATTGCGAAGGGTAAGGTGCAGGCATTTATCGCTACGCTGGTTACCATGACGTTACTACGCGGTGTGACCATGGTGTACACCGAAGGTCGTCCAATCTCGACAGGCTTTACTGACACCGCAGATGCGTTCGCATGGTTTGGTACTGGCTACGCGCTAGGCATTCCAGTTCCTGTTTGGTTAATGGTGGTTGTGTTCGCTGCGGCTTGGTATTTACTTAACCACACGCGCTTTGGTCGCTATGTTTACGCACTAGGCGGCAATGAGTCTGCGACTCGCCTATCAGGTATCAATGTAGACCGAGTGAAGATTGGTGTCTACGCCATCTGCGGTATGTTAGCAGCGCTTGCAGGCATTATTGTAACGTCTCGTCTTTCTTCGGCGCAGCCAACAGCGGGTATGGGCTACGAGCTAGACGCTATCGCAGCGGTTGTTCTTGGCGGTACCAGCTTGATGGGCGGTAAAGGCCGTATCATGGGTACCTTGATTGGTGCGCTGATCATCGGTTTCTTGAACAATGCACTTAACCTACTTGATGTTTCTTCCTACTACCAAATGATTGCAAAAGCAGTGGTTATCTTGCTTGCGGTATTGGTAGACAACAAAAACAAGTAATTCATAACAATCTGTATATATAAAACAGTGAATACAAACCGAGTCAGGGGACGTGTACTGGCTCACCCTACACAAAGGACTAGAACGATGAAAAAACTTGCAACTCTTATCTCTGCTGCACTTCTTTCTTCAACCGTATCGGTAGCGGCGCAAGCTCAAGATACCATGGCGATTGTGGTTTCGACGCTAAACAACCCGTTCTTCGTAACGATGAAAGACGGTGCGGAAGCAAAAGCGAAAGAATTGGGGTACGACTTAATTGTACTGGACTCGCAAAATGACCCGAGTAAAGAACTGTCGAACATCGAGGATTTAAGTATTCGCGGCGTAAAAGCAATTCTTATCAACCCAACGGATTCTGATGCAGTGTCTAATGCAATTCGTATGGCGAACCGTTCTAAGATCCCTGTGTTGACATTAGACCGTGGTGCAAGCCGTGGTGAAGTTGTGAGTCACATCGCGTCGGACAACGTAATTGGTGGTGAAATGGCAGGCCACTACATCATGGAAAAAGTAGGCGAAAAAGCAAAAGTCATTCAACTTGAAGGTATTGCGGGCACATCGGCAGCGCGTGAGCGCGGTGAAGGCTTTATGAATGCCGTGAAGGGCAGCGATATGGATCTTCTTGCTAGCCAACCAGCTGACTTTGACCGCACAAAAGGTCTAAACGTAATGGAAAACCTGCTAGCGGCTAACCCGGATGTACAAGCGGTATTTGCACAGAATGATGAAATGGCGCTAGGTGCACTTCGCGCAGTTCAAGCTTCTGGCAAAGATGTCGTTATCGTTGGTTTTGATGGTACGGAAGACGGCATTGCAGCAGTTAACCGTGGCAAACTAGCGGCAACTATTGCTCAGCAACCAGACCTTATCGGTGCTTTAGGTGTTGAAACGGCTGACAAAGTTTTGAAAGGTGAAGAAGTAGAAAAGTACATCCCAGTACCACTAAAAGTAGTCACTAAGTAAGTTTCAAGTTCCAATAAATCATCCTAATTTTTGCTCTCTCCTCCGTTTATATCTGTCGTTTAGGAGGTGAGGGCAAACTTACCCAAAATACTGCAAAGTGTGGGGTATAGATGCCTTTGGCTTTTTATCGAGACTCCTTCATCAGGAAGAGAAGTTAAAGTCATCTAATGTATTTTCCTAAACAGTTTTTAAAAAGGGTTCATTCAGAACCGAGGATAACCGTATGAATAAGTTAGTGGTGTTAGGTAGTGTAAACGCTGACCATGTTCTTCAAGTGCCTTCTTTCCCTCGCCCAGGCGAGACGCTGCATGGTCGCAACTATCAAGTTATCCCAGGTGGCAAAGGTGCCAACCAAGCCGTCGCGGCGGCGCGATTAAATGCAGACATCGGTTTTATCGCTTGTGTGGGCGACGACTCATTCGGCATTAACATTCGCGAAAACTTCAAAATGGACGGCATCGATATCACTGGTGTGAAGATGCAGCCAAATTGCCCGACAGGTATCGCGATGATTCAAGTGTCGGACAGTGGTGAGAACAGCATTTGCATTTCAGCTGAAGCGAACGCCAAACTGACAGCAGAAGCGATTGAGCCAGATTTAGAGCGTATTCGCCAAGCAGATTACTTGCTAATGCAATTGGAAACGCCGATGTGCGGCATTGAGAAAGCTGCGCGTGTAGCGAAAGATGCCAAAACCAACGTAATTTTGAATCCTGCGCCAGCTCGTGAATTGTCAGATGAATTACTGTCTTACATTGACGTGATTACGCCAAATGAAACGGAAGCTGAAGTTCTGACAGGTATTACTGTAACAGACAACGAAAGCGCGCAAGAAGCGGCGAATGTGCTACATGGTAAAGGTATAGAAATTGTCATGATCACACTCGGTGCAAAAGGCGTTTGGCTAAGCCAAAACGGTCGAGGCGAAATCATCTCGGGTTTCCGCGTTGAAGCGACGGATACTACCGCTGCGGGCGATACATTTAATGGGGCATTCGTCACTGGTCTCCTAGAAGGTTTACCTTTAGAATCAGCGATTAAGTTTGCACATGCGGCGGCTGCAATTTCTGTGACCCGCTTTGGCGCGCAAACGTCGATTCCAACCCGCGAAGAGGTGGACGCGTTTCTCGCTGAACAATAAGGCGCACAACGCCTCATTAAAATAGGAGTAGTAACATGGCGACGATGAAAGACATCGCAAAACTGGCAGGGGTTTCCACTTCAACAGTGAGCCATGTTATTAACAAGACGCGTTTTGTGAGCGAAGAGATCTCTGAACGCGTTAACAATGCCGCAAAAGAGCTTAACTACTACGCGCCCTCTGCGTTGGCGCGTAGCCTCAAAGTCAATCGTACCAAAACCATTGGTATGCTCGTGACAACCTCAACCAACCCATTCTTTGGCGAAGTCGTAAAAGGCGTCGAACGCAGCTGCTACCAAAAAGGCTACAGCCTCATTTTATGTAACACCGAGGGTGATAACGAACGTATGCGTCAATCCATTAATACGCTATTGCAAAAGCGTGTCGATGGTTTGATCTTGATGTGCTCGTCGCTAGAAGGAGAGCGTATCGATGTATTTGAGCGTTACCCAGATATCCCAGTTGTGGTAATGGACTGGGGGCCGATGCTATTTACAAGCGATAAAATCCAAGACAACTCACTTCGTGGCGGTTACTTAGCGGCGAAATACTTAATTGATTGCGGCCATACCGAAATTGGGTGCATCACAGGCCCTTTGATTAAACACCAAGCGCAAATGCGATACGAAGGTTATAAGCGAGCAATGAACGAAGCTGGCTTGGAATTTAATGCCAATTGGATCATTGAGTCTGACTTCGAATGTGAGGGTGGGTATCAAGCGTTCAAAAAAATGGCTCAGCGTGGCGCATTACCTAGCTCGATTTTCGTCTCTAACGATATGATGGCGATGGGGGTGATTAACGCCGCAAATGAGCTCGATATTAAAGTGCCGGACGACCTGTCCATTATTGGTTACGATGACATCCATATCGCGAAATTTATGTCGCCATCGCTAACTACCATTCATCAGCCTAAGTACCGTTTGGGGCAGGCTGCCGTTGAGACTCTTGTCCGAAAGTTGGATGAAAAGTCAACAGAGGCACAGGTCGTACAATTAGAACCGACTCTAGTGGAACGAAAAAGCGTCAAGAGGTTAAAGTCAAACGTCACTGAATGACGTGTGATGTTGAGCTAAAAAATTAAAAAAGTCGTTTCTCTTTATACGATAAAGCCTTACTATCGTCGTTGATTATAAATAAAACTATTAATTGTTGTCTGGCGGATTAGTCAAATGTTATCAAAAGGTTACGCTAAGTTATCTGTAAAACACCCTTGGTTTCACCGAGTTAATGTTATTACAGTTGTATTGATTTTTTTTGTGAGCTGCTATCAGCTACTGGTTAATGAAGCATTTGAGTACGCAATTGGCTTTATTATTACACTTTTGGCGTCAGCTTTATTTGCATCAGCTTCTGCATTCAAAAAACGCTATCTAGGCTTGGATTCATAGGCACGTCTATTTCCAACATCGTTCAATAGCATCATTTATTGCTTTCAAGTAAACATTGAACTGAATTATGATCGAGTGCATCAAGAGGAGGACAAATGTCCTCCTTTTTGTTTTCAGCCCTAAACCACCTACTTCAGTAGGTGGTTATCATCCGTTTCGGCTTTGCCTGTAAAACTACTC